>CAZPAS010000007.1:21058-30154 GCA_964584575.1 uncultured Dehalococcoidaceae bacterium | reverse complement strand
CCTTCCGCAATCCCAAGATTGAGACCGTTGTCGCCCAGCACCCCTGGCTGGAAAATGACTGCCTCATCGCCGATGTCGTCCTGCCCTCCAACACTACGCTGGAGGTGGAGGATATCGTCACCAACGTCCGGCAGGGCGTCAACTTCCACAGCATTGCTATTATGGAACAGGCCGTCCAGCCGGTCGGCGAGTCCAAGAGCGACTACGAAGTAGTGCTGGAGATAGCCGAGAAGCTCGGCTACGGTGACCAGTTCAGCGAACGCAAGACAACCCGCGACCTCCAGAAACAGGTCTTCGACGATATGGAAATCGAGCACCTCATCAAGTGGGACGACTTTCTGGAAAAGAAATACTACGTGTTCCCGGTTGCCAAGGACTGGGAGAGCGACTCGCCCGGCTTCAGGAAATTCTACGAAGACCCCGAGAATAACCCGCTTAAAACTCCCACCGGCAAGCTGGAGTTCTACTCGGCGAGGCTGGCGGAGCACTTCCCGGATGACAAGGAAAGGCCGCCCATTCCGAAGTGGATTGAAAAGAGCGAGACCCACGACGAGAGGATTTCCAGCGAACGTGCCGCCATGTTCCCGATGCTCCTCATGTCCAACCACGGCCGCTGGCGCACCCATGCCCAGGGCGACGATATTACCTGGACGAGGGAAGCCCCCACCTGTAAGGTGCTGGGGGCCGACGGCTATAAGTATGAGCCCGTCTGGATTAATCCAAAAGACGCCGAAAAGAGGGGCATTAAGGACGGGGATATTGCCAAAGTGTTCAACGAGAGGGGCATCGTTCTCTGCGGCGCGCGAGTCTGGGAGAGGGTGATGCCGGGTGTAGCTTACGTAGACCACGGCGCCCGCCACGACCCGCTGGTACCCGGCTGGGTCGACCGCGGCGGCGCCATCAATACCATCGCACCTTACGGCGTTTCCTCGCGCAACGCCGTCGGCCAGGCGACCAGCGGTTACCTGGTTGACGTGCAGAAGGTTACCGAGAAGGACTACGAGGAATGGCGTAAGATGGACCCCGAGGCTTTCGATGATGCCTACAAGAGGGAATACGACCAGGCGGCGGGATTGCGCTTTAACGCCTGGGTTGAAGGAGGTATGGAATAAATGAAGGTTTTCGTAATTGACGTTGGAATCTGCAATGGCTGCTACAGCTGCCAGATAGCCTGCAAGGACGAGCATGTCGGCAACGACTGGACGCCCTATGCCAAGCCGCAGCCGGATACCGGCCAGTTCTGGATGCGGCAGACCGAGCACATCCGGGGCACCGTGCCCAAGGTAAAGATGCACTATATCCCGATTCCCTGCCAGCACTGTGACGAGGCTCCCTGCATACCCGCCTGTCCCATCGAAGGCGTTATCTACAAGAGGGACGACGGACTGGTCATCATCGACCCGGAGAAGTGCACCGGCTGTAAAGCCTGTGTCGACGCCTGTCCGTACGACGCTATCTTTATGAATGAAGACCTGAACATCGCCCAGAAGTGCACCGGCTGCGCCCACCTGCTCGACAGCGGCGAGTGGACGATACCCCGCTGCGCCGATGCCTGCCCCACCGAGGCTATTAAATTCGGGGAGGAGTCGGAGTTTAAAGACCTGATTGCTAAAGCGGAGGTGCTCAAGCCCGAACTCGGCGCCAAGCCGCGGGTATATTATCTGAACATCCCCAAGAAGTTCATCGCCGGCACCGTTTACGACCCCGTGGAGAAAGAAGTCGTCATCGGCGCTACCTGCACCCTCAGCGGCGGCAAGAGTCTGACAACTACCACCGACGGGTTCGGTGATTTCTGGTTCGAGGGACTCGATGAAGGCGTTTACAATCTCAAGATAGAGGCGAAAGGCTTCGCCGCCAAGACTTTCGACAAGCTCAACACGGAAAAGGACGTCAACCTGGGAGACATACCTCTTTCCAAGTAAATAAATAGTAATCGATAAATAACGGAGAGGGAGTTCACCAACCGCGAACTCCCTCTTTTGTTTTTCGTCCGGATACGCAAAGTATATTAGTGTCCTGCCATGCACCACGCCCAGGTCTTTTCCGCGTCGGCGGCGACCTGCTCGTCCGTGCGGAAGTCCTGCGGCCCGCAATTATCGTAGTGGATTATCTCATTGAAGGCCCTGACTTCTTTAGGGTTCGGGGGGCTGGCAGGATATCCCAGCACCATCATATCGTAGATAGTTAAAGGCTCCGGGATGCCGATGATTTCCTTAATCTCCCGTTCCGCATCCGGGCTGGATGTGGCGGTGTACCATTGTGAAGCCAGTCCCAGTGATGCCGCCGCCAGGTGCATGTAGAGGAACGCGCTGGCCAGGCTGGAGTTGTAGAGAGCGGTGACCCGGGCATTTTTCTCCCTGGGATGACCGGGGAGGCCTACCTTTGCCCTCCAGTCAGCCAGCAGGAGAATAAATACCGGCGCGTCACGAAAGCTCCTCCGAGGGGAAGCAGGCGCCCGGTCGCCCCGGACGGGATTGGTGATGGGAGGAGCGCGTCTGTCAAGGGCGGCCACAACGGCATCCTTGACCTCTTTATTCTTCACGACGACGAATTCCCAGGGTTGCGTATGAAATCCGGAAGGAGCCCAGCGTGCCACTTCGATGATCTTCTCAATATATCCGTCCGGCACGGGGTCGGGTTTGAACTGGCGGACGGTACGCCTTCTCCTGACTAAATCCAGCAGGCAGTCATATACTTTATTCTCTTTCATGGCACCTCCCGTTTTTTGACTGGTGATTCTTTATACTGACGAACCTCTGGCTTTACTGGCTTTTTTCTCCGGTATCTGTAATCGCAGTTTCAGTTTTGGGTCGGTTTGGCGGGACTCCCTTGAGGAAGAAGTTAGCTATCAGTCCCAGGACGGTCACAATCATAAATACGAAGAAGACCTGTACCAGGGCTGAATTCAACGCATTCCGCAGTGTCAGTAACAGCTGGTCGAAGAGCACCGTGCCCTGACTGCCCATACCATCGAACATGGCCTGTAATTGCGCCTGGGCTTCCGGGTTCACCAGTGCCTGGGGATTGTCCACTATCGACGCCAGCTGTTCCGGCGATACCACGGCTTTTACCTCCGGCGAGAGGTTCTTGATGAACGAAGAGGCGAAATTATTGTTCAGTATCGTGCCGACCATCGCCAGTCCGAGCACGCCGCCCAGCGGACGGAGCAACGATATCATGGAAGTCGCCGTGCCCATGATGGAGTAGGGGACGGTATTCTGCACCGCCAGCGTGTGAATAGGCATAACCAGTCCATTACCCAGACCGATAATCACTATGTTGGTTATAGCTACCGCGAAGCTCGTTTCCGGGGTCATTCTGGAAAGCAGGAAAAATCCCACCACCGTCATGCCGAAGCCGATGGTGCCCTGCAGGCGGTAGCGCCCGCCGGCGCGGGAGAGTAGCTGCCCGCTGAAAAAGCTGCCCACAGAGGCCCCGAGCATCATCGGCGTGAGAAAACCGCCGCTTGCCGTGGCGGAGGTGCCCAGGACTCCCTGGAAGAACAGGGGGATAAAGTTGACCACGGGGAAGAACGCTGCCCCCATGAACAGGCTGACAATAGCCGATACCACCATCACGCGGTTCTTGAAAAGCGTCAGCGGTATGATGGGTTCCTGCGCACGGCTTTCATTCAGGATAAATAAAACCAGCATCACCACCGAGAAAACCAGCATGCCGATTATCATGGCGGAACCCCAGGCATAATCGACGCCGCCCCAGGTCAGTGCCAGTATCAGCGTGGCGACAAACAGGGTCATCGTCACCACGCCGCCGTAGTCTATCCGGTGTCTTACTTCGCCTACCTTAAGCTGCGGGAACATAAATATGAAGATAACGATGATTATTACCCCGACGGGTATGGGGGCGAAGAAGCACCAGCGCCAGGAAAGCGTATCAGTCAGGTAGCCGCCCAGGGTGGGCCCGATAATCGTCGAGAGACCGAAGACACCGGACATCAGCCCCACGTATTTACCACGTTCCTCCGGCGCGAAGATGTCGGCGATAACGATGAATCCCAGCGCGGACATGATGCCGAATCCAATTCCCTGGAAGGCGCGGAAGATAATAAGCTGGGTCATCGACTGGCTGATGCCGCAGAGGAAGGAGCCCACAGTGAAAATAGCCATACCGACGACGAAGAACCACTTGCGACCGTACATGTCGGTTAGTTTGCCGGTCAGCGGCACGGCGATGGTCTCGGTAATGATATAGGACGTAAATACCCAGGTGTACTGACTGAAGCCGCCGAGGTCGGTAATAATCCTGGGCATTGCCGTCGCGGCAATGGTCATGAATATCGACCCCAGGAACATGGAGAGCATCGTGCCTATCAGGGCGGCGATTACCTGACGCCTGGGCAACGAGCTTTGATATGACGGCGCTTCCTTGATTTCCAAAGAATTTGTCCCTGTTCGATTGAATTCTAAAGCTTATTGAGGATATCGCGGAGTTTTTTCAGCGAGGTAGACAGTTCCTGCAGCTCGTTTTTGGAGAGGCAGGACAATTTCACCCGGATGCTCTCCGTCAGGACATGGTCCAGCTCCTCAATAATCCGCCTGCCTTTATCGGTCAACATGATGTTGGTGATACGCCGGTCGGTGGTGTCCGCCTGTCGTACCACAGTCCCCAGGTTTTCCAGCCTATCGATGAGGTGGGTCATCTGCGGCTTGGGGATTAACAGTCTCTCGCCTATCTCGGCGATGTGCCGGTTGCCCTCTTCCTTAAGTATCTTCATTATCTCCAGGTGGGGCAGGGTGATATCCTCTTCAACCTGAGCAAAGGCTGTCCGCACCACTTTCCTCTGGATGCTGCGGCGTACCAGCGGCGTGATGGAAAGCAGGTCATTGACAACGCTATCGAGCACGTTTTTGTTCATTTGATGCCTCGAGTTAATAAACTTAGTTCATAATATGAATAATTAACTATATCAACTAATATACCTTTCCCCGGCTTTTTCTGTCAAGAGAACGTACTGTTTATATTTTTAGGGTAATTTTATAAAGATTTTCAAATTTTTATAAAAAGCGTATTGACAAATAGTATCATTAATGATACTATGTATATGTGTAGGTATATAGATGTATGGATTCTATAGATGATGATGTTAGGGAGTTAGAGAAAAACCCGAGCAATGTTAGATTCACAGACCTGTGTAAAATTTGTGATTACTACTTCGGAGAGGCACGACAAAAGGGTAGTAGCCACAGAATATATAAGACCCCATGGCAGGGTGACCCTAGAGTAAATATACAAGAGAAAAATGGGAAAGCAAAAGCCTATCAAGTGAGACAAGTAATTAAGGCTCTAAGGAGATTGGAGATAGAAAGTGATAACAAAAGTAGAAAGAAAAAATGACCTTTATACTTATAGAGTGACTTGGTCTGAGGAAGATAAAGAATTTGTCGGTATGTGTGCAGAATTTCCTAGTCTAAGTTGGTTAGCCGGTACTCAAGAGGAAGCATTGCGTGGTATAAATGAAGTCGTCGCTGAAGTGATATTGGATATGGAGTCCAATGGAGAGGACTTACCTCAACCTTTATCAACTAAGAATTATTCTGGGAATTTTATTGTACGAATTCCATCTGAAATACATAGAAAACTTGCTATTCAGGCAGCGGAATCTAGGGTTAGTTTTAACCGCTATGTCAGTGCTAAATTAGCTAAAGACTAAAATGACTTGCCCTACCTAACCAACCCCCTTTTTAGTTATTTCAGACTGTCTTGCACTTGATAATTTCTTGGTTCTAGCTTTACCGCGCCTAAAAAACATTTATCAAATCTAGAGAAACTCGAATTGACCCATTACTCACTTTTTTAGCTTGCGTCAATAGCTTCAACGCTGCTTTTGTTGTAAGATATAGTATTATGGGAAAAGTGGTCAGGAGGCTGGCTATCCTGGGCTCGACCGGTTCCATCGGACGGCAGACGCTGGAGGTCGTGCGGGCTCTACCGGAGCAATTTAAGGTGGTGGCGCTGGCGGCTGGCAAAAACGTTGATTTACTGGCGGAGCAGGTAAACGAGTTCCGCCCGCAGTTCGTCAGCTACGCGGCTTCCGTCGATGATGAAGGCATATCAAAACGCCTGCGTGACGCGGGCTGTGAAATAATATCGCTGGAGGAAATCGCCTGTCTTCCCGACGTGGATATAGTCGTTATGGCTACCTCTGGGACGGCGGGACTGGGGGCGGTAATCTCGGCGGCCAGAGCGGGCAAGGCTATCGCTTTATCCAATAAAGAATCGCTGGTTGCCGCCGGGGAGATAATAACTGCCGAAGTCAACAAGAACGGCGCCCGCCTGCTGCCCGTCGATAGCGAACACAGCGCCATCTGGCAGTGCCTCAACGGAGAGAAGCAGTCGGCACGAAGGATTATCCTCACCGCGTCGGGCGGGCCTTTCCGTAATTATTCTAAAGAACAGATGGAAGCTATAACCGTGGAGCAGGCGCTGGAACACCCTTCCTGGCGGATGGGCAAAAAGGTGACCGTGGACTCAGCGACGTTGATGAATAAAGGGCTGGAAATCATCGAGGCGCACTGGCTTTTCAACGTGTCTATCGATGATATTACGGTGCTGGTACACCCGCAGAGTATCGTTCACTCCATGGTGGAGTTCGTCGACGGCTCGGTCAAGGCGCAGTTGAGTCGACCCGACATGCGCCTGCCCATCCAGTACGCGCTTACCTATCCCGACCGTCTTGCCAACGATACCCTGCCTGCTATCGACTGGTCTGAATTTCCCGGACTTGCTTTTAAGCAGCCGGATATGGATAAGTTCCCCTGTCTCCGGCTCGCCGTGGAGGCGGGCAGGGAAGGGGGGACCTGCCCGGCGGCACTCTGCGCCGCCGACGATGCCGCCGTCGAGCTTTTCCTGTCGCGGCGCATTAAATTTACCGATATAGCGCATCTGGTTAAACAGGTGCTGGAACAGCATCGGAATATATCACATCCCTCGCTGGAAGAGATTATGGCGGTGGATACATGGGCTCGGGAGGCGGTTTTAAAACTTGTTGAGGTGGCCGGCTGATGGTGCTTACGATTGTCGTCGGAATAGTCGTCCTTTCCGTGCTTGTCATCGTGCATGAACTGGGGCATTTCATCACCGCCAAGGCGACGGGCTGTTACGTAGAGGAGTTCGGCATCGGCTTTCCGCCGCGACTCTACGGTAAGAAATGGGGAGAGACGATATATTCCATCAACTGGATACCCTTCGGCGGGTTCAACCGGATATCCGGGGAAGTAGACCCGGAAGCGCCGCGGGCGCTGGCGTCGAGGGGGTACGGCGTGAGGCTGCTGGTTATCAGCGGCGGCATCATTATGAACCTCTTGCTGCCTTTCGTGCTGCTGGCGGCAGCCTACATGGTCCCGCACGACATGGCTTACGGCAAGATTATCGTGGATGATATCGAGGCCGGTTCTCCCGCCGCCGAAGCCGGTATGCTGCCGGGTGATACGCTCCTCGCGGTAAACGGCAGGACGCTGAACTACAAGGGCGATTACTCGCGGGCTCTCGTGCTCAACATGGGCAGGGAGATAACTATTTCGCTGGAACGCGCCGACGGTACACCTGAAGACGTCTATCTTACCGTGCCCTGGCGACCCACCGAGGCGGGAAGGACTATCGGCACGCTCTCACATAACGAGGACCTGGTTATCGAACCCGAGAGTCTGCCTCCCTGGGAGGCGATTCCGGTGGGGGCGCGCAACTGCATCGAGGCGCTTGTTTTATACAAGAACGGGATATACGGCATGGTTATCGGCACGGTTCCGTTCGTTCCGGCGGGACCGGTGGGCATCGTGCAGGTTACCGGGGAGGTCGCCCATGCCGGCATCAGTCCGGTGCTGGAACTGGCGGCTTTCATCAGCATCGCCATCGCCATCACGCAGATAATACCGTTTCCCGCCCTCGACGGGGGCAGGCTTATCTTCATCGTGCTGGAGTGGCTCCGGCGGGGCAAGCGCGTATCGGCGCGCGTCGAGGGATTCGTGCACTCCGTAGGATTTATGATACTGCTGGCGCTGCTGGTGCTGATTACCTACCAGGACCTCGTGCGATGGATAAGCGGGGAGAGCCTGATGGGATGAAGACGCGCCGGATGAGTAAAGCCATACGCATCGGGAACGTGACCGTCGGCGGCGGCGCGCCCGTCGTCGTGCAGTCCATGACCAAGACGGACACCCGTAACGCGCGGGCGACCATCGACCAGATAAAGGAGCTCGAGGAATGCGGCTGCGAACTGGTGCGCGTGGCGGTGCCGGACACTCAAGCCACCGCGGCTATAGTTGACATAAAACAAAAAACAAATATTCCCCTGATTGCCGATATCCACTTCGACTACCGGCTGGCGCTGGCATCGCTCGAGGCCGGTGTCGACGGACTCCGCCTCAATCCGGGCAATATCGGCGAGGCGAACAAGGTCAAGCAGGTTGCCCTGGCGGCAAAGGAGAGGGGAGTGCCGATACGCATCGGGCTGAACGCCGGCAGCCTGCCCAAGACTGGCAGCAGGGGACTGACCGTCGCCGAAAGGATGGTCGAGGCGGCTCTGGGACAGATACGCCTGCTGGAGAGCCTGGATTTTGACTTAATCAAAGTATCGTTGAAGGCTTTCGACGTCCCCACAACTATCGAGGCATACCAAAATATCGCGGAGAAGATTCCGTATCCGCTGCACATCGGCATCACCGAGGCGGGCACGCCCCGCACGGGCGTTATCCGCAGCACGGTAGGCATCGGCACGCTGCTCTGGCTGGGCATCGGCGATACCATCCGCGTTTCGCTGACCACCCACCCGCGCGAGGAAGTAGTCGCTGCTTACGAAATCCTGAAGAGCCTTAACATGCGCCAGCGCGGGCCCGTCCTCGTAAGCTGTCCGACGTGTGGTCGCACCGAGGCGGACGTGGTAAAATTGGCGGAAGCGGTCGAGGAGAGGCTGCAAAAGATAGACAAGCCGATTAAGGTGGCGGTCATGGGCTGCGTGGTCAACGGACCCGGCGAGGCCAAAGACGCCGACGTGGGCATCGCCTGCGGCAAGGGCAGGGGAGTCATCTTTAAAAAAGGCAAGAAGGTAGCCACGGTTGAGGAAAAGGACTTCCTCACCGC
>CAZPAS010000007.1:0-20958 GCA_964584575.1 uncultured Dehalococcoidaceae bacterium | reverse complement strand
GGTTACATTTCATATACGTACACAGCGAATAACGGTATAATACGGGGAGTACAGGGGCGGTGGAGAAACAGATGAAGGACAAGGAGAAGAAAATGAAAAAGAAGGCATTACTGGCACTCGTGGCGGGGGTGTTCTTAGTCTCGATGGCGCTGACGGGATGCGGCGGCGGTGTCTCCCAGGAATCGTACGACGCACTGCTGGCTTCGTTCAACGAGTGTAAAGCGAAAATCGATGAAGCCAATGCGAATGTTGAAACCGCGCACACGGACTTAACCGCCTGCATCGACGACCTGAAAACGTGCCGCGATGATTACGACGCACTTCGGCAGGAGTATAACGCTCTCCGGGAGAAGTGTGACCTCACCGGGGCGACGCCCGCCGAGACCGCCGCGAAAATCGTGAAGTACTACTACGAGACCCACGAATACAGCACCACCGACCTTTTTATCTGCTCGGATATGGCGGGTGAGGTATGGAACATGCTCAAAGCCCAGGGAATCAATGCGGTCATTGCCATCGGCGATACCAGCAATAACGTGGCCGATATACTCCAGTGCACACACGCCTGGGTGCTGGCGGAAGTCACCCCCGGTGAGTACCTGGCGCTGGAAGCCACCGGCGGCTATGTCGTTACCAAGGGTGAAAACGCCCATTACTACAACGGCTGGTACTTCGATAGTCCCGCCGAGTTAAAACGGCACAACGACCTCGTCAAGGAACACAATACGCGGGTCGAGATTATCCTGGACATACACAATGAAGCCGTGGCGGTTGCCGCGCAACATGACGCGTCCACCAACCCGACCGCCGCCGCCCAGCTGCTTGCCGTATATGAAAAGCTGATAGAAGTGCGGGACGCAGAGGACGCCAAGCTGCAGCAGGTTAAGGCGGAGCTGGATAGTCTGGCAGAGAGGCTGTAAGAAAATTACGAGGAGTTGAGAGTGCGTATATCAAAGCTGTTCGGGAAGACGTTAAGAGAGGTCCCCGCCGAAGCGGACACGACCAGTCACCGGCTGCTGGTGAGGGCCGGGATGGTCAACCAGCTGGCGGCCGGTATCTACTCCTACCTGCCGCTGGGCTGGCGCGTATTGAGGAAAATAGAGAATATCATCCGTGACGAGATGGATAAGGCGGGAGGCCAGGAAATCAACATGCCGGTCCTGCACCCCTTCGAGATATGGGAGCAAAGCGGACGGGACAATATGGATACACTCTTTACACTTTACGACCGCCGGGAACGCAAGATGGTTCTGGGTAACACGCATGAAGAAGTGGTGACCCAGCTGGCGGGACGTAATATCCAGAGCTACCGCGATTTGCCTCTCCAGCTCTACCAGATTCAGGTAAAGTTCCGCGACGAACTGCGTCCCCGGGGCGGACTGATAAGGGTGCGGGAGTTCATCATGAAGGACCTCTACAGCTTTGATGCGGATGAAGCCGGGCTGGATGTCAGCTACAAGCAGATGGCGCAGTCGTACCAGAATGTCTTCGACCGCTGCGGCGTGAAGACGATGCTGGTGGAAGCCGACAGCGGCGCCATCGGCGGCAAGGACTCCCACGAGTTCATGGCCGTTTCCGAAAGCGGCGAGGACGAGATAATCTACTGTCCCGGCTGCAACTACGCCGCCAACGTGGAGAAAGCCGTCGGCGTCAAGGAGAAAATAGAAAACGGCGAGCCCCTCCCCATCGAAGAGGTCGCCACGCCCGGCATGGGGACGATTGAAGAGGTGGCTGGTTTTCTCAATATACCCAAGAGCCACACCCTCAAGGCGGTGTTCTACGTCGCCGACGGCAAGTTAATCTTTGTGGTTATCCGCGGCGACCTCGAGGTAAACGAGGTTAAGCTGAACAACCAGCTTAAATGCTCCGAGCTGCGCATGGCCACCGAGTCCGAGGTTATCGAGGCGGGCATCGTCGCCGGAGCCGCTTCGCCGGTGGGTATGAAGGGCTTTAAGGTCATCGCCGACGACTCGGTCAATTCGGCTACGAACCTCGTCGCCGGGGGCAACAAGCCGGATACCCACATTAAAAACGTCAACTACCCGCGAGACTTCAAGGCGGACATCGTGGCGGACATCGCCACCGCCCGTGAGGGCGATAAATGCCCGGCATGCGGCGGCACGTATGCCTCCACCCGCGGCATCGAACTGGGGCATATCTTCAAGCTGGTCACCGTTTACAGCGAGAAGTTTAACGTTTACTTCATCGATGAGAAAGGCGAGTCCAAACCTGTCGTCATGGGGTGCTACGGCATGGGGCTGGGACGACTGATGGCGGCGGTCATCGAGCATAACCATGACGATAAGGGCATTATCTGGCCCGTGTCCGTGGCGCCGTACCATGTCTATCTCTGCCCGTTGTACCGCGAGGGCATCGATGTTGCCGGTGCGGTGGAAACACTATACGAAGAACTGCAGGCGGCAGGGATTGAGGTGCTTTACGACGACCGCGAGGAGTCGCCCGGCGTCAAGTTCAACGATGCCGATTTACTGGGCATACCGTATCGCATAACCGTCAGTCCGCGTACGCTGGAGAAGGACAGCGTGGAGTTCAAACCGCGTGCGCAGAAGGAATCAGAGCTTGTGCCGCTGGGTGATATCACGGCGAAGCTCAAGGGACTGATTGAAGGTTAATTGTGTCTTCAATCATATCGGTGCAAAACCTGCGCAAGACCTACGGCAGTACCGTCGCCGTGGACGATATCTCGTTTGAGGTAAATGAAGGGGAAATATTCGGCTTCCTGGGTCCCAACGGCGCCGGCAAGACCACCACCGTAGAGTGTCTGCAGGCGTTGCGGAAGCCGGATTCCGGCAATATCCGCGTGCTGGGCCTCGACCCGCTTACCCAGGCGCAGGCATTACGACGGCGTATCGGGTCGCAGCTGCAGGAATCGGCTCTGCCCGACCGTATAAAAGTCTGGGAAGCCCTCGATTTGTTCGCTTCCATAGTCCCGGACGCGCTGGACTGGCATGTCCTCCTCGAGGAGTGGGGACTCGCCGAAAAGCAGGGAGCCAGTTTTTCCAGCCTGTCCGGCGGACAGCGGCAGCGTCTCCTGGTTGCCCTGGCGCTGGTGAACAACCCCCGGGTGGTCTTCCTCGATGAAATGACCACCGGACTCGACCCCGCCGCCCGTCACGTGGCGTGGGACTTAATCGGTGCAATCCGGGAAAACGGCGCCACCGTGGTGCTGGTGACCCATTTCATGGACGAAGCCGAGGAACTCTGTGACCGTATTGCCGTCGTCGACCGGGGTAGAATAATCGATTCCGATACGCCGCAGGGACTCGTCAACAGGTATGCCAGCGAGGTGCGCGTCATTTTTACAGCGGAACAGGCAGACCTTACTTTTATTAACGACATTCCCGGAGTGAACAAGGTTATCAGGCGGGGGGCGAGAGTTGAGGTGGAGGGCAACGGGCCGGTACTGGCTCTGGTGGCGGCGGCGCTCGTGGAACGCGGCATCGTCCCCGATGACCTCCGCTCGGAACGCCCCGCCCTCGAAGACGTATTCCTGAAACTTACCGGGCACAGCGTGGGGGACTGAATGCGTACGCTGTTAAAGCTGTCCTGGGTGGAAATCAAGCTCTTTATCCGTGAGCCTATCACGATGGTCTTCACGTTTGCCCTGCCGGTTATCTTTCTCTTCGTGATGGGTGGTGTCTTCGGCAATACGCCCGAAGCCGGATTCTATCGTGGCGTCGGCGCGATAGACTACTATGTCCCCGCCTACTTCGGGCTGGTGATATCGGCTATCGGCCTGATTGCGCTGCCGGTGCACCTTACCGGCTATAGGGAGAGGGGCGTGCTGCGCCGACTGCGTGCTTCGTCGATTTCCGTCTGGTCGGTGCTGGGCTCCCAGTTGATAGTCAGTTTTATCATCACGGCGCTGGGTAGCGTGCTGATAATGGTCCTCGCCATGATAGTACATTCCACGGGTCTGCCGGAGCTGCCGGGTCAGCTGGTTGGGGCGTTCGTGCTGGCGAACCTGTGTTTCGTGTCGCTGGGTTTCTTCCTGGGGGCTGTCCTCCCATCGACGCGTTCCGCGCAGGGACTGGGCCTGATACTCTTTTTCGTCATGCTGATACTCGGCGGTGCCGGACCTCCCCCTGAGGTATTATCCGGCGCCATGACCACCATAGGTGAGATAATGCCTCTGAGGCACGTTATCCTGATGTTGCAGGACCCCTGGCTGGGTTTTGGCTGGCACACAAACGCCTCGCTGATAGTAGTGGGGATAACGGTCGTGGCGGCTCTGCTGGCGGCGCGTTTCTTCCGCTGGGAGTAATTTGATTTATACAACCCACCCCTCAAAGAGTCTTCGACCTGTATCCCCCTCCCGTGAGAAGGGAGGGGGAAGAAAAAGAAAGAGGGGCTTCTTCGCCCCTCTTAGGACTCCCCGTATTGTCATTTGTCGACTATAGTTATCCCCGCAGCGTAGCGCCCAGTTCCGCGGTGAGTTTTTTCAGTACCTGCTCTTCTACCTTGTTGACTTCCTCGTCGGTCAGGGTGTGCGTGGGCGACTGGTAGATCAGCCGGTAGGCAAGCGATTTCTTGCCCGGGGCGACCTGTTTACCGGAATATACGTCAAAGAGGACGACCTCGCTGATTAACGAGAATCCTTTGATGATATCGGTGATTTGCTGGTGCGTTACGCCGGCGTCTACCACCAGCGCCAGGTCTCTTATAATGCCCGGGAAGCGCGGAATCGGGCGATACATATCGTAGCTGGTTGCGAAAGGCAGCAGCGTCGAAACGTTCATCTCGAACAGGCACACCGTCCCTTCGAGTTCGAAGGCATCGGCTACCTTGGGATGCAGTTCCCCGATGACGCCCAGCTTCACCTTCATGTCCCTGTCCTGGATAACTATGGCTGCCTGCCGCGCGGGGTGGAGTCCCTCGTCCTGGCTCTTCTCGAAGCTGACGGCTACGCCGAGATGGTCGAGTAAACCTTCAATGACGCCCTTGACGTCGTAAAAATCGTGCGAGCCGCCGCCGCCCAGCCATGTCCTGTCGACCCTCGGGCCGCTCATAACGCCGCACAGCACCTCGGGTTCATCGGGCAGGTCGTTGCCTTTCGGGAGGTAAATCTTGCCCAGTTCGAAGAGCCGGATGCCGCCGTCCTCGTGCCGGCGATTTGCAGCCAGCGTGGTCAACAGGTCGGCACGCAGGTTGGGACGCAGGTATTCCTGTTCGACCGTCAGCGGCTTGACGACGCTCAGCGGCAGCGGTTCCGGGGGACGCGGTTCCGGCACCAGGTTGCTCAGCATCTCCAGACTCGTCAGCGAATAGGAAACAATTTCGTGCAAACCGTAACCCGCCAGCGCCTGTCTTATCGTTTTTTTCAGTCCCAGGAGCGGGTCGGGGTTCTGCTGGGGTATGGGGTCGGCCATGAGGGTGGTGGGGATTTTGTCGTAGCCGATGATGCGGGCGACCTCCTCGATGAGGTCGACGTCGTATGTGATATCGCTGCGCCAGTAGGGTGCCGTCGCCGTTATCTTCGAGCCTTCGTGTTCGCACTCGAAGCCTAATGAGTGTAATATTTTCACGATTTTATCGCGGCTGACGGGCATGCCGATAATACGCTTTGTTTTCTCGGTGGTAACGGTCACCGGCTCCGGGTCTTGCCTGCCGGGATAGTCGTCGATGATGCCTTTAGCCACTTTGCCGCCGCCAAGTTCCGCGATGAGCTGGGTGGCGTGGCGCAGGGCGGGTATGGTCATGCCGGCGCTGATGCCCCGCTCGAACCTCATCGAGGCTTCGCTGGATAGACCCAGGTGACGGCTGGTGTAGTGAATACTGGTTGCCTTGAAGCTGGCGGCTTCCAGCAGGATGGAAGTGGTGCCTTCGGTGACCTCGCTGTTAAGTCCCCCCATCACGCCGGCGATAGCCACCGTACCCTCTCCGTCGGCAATCGTGAGCATGTCGCCGGAGAGTTCGCGTTCTTCTTCGTCCAGCGTGTAGAAGTGCTCGCCCCCGGCGGCTCGTCGTACGATTATCTTCTTTTTCCGCAGCGTATCGTAATCGAATGAGTGCAGCGGCTGGCCGTATTCCATCATGATATAGTTGGTAATATCGACGATATTGTTGATGGGGCGCTGGTCGCAGGCGATGAGCCTTTCCTGGAGCCAGGCGGGAGACTCGGTTATTTTTACGTCCGTAATCAGGCTGGCGCAGTACCGGGGGCAAAGGTCGGGGTCGGCGATTTCTATCGTGACCTGTTTGTTGATATCATCCCCGCTCTCTTGATAGCTGATTTCCGGGATATGCATCTCCTGACCGCTCAGGGCAGCTACTTCATGAGCAATGCCCACCACCGAGAGACAGTCAGGCCGGTTGGGCGTGATGTCGATGTCAAAAACGGTATCGCCCATGTGTTCGGCAAGAGGCTTGCCGATTGCCGCCTCCGGCGTTAAAACCATGATGCCTTCATGGTTGTCCGATATCCCGAGTTCTTTCTCCGAGCATATCATGCCGCTGGAAACGACGCCGCGAATCCTGGCGGGTTTAAGTTCCTCGACTTCCCCGTTATACGGGTTTATCAGGCGCGCGCCGACGCTGGCGAACGCAATCTTATCGCCGATATTCAGGTTTGGCGCGCCGCAGACCACGGTTTCCTCCCTGCCACCCAGTTCTACCGTGGCCAGCCGGAGCCGGTCGGCGTTGGGGTGGGGGTCGACTGCTTTTATCTGCCCGACGACCACGTTATCCCAGCTGCCGCCCGTAGTGATTATTTCCGAAACCTCGAAGCCGGCCATCGTCAGCCTCCCGGCAAGTTCCGCCGGGGGCAGGGTCACGTCCACGTAGTCCTTGAGCCAGTTTAACGGTACTCTCATTTATCTTTCCTAGAATTGCCTCAGAAATCTCAGGTCGTTATGATAAAAATGACGTATATCGTCGATGCCGTAGCGTAACATGGGCATGCGGTCGATACCCATGCCGAAGGCGAAGCTGGTATATTCCTCCGGGTCAATGCCGCCGCGCCGCAGCACGTCGGGATGGGTCATGCCGCATCCCCCTAACTCTATCCAGCCGCTGTTCCCGCAGAGACGGCAGCCGGAGCCTTTACAGGCGATGCAGTCGATGGCTATTTCTGCGCCGGGCTCGACGAAGGGGAAGTAGTCCACGCGGAAGCGTACCTTACGGTCGTCCCCGAAGTAGCGGCGGGCAAATTCATACAAAGTACCTTTGAGGTCTGCCATAGTAATTCCCTTATCCACGGCGATGCCGTCGACCTGATAGAACATCCAGCCGTGAGTGGCGTCGGTAGCTTCATAGCGGTAGCACTTGCCTATCTCGACAGCCCGTATCGGCGGTTCCAGGTTCTCCAGAGTCCGTGCCGTTACCGACGTGGTATGGGCGCGCAGCAGCTGCTTCTTACCGCCTTTTCCTGCCGGTGCGTCTATCCAGAAGGTCGAATATGAGTCGCGGGAGGGGTGTTCGGCAGGAATGTTCAGGGCCTCGAAATTATAATAGTCCCATTCTACTTCAGGTCCTTCCACCACCTGGAAACCCATGGAGACGAAGATATCGCATATCTCTTCGACCGTCCTGGTAAGCGGGTGGATGTGCCCGACCGAATAGGGGCGACCCGGCAGGCTGATGTCTACTTCTTCCTTTGCCGTGGCGGAAACCAACTGCGCTTCACGGAGTGACTGCCCTTTCTGCGAAGCGCTGCCGTCCAGCAGGTTCTTGAGTTGATTGGCGGCCGCTCCCACGGCTTTTCTTTCCTCCATGGAAAGCGTAGACAGGCTGCGTAAAATCTGGGTCAGCGGACTTTTCTTGCCCAGGTACTGCACGCGCCACGATTCAAGGTCTTTAACATCGTTGATGCCGTCCAGTTGCTTGAGTGCTTCCGCCTTTATTTCTTCTATTTTCTCTAACATGTTTTCGCCTGTTAAAAATATCCCCTTCCTTTATTGAAGGGAAGGGGAACGGGGAGTATTACGGGTTTCGGTGCGGTGAGTTTTTATTCCTGGCCTTTCCCTCCAGCGAGAGTTACCAGGTTGGTAAAGCTTTCTGGCTCCCTGACGGCCATATCGGCGAGCATCTTCCGGTTTATTTCTATACCGGACTTCTTGAGTCCGTCCATGAACTCACTGTATTTCATTCCGCGGGCGCGGCAGGCGGCGCTGACGCGCAGAATCCATAATCGCCGCATGTCGCCTTTTCTCTCGCGCCGGTGGAAATAGGCATAGCTTAACGACTTAATCATCGACTCCCTGGCGCGCTTGATAAGCCGGTGCTTGGTACCGCGATGACCCTTGGTCAGGGCGAGTACTTTCTTATGTTTCTGGTGTGAGGTTACTCCTCTTTTAACTCTGGGCAAGTGATGTTTCCTCCCGTCTGTTAAGCCCCGTGAGGTATCAGCCTGGATATCCGCTTACGGTCACGGGGATTTAATTCAATCATCTCATCGAACTGGCGCCGCACACGCTTGGCTTTCTTGGTGCGCAGGTGGCTCTTGGGTCCCTTGACACGCATAATCTTGCCGCTGCCCGTTACGTGGAAACGGCTCTTGGCGCCTTTATGCGTTTTCAGTTTTGGCATTCTCGGTTTCCTTTTCTGCTACTTTTACTTTGGGCTTGGCACTGACAGGAGCCAGGATGATATCCATCCTCCTCCCCTCCATTACCGGCTGCCTCTCCAGCGAGGCGACATCGTTCAGCGTTTCCGCCATGCGCTGCAGTATCTTCCAGCCCAGGTCCGGGTGCGTTATCTCGCGTCCCCGGAACATCAATGTCACTTTTACCTTATCGCCCTCGCCCAGCAGCTTCTTGGCTTTTCTGGCTTTGGCGTCAAAATCATGGACACCTATCTTGGGTCGCAGGCGAATTTCCCTGAGTAGCGATACCTTCTGGCTTTTCTTCGCCTGCTGTTCTTTCTTCTGCTGCTCGTATTTGAACTTGCCGTAATCAAGTAAACGACACACGGGGGGCGCCGATGTGGGCGATACCTCGACGAGGTCCAGGTTGTGCTTTCTCGCCGTCTCCCGCGCCTGTATCAGAGGCATGATACCGAGCTGTTCCCCTTTTTCCCCAACCAGGCGAACTTCTTTGGCGATTATTCGCTCATTGACCCGAAGTTGTTTAATTATGTCCCTGTAAACCTCCTCCAAGCACAGGTATCCTACGAACAAAAACTATACCATATTTTCGTGTTGAAATCAACTCCCCGAACCTTAGAAAGAGCCGTCGCCTTGAAATCTACACTTTATCGGCGATTTCCTTGTTCAGGGTCTTCAGGAAGTCAGCCAGCGGCTGGGCGGGCAGTTGCTCGCCGCTGCGCGGGCGTACGGAAACCGAGTTGTCCGCGGCCTCTTTGTCTCCGATGACGACCATATAGGGGATTTTCTCGAGCTGCGCCTGCCTGATTTTCTGGTTCATTCTCTCGGAGCGGTCATCCACCTCCGCCCGGATGCCCTTCGCCTTCATTTTCTTCTCAATCTTGCGGGCATGTTCGACATGCCGGTCGGCGATGGGGATTATCTTGACCTGAACCGGTGCCAGCCACAGCGGGAAGGCGCCGGCGTAGTGCTCGATGAGGAGCCCGAAGAATCGTTCCCAGGCGCCGAGCAGGGCGCGGTGAATCATGTAGGGGCGGTGCTCCTGTCCGTCCGCCCCGATGTACACCATATCGAAGCGCTCCGGCAGATTGAAGTCGAATTGTATAGTAGTCGCCTGCCACTCGCGCCCGATGGCGTCTTCTATCTTAATATCGATTTTCGGTCCGTAGAAAGCGCCGCCGCCTTCGTCGACTTCAAACGGGAGTTTACTTTCCTCGATGACGCGGCGCAGGGCGTCCTCGGCATCCAGCCATCGCTGTTTCTCGCCGATTGATTTTTCGGGACGGGTGGAGAGGTACACCTTGTACTTGTGAAAACCGAAGGTACGCAGCATATAAAGCGAAAAACGCAGCACCTCGGAAATCTCGTCGTTCATCTGCTCCGGCGTGCAGATAATATGGGCGTCGTCCTGGGTAAAACCTCTCACCCGCAACAGGCCCAGCAGCACGCCGCTGCGCTCGTAGCGGTAAACGGTGCCCAGCTCCGCCCAGCGCATGGGCAAATCGCGGTATGACCTTATCTGGGACTTGTAAGCGAGTATGTGGAACGGGCAGTTCATCGGCTTGAGGTAGAACTCCTGCTCGTCGATGGTGATGGGCGAATACATGTTCTCGGCATAGTGGTCGAGGTGTCCGCTGATTTCCCACAGCTTACTCAAGCCGATGTGCGGCGTGTAGAGGATTTCATATCCGTTGGCGAAGTGCTCCTGCCTCCAGAAGTCCTCCGCGGCGGTGCGGATACGCCCGCCTTTGGGAGTATAAATAACCAGCCCGCCGCCGATTTCCTCCGGCATCAGGAACAGGTCCAGTTCTTTACCCAGCCTGCGGTGGTCGCGCTTTTTAGCTTCTTCGATGACAGCCAGGTGCTCGTCCAGTTCTTTCTGGCTGTTGAAGGCGGTGCCGTAAATTCTCTGGAGCATGGGGAAGCGCTCGTTGCCCCGCCAGTACGCCCCGGCGATATTGGTCAGCTTAAAGGCTTTAATCTCGCCGGTGGATTTTACATGGGGTCCGCGGCAAAGGTCGACGAAGGTGCCCTGCTCGTAGATGCCTAACTTATCGTCGGCTATTTGATCAATGAGTTCCAGCTTGTACGGCTGGGAGGCGAACAGCTTTTTCGCCTCCGACTTGCTGATTTCCCGGTGTTTGAAGGGCAGGTCGGCCTTGATGATTTCCGCCATTTTCGCTTCGATTACGGGCAAGTCTTCCGGCGTCAGCGTACGCGGCAGGTCGAAATCGTAGTAAAAGCCGTCCGCGATGGACGGGCCGATGCCGAACCTGGCGTCCGGGAATATAGACAGCACCGCCTCCGCCATGACGTGCGAAGCCGAATGGCGCATGGTTTCCAGTTGACTTTGTGCGTTCACAAGTCAATTATATCAGCGTTATGTTACGAACGCAATGAGGCTGGGCTTGATACGGGTCATGTTTTTACATCCGCTGCTTTGCCGTGATACACTGAATCGTGTCCCATTCCATTAACAAAATCTTCCCCATTTTAGGGCTTTCCATCTTTTCCTCGATGGTAGGCATCGGTATCATAGCGCCGCTGCTGCCTATCTATGCGAAGAACCTGGGCGCCACCGGCGTCTGGGTGGGCATTATCTTTTCCGGTTATGCATTTTCCCGCACGGTAATACTGCCATTCATCGGCAGGCTGTCAGACCGGCGGGGTCGCAAGCTGGTAATATCCATCGGCCTGTTCATCTTCGCCGTTACCTCTTTTACCTACGTCCTCGCCGATAACGTGGCGGTCCTGCTGGTAATCCGGTTATTGCAGGGCGTGGCGGCGGGTTTCGTGCAGCCAATCGCCCAGGCGTACATCGGCGATATCGCCCCGGAAGGGGAGGAGGGGAAATGGATGGGGTTCTTCAACGCCACGTTTTTAGGGGGATGGGGCTGCGGCCCTCTCCTGGGCGGCGTTCTCAGCGACTATTTCGGGATGAACTCCGCTTTTTACGTGATGGGCGGCCTCAATGTGATAGCGTTCCTGGGTGTAACCATTTTCCTGCCGGAGGTAGCCCGCAAGGAGCGTGAGGAAATTCCGAGGTCTTCTTTCAAGGGAATAGCGTCCAGCAATTTAAGTCGGGGGCTCTTCAGCTTTCAGGTCGGCGACGCCGCCCACCGGGGTATCGTGCAGACCTTTATACCCGTGTTTGGCGGTCTTACGTTGAATTTGAGTTCCTCGCTGACAGGAACGGTACTATCGGTGCTCGTGCTGGGGGCCGGGGTAATCCAGGTATTTACCGGCAGGCTCGCCGACAGGTTCAACAAGAGGCGGGTGGTGATACTCGGGAGTATCGGCATCATAATTTCCGCGCTGGTGATTCCCCAGGCTTTCGGCTTCTGGTCGCTGCTGTTTTTGCTTGCTATCGCCATCATCGGGGACGCCACGGCGGTGCCGTCCGCCTCGGCGCTGGTAATCGCCGAGGGCAGGAAATACGGCATGGGCACGTCCATGGCGATGTTCAACATGGGACTGGGCGTGGGCATGGTCGTCGGCCCGATTCTCGCCGGGCTGGCGGCGGACCTTTGGGGCGTTGAGTCCGCTTTCTACTTCATGGCAGTAGTGATGCTGGTTTCCACCGTTGCCTTCGGGCAGTTTACACGCCGTATGCCGGAAATCACTTCTTAGGAACGGTTTCTCTTTATCCGGTTATCGATGAAGCTTACTGCGAACAGTAAAACCGCGCTCAATGCCAGCGCCCCGAGGTCGAGGTACTTGATCGATACCAGCTTGCTGGTTATCCCCATCGCACCGCCCCCGATGAGCGCCGCCAGCGCCCCGGTCGCGGTGACTTTCAGTCTGTCTTTAAAGAAACCGGCTATAACCGGCAGGATTACCCCGCAGGTATAGACCGTGTAGGCGAACAGCAGGGCGCTGATTATCCCCTTGAGCAGCAGCGCCACCGCCAGCGAGATAATGCCCAGCAAGACTATCAGCCAGCGTGAGTTTGTCAGGGTGTTTCTCTCCGGCGAGGGGCGGAACGCCCCGATGATATCCACCGTCAGTATGGTGCCGGCGCTGAGTAACGTGGTATCCGCCGAGGACATCATGGCGCAGAGCAGCGCCGCCAGGACGATTCCCCCGAGGAGCGGCGAAAATACCTCGCTGATGACCATGGGGAGCGCCTGCTCCGCCGCGATATCCGGAAAAAGCACGGCGGCGCCCATGCCGATAATCGTCACGGCGAAGGCTATCGGTATGATAAGTCCCGCCGTCCAGAAGGTAGATGCCCGCGCCGTGGCGTCGTCCCGGGCGCAGAATATCCGAGAGTACATGTCCGGTCCGACCACGTAGGTCAGCCCCACCACCAGCAGCGTCGAGGCGAGACCGGCGCCGCCGAACTGCGAACTGGTGGGGAAGGCGAACATGTCCGCCGACAGTGAGTTTTGCAGTCCGTCCCAGCCGCCCAGTCGTGACAGCAGCAGTCCCAGTCCCGCGAAAATCCCCCCGAAGACTATTACCGACTGAAAGAAATCGGTGCGGATGACGGAATGCTGACCCCCCAGCACGGTGTAGGTGATAAAGACGAACGAGAATATAATCATCCAGAGCATCTCGCTGCCCATTCCCAGGATACTCATTATCTTGCCGGCGGCGATAATCTGGGCGGCGATGATGCCTATCCAGGCGACGACAATCAGCACCGAGGACGCCAGCGCCAGGCGCCGGTCGTACTGCTTTTCTATAAGTTCGGGGAGGGTATAGAGGGCGTACTGTCTGACTTTCCTGGCGAAGAATATTCCCATTACAATCAGTCCGGCGCTGCCCGCCAGGAGCCACCAGGCGCCGGTCAGGCCCCGCTGGAAGCCCAGCCCTGCCATGCCCACGGTAGCCGAACCCCCGATAATGGTCGCCAGCAGCGAACCGACGATGAACAGGGACGAGCCTTTCCTGCCGGCGACGAAGAAGTCGTCCGCCTGCTTTGCCTTCCTGCGGCTGACCAAGCCGATGACAAGTATCACCGCGAAATAGATAATGATAATTATAAGTTGAGGCACTTTATCGTCCCGTGATATGAATTATCCACGAAAAATATGGAAGGGGATGGATTATGGGGAAGGTCCGGTTTGTGGAGGAGCAGCCCGCTTGACATAAAGGTATTATCGAGTTGGTTTTTCGGTACCCAGAATGGCGATTTCTATCTTCTGCCCGCAATTGGAGCAGGTGATATTGAGGGTAATCGGCTGGCGCATGACGCGTTCGGCGACCGCCGAGACTATGGAATCCACGTTGTCCAGTCGCGCGTCCAGCATGTCGATTCGCTGTACGATGCGTTCTATATCCGATTCATCGCCGGCGTTTTCCAGTTCGTCTTTGTTCGCCAATTTCCAGCCCTCGCAATATTCAGGTCAGGTTCATTATATGTCTCCGAGATGAAATATGTCAAAGACGGAAGTGAAAATTCTCTTATGTTGATTTATAAAAACTCGGGGGGTATAATCCACAATACGAAGTACAGGATGCAAGGAGGGAAGGAAAATGGCCGAGAAGGAAGTTGGCAAGGTGATGGACTTCTTTGCCCGCCCGGTGGTCGCCGGAATCGATATGAGCGGGACGCTGAAAGTAGGGGACAAGATTCACATCAAGGGGCATACCACGGATATCGAGATGGATATCGCCTCGATGCAGATTGACAATGTAAACGTCGATACCGCCAAGAAGGGCGATTCCGTGGGCATCAAGGTGCCGGACAGGGTAAGGCCGGGCGATACCGTTTACAAGGTCACGGGCTGAACCAGTTGCAGGTCGGGAAGGTTCTCAATATCAAATACAGCGACCTGATTTTTCCTTCTACTTCAGATTATCCGGCAATATTCCTACATACGCCCGCAGTACTAGCGGGTGTTGCCTAGCCCAGGGCTTTTACCAGGTTCGCCATCTCGATAGCGCTGACCGCCGCGTCGAACCCCTTGTTGCCGGCTTTCGTGCCGGAGCGCTCGATGGCCTGTTCCAGCGTATCGGTGGTAATCACGCCGTAAATTACCGGCACTCCCGTGTCCATGTTGACCTTGGCGATTCCCTTGGTGACCTCGGCGGCAATGTGGTCGAAATGAGGGGTACCGCCGCGAATCACGGCGCCCAGGCAGACGACGGCGTCGTATTTCTTCGACCCCGCCATTTTCTGGGCAATCAGCGGTATCTCGAACGAGCCCGGCGTCCAGGCGACTTCTATATCGGTTTCGGCGACGCCGTGGCGGAGCAGGGCGTCCTGTGCCCCTTCGAGCAGCTTCTTGCTGAAGAACTCGTTAAAACGCGAGACAACCAGCCCGAACTTCAGTCCCTTTCCCAGTAAATTGCCCTCGTAATTCTTGCTCATAGCAGTCTCCTTGGCTTTTAATTATTCGCTATCGGCATCGGAAACCTTCAACAGATGCCCCATTTTTTCCTGTTTCGTCCGTAAATAACGTCGATTGTGCGGGTTCGGCTTGGTGGTGATGGGGAGCTGCTCCGTGATAGTCAGCCCGTAGCTTGCCAGCCCGCTCATCTTCTTGGGATTATTGGTCATCAGCCGCATGTTGTGGATACCCAGGTCGGCGAGTATCTGCGCCCCCACCCCGTAGTCGCGCTGGTCGGCTTTAAACCCGAGGGAGATATTTGCCTCCACGGTGTCCATGCCCTCGTCCTGGAGGGCGTAGGCTTTAATCTTGTTGTGAATGCCGATGCCCCTGCCTTCCTGCCTCATGTAGAGGACGACGCCGCGTCCCTCCCCGGCGATGCGTTTCATCGCCATCTCAATCTGCTCCCCGCAGTCGCAGCGAAGGCTGTGGAACACGTCCCCCGTAAGGCACTGACTGTGTACGCGCACCAGCACGGGGTCATCGGTAGCTACGTCGCCCATGACCAGCGCCAGGTGCTCGGCGGGGTCGGTCTGACTCTTGTAAGCGATGACCGTGAAATTACCGAAAGGAGTTGGAAGCTTCGCCTCGGCGACCCTCTGCACCAGCCTTTCGTGGCGGTAGCGATAGGCGATAAGGTCGGCGACGCTGACGATTTTCAGGTCGAGTTTCGCGGCGATTTTTTCAAGCTGGGGAAGCCGCGCCATGGTGCCGTCCTCGTTCATAATCTCGCAGCAGACGCCGGCGGGATAAAGTCCCGCCAGCCTGGCAAGGTCGACGGTCGCCTCGGTCTGGCCCGCCCTCACCAGCACGCCGCCGTCGCGGGCGCGCAGGGGGAACATGTGCCCCGGCATGACCAGGTCCTGTGGCCTGGTCCTGGGGTCAATCATAACCTTGACCGTCTGCGCACGGTCCGCTGCGGAGATACCGGTGCTCGTGCCGTGCTTGGCTTCTACCGATACCGTGAAAGCCGTGCCGAAATTCGACGTGTTATTGCTGACCATCATCGGTACTTGCAGTTCGTCCAGCCGTTCGCCGGTGGCGGGCATGCAGATTAGACCGCGACCGTGCACCGCCATGAAGTTGATGGCTTCGGGCGTTACCCACTCGGCAGCCATGATAAGGTCGCCTTCGTTTTCTCTATCCTCATCATCCACCACGATGACGAACTTGCCCGCCTTAATGTCTTCGATTGCTTCCGGTATTGTTGCCAGTCCCATTTTAATTCTCCTGTTATCTTATGAGGAGCTAGTTAATCGCGAAACCGTGCTCCTCTAAAAATTCCGCGGTAATGCCGCCGCTCTGGGGCTTCATGAACTCCGCCACGTACTTGCCGATGATGTCCACCTCCAGGTTGACCGTATCGTTTATCTTCCGGTCGGCAAGGATGGTATGCTCCCGGGTATAGCCGACTATCGATACCGAGAACGATGCAACGTCTTTTTCCACCACCGTAAGGCTCGTGCCATCCACGGCGATGAAGCCCTTCTCCACGACGTACCGCATCAGGTCGGCGGGCGCTTCGAACTTCATCAGCAACGCTTCGCCTTCCCGTTCAATCGAGATTACCTTCCCCGTGCCGTCGATATGCCCCTGCACCAGGTGGCCGCCTATCTCGCCTCCGAGTCCCAGCGGTCTTTCCAGGTTCACCCGGTCGCCGTTATGAAGCTGCCCGAGATTGGTACGCTTGAGGGTCTCCGGCATGACGTCCACGGAGAATGTTTTATCGGTAAATTCGGTCACGGTGAGACAGATGCCGTTGACGGCGATGCTGCCGCCAAGCTGTATGCCCTTCAGGACTTTATCGGCGGAAATGACCAGCTTGCCCGACGAAACGGAAACAACGCTGCCTGCCTCTTCAACGATTCCGGTAAACATCTCTTACCCCTTTAATGAACGTACCCTGCTTACTGCCATTCTAACACTTGTCATAAGGTGGGTGCAATAATACCCCCGTCATTGCGAGTCCTTCCGCTGAAGGACGAAGCAATCCGACTGCCTATTTAGCCTTCTGCTGTCCCGCCCGCTTCAAAACCCGCAGCGCCCTCAGGGTAACCCACTTGTTAGGCTTGTTGATAATGCCGTACTTCACCCACATTTTGTGAGTATAATCGATGTATTCCAGCGGCCAGCGGCCCTCCTCGTCCTGCTTGCTTAAAATCAGGTCAAACGTATTAGCCAGGCGGGGGTCGCCGCCGTACCCCAATCCGGTGAACGCATCGGCAATCTGGAGGATATCCGCTCCCCAGAAGGAGGGGAAGCGGAACTGCCACCAGCGTTTATCCGGCATGCCCGTACGGTGGCCGGGGAATTCGACTTTTGAGGGGTCGCCGGTCAGGAAAAAATCCACTCCGGTCTCAATGGCACGTTTAGTCAGGCCGGTCCTGCGTTCGACAGGCAGACGGGAGAAAGCCATCATTACCTTCGCGGCCGCCCAGCCGCAGGGCATGCCCTTATTCGTGCGGCAGGCAAATTGAGGGCCGATATATTTCAAATAGCGAAATGGACCCGGAACACCCTCCGCGGGGGCAAGACCATCAGGATTTACCTTCCGGGGCACCTCCTCGCCGGTTACCATCCGCGCCATGTACTCATAAGCGTTGTCCAGCCGGCTTCTGTCGTATCCCAAATCCATCAAGGATAACAGCATATTGCCTTGAAGGCAGAGTCCCATATTCGAGGGTTTCATACCGGGGGAAATTTGACCGCTTTTCAGCAGGGAGTTGTCCAGCAGGTAGTCGCAGGCGGCACCGACGCGCTTGTCCTCTTCGACAGAGGCACCCAGTTCCGCCAGTGAGATGATGGACCATACCGTGCCCCGGCATTTATTGGCGTAGACGTTGCCCGGTTTTATCCAGTAGCCTTCAGGCGCCATCTCCGCCAGTATGCTGGCAATCGGTCCCTCGCGATGGGCTCTGGCCCTGGAGGCTTTTATCTCTTTATCATCGGCGTCGAGTATATCACGCAGGGCAAGGTATCTTACCCCGGGGTCTTCCGGCTCCAGCAGCCAGTCGGTAGGGTCCGCCTTTAACGACTTCTTCCAGTCCTGTTGTTCCGCCATTTGCGTTTTTACGCTAGTTACTTTGCCTGCCGCCGGTGCCCGCGGCCGTACCGGCATCTTTCTTGGCGGGCTCCTTGGGACGCAGGTCGCGGGTGGCCTTACCGGCCTGCCACATCTCGGAGTTGCCCATCTCGTTCAGTTCCTTGCCGAGCAGCTGCGCGTAGTCCGGGCCGCCGCATGCCTCGATGACGCGTTTTGTTTCCGTCCCGTTCGCCACGCGCTTGTAAAGCTCTTTAAAGACCGGCATGACCGCCTCTTTGAACTTCGGTTTCCAGTCGAGGGCGCCGCGCTGCGCGGTCGCCGAACAGTTGGCGTACATCCAGTCCATGCCGTTCTCCGCCACGAGTTTTATCAGGCTCTCCGTAAGCTCTTCCACCGTCTCGTTGAAGGCCTCGCTGGGCGAGTGCCCGTGGGCACGCAAGGTATCGTACTGCGCTTCCATGATGCCCGCCAGCGCGCCCATGAGCACGCCGCGTTCGCCGACGAGGTCGCTGAAAACTTCGTTCTCGAAGGTGGTCGGGAAGAGGTAGCCGGAGCCGATGGCTATGCCCAGCGCCATGCAGCGTTCCTTAGCCCGTCCCGTGGCGTCCTGGAAGACGGCGAAGCTGGAGTTGATGCCGGCGCCGGAGAGGAAGTTGCGCCGCAGCGAAGTGCCGCTGCCTTTCGGCGCCACCATAATCACGTCCACGTCCTTCGGCGGTATAACTCCCGTCTGGTCTTTATAGACAATGGAGAAACCGTGCGAGAAATAAACCGCGTCTCCAGCTTTAAGGTGCTTTTTAATGTTGGGCCATATCAGCCTCTGGGAGGCGTCGCTGGTGAGCATCTGGACAACCGTGCCGCGCTCCGCCGCTTCTTCAATCTCGAAGAGGTCTTTGCCGGGCTTCCACCCGTCCGCCACCGCCCGGTCCCAGTCCCGCATAAAATCTTTGGACTGGCCGACAATGACGTTGAATCCGTTATCTTTGTAGTTCAGGGACTGCCCCGGCCCCTGCACGCCGTAGCCGATGACGGCTATGGTCTCATTTTTCAGTACTTCGCGGGCTTTCTCCATGGGGAATTCTTCCCGAGTGATAACTTCCTCTCTGGTTCCTCCGAAATCGATAATCGCCATAACTCTTTTCCTCCTTCGCTTAGAATAAAACAGGCTGGTATTCGGTAGAATGTCAGGTTATCTGATACTGTAAGCTACCTGAACGGTCAGCGTAATCTGCGTCTCGCCCATACTGGTCGGCGGAGCGCTCTCCATTACGACCGGTACCGGGGCCGGTACGCCGCCGGACAGGCCGTACGACATGCTGTAGGGAGAAGGCGTATAAATGCTCTCCGAGACAAAGGTCGGTTCGCCCAGCCTGACCCCGGTCTGCTTGGCGAGCTTCTCGGCTTTGGCCCTGGCGTCCGCCGTAGCCTTCTCCCTGGCTTCGTCATAATATTCGGTGGGGTCTTCCACGGTGAAACTGAAGCTATCGATTCTAACAAGGTCGCCCCCGGCTTTAACTACGGAGTCGATGATGTTGCTTGCTTTATAGTCGAGAGTAGAGCTTTCAAAGGGTTGGACCCTTATTTTCACGGTCACTTTATTGGCTACCCGGTATCCGGTCACGACCTCCTCGTCGTTCAGGTTATCCCACCTTGTCCGCTGCTGAATATTGAAATAATGGGTCTGGATATCCTTGTCCTCGATGCCCCTTTCGATAAGTGCCTGCCCGATATTTGCCATGGCTTCGGTCGCGCTGGTCATCGCCTCGGCGACGGTGTCCTCCTGCGCCTCCACGCCCACCTGCAGGATGGCGATATCCGGTCTGACGGTTACCTCTCCGGTGCCGTTTACCCAGATGCCGCTGGCCTGACTGCCGGACGGCTCGTTGCCGGTGCTGGTGGAGGGTGGCGAAAAGCTATCGCAGCCGGACGCGCCGACAGTGAGTATTATCAGCAATAGACCGATAGTCATATGCGATATTCTTTTCATGAAAGCCACCTCCGGCACGTCACTACTTCCTGCTTTATGAGTATAGCCGAGAGCAGGGGTGAAATCAAGATGGCTGCCTGTGATATTTAGTCATGGAGTGTTGACAAATACCTGGATAAAATTATAATTAACTTGCCGTACGTGAGATAAATTTATATAAGTTTTACCAAGGAGGCACAATGTACGAAAGAATACTCATTCCGCTGGATGGCTCGGAAGTCGGTGAATCTGCCCTGCATTTTATAAAAGACCTGCTCATCAAGCTGTCGGAAGATATCGTGGTGGAAGTTACCTTGCTGCACATCCTGTCGCCGTTATCGCGGAGTATTGCTATCCGCGACGAGTCTTTCGAATTTGATTTCCAGAAGGAAGACTACGAGAATATCAAGACGAAATTCATGGAATACCTGAACGCCACCGGGGAGACACAGGCAGGCGCGGGCATCAAAGTCAACGTGAGAGTGGAATACGGCGATATCCCCAATCAAATCGTTCAGGTAGCCGAGGAAATACACGCGGATATGATTGCTATGTCGTCGCATGGTCACACGGGCGTGGCTCTGTCACCTATAGGCAGCATCGCCTACGAAGTATTGCAACTGGATACCGACATTCCCATAATCGTCGTGAGACCACCCAAGCGTACGCCGAATCAATAACGGGCTGTAGTTAAGTGAAAGGAGGCTATATCATGGCAGCAACATTTGAGCTATACAGGGATAAGGCAGGGGAATACCGGTGGCGACTTCGCCACGAGAACGGTAATATCATCGCCGATTCCGGTCAGGGATACACGACGAAAGACAACGCGAAAAATGGAATAGACTCCGTTAAGGAGAACTCTCCCGATGCTCGCGTAGAAGACCGGACTACCTGACATGGTAGCAACCGGTTGCATCTAGCTGAAATTAAATTTATATACCGAGTCCCTTTCCAGATTGCCTCTCATAGCCTCTATACTCCTATAAATGCTATAATTAGATATGGACATCCTCACCGACCTCAATCCCGCCCAGAAAGAAGCCGT
>CAZPAS010000006.1:27995-31401 GCA_964584575.1 uncultured Dehalococcoidaceae bacterium | reverse complement strand
TTATGGGGGCGTTGACCACCTGCTCGATGGTGAGTTCGTTCTGGAAATGCGCCTTTGGGTTCAGACTGCCGTTGTGATGGTTTTTCACGGCAATCTGCGCCAGCAATCTCTTGCCTTCCTCGGGCTTGATATTATAGTCGTGAAAATAACGCGTCGCCAGGTAGGCGAACGACGCCGGGGCGCTGTAGCCGGGACCGATGCCCGAACTGCCGTCCTGATTGTCCCCCACGACGCTGGGTCCCTTGACACCGGTCGCCCCGGAGTCCTTGAGCTTTTCCACCCCCACGGCAAGGGCGACGTCGCAGACGCCGGCGGCCACGGCATAACTCGCTCCACGCAGGGCCTCGGAGCCGGTGGCGCACATATTTTCCACACGGGTCATGGGGATATACTGGAGCTGTAAAGGCGAAAGCGTGATGGCACTAAGCCCGGAAAATACGGTGCCTATCCACGCCGCCTGGACATCCTTAGGCTCGATGCCCGCGTCTTCGAAAGCCTCGTAGGCGGCTTCCACGACGAGGTCCTCCACCCCTTTGTCCCACCGCTCGCCGAACTTCGTGCAGCCCATCCCCACGATGGCTACTTTATCTTTAATTCCGTCCATATGTCAGCCTCCTAAAGAAGGTCGTCATTGCGAGGAGCGTAGCGACGTGGCAATCTCTATCATACATTTGAGCAATATCAGGGATTGCCACGTCCTTCTGCGGAAGGATTCGCAATGACAGTCAAATTACTCCGCCGGCCTGGCCTTCCAGAAATAATTATGTACGCCTTTACTCTCAAACATCTTCCGGCAGGTCATCTCCAGTTCCATGCCGACGGCAACTTCATTAATATCGCAGTCCGTCAGTTCGCAAATCAGCCTGCCGCCGCCCTCGAAGTCGATTACCCCGTTGACGCCGGGGGGATTGAGGGTGGGCATAAGCTGGTCGATGGCATAGCTGAAGAGCGTCGCCTTCTTATCGGAAAATTTATAAGGCTCGAACTCGTCCTTTGCCTGGCAGTTGGCGCACACGCGCGTGGTCTGCCCTATCTGGGAAATCTGGGGGGTGCCGCATTTCTGGCACTTCGACCCGTATAAAGCGGCGATTGCCCGGCGTTCCCGCCAGCGTCCCGGCAGCGAGAGCGGCGGGCGGTCCGGCAGCGTGGAAGCCTCCACCGGCGCGAGGCTGCGCCAAGTGGCGTACTGTCCGTAACTGACGGCCATTTTCCCCGCCAGCTTATCGGAAACGAGCGGCTTCTCTTGAATCTTCTTTATCTCATCGGTGACGCGCAGGACAAAGGCATCGCAGCCGTCACCGTAGCCGACGAACAATATCTTGTCGCCCGGTTTCGCCTTTCCCAGAGCGGCCGCCAGCATCAGGAATACCGCCGCCGTGCCCGTATTGCCGATTTTATCGTACAACGGCTCCTGCACCTGCGTTTTTTCGAGCTTCATGCGCCGGGCCAGACCGGCGTGCTGGCGTGCGTCCGAGGCGTAATAAACGATTTTTGAGAAATCATGCAGGGATAACTTGTATTTTTTCAGCAGATCTGAAATTGCCGACTGTACGACAGGCAGATAACCCGCTTCGTCGATGAAGCGCTGTTCCGCCGCCCGTACGAAACGGTCGTCCTCCGCCCGCCAGAAATCGGTAAAATCGCTGTAAATCGAATAGCTGCCCTCGACTTCGGCGATGACTTTCTGTGAGCCTATCATCACCGCCGCTGCACCGTCGCCCAGTGCCTGCTCCAGCGCACCTTTGGCGGCGCCCTGACGGCAGTCAGAAGCGGTCACGATAATATTCTCCGCCGAACCTGCCTGCACAGCGTCGATAGCTGCTTTCAAAGCTATCGTTGAAGCACGGAGAGAATTCGTAAAATCGGCAGTACGGCACTCGTCGGTAAGGTCCGCCGCCGCCGCCACGATAGCCGCCGACTGTTTTTCCTTATACGGCGCGGTGGTGGTCGCCAGCGAAAGACCGTCCGCCTGTACCTCCCCCCTCCTCAGGCAGTCCAGGGTAGCCGCCACCGCCATGGTGACGGTATCCTCGTCGTAGCCCGCCACGGCTTTAGTCCCGCCCGCGTTCCTGCCCGCCCACATCCGGGCGATTTCTCCGCGGTCCAGCCTGTAAACAGGCAGATACACACCTATCGACGTAATACCGACCATCTCCCCGTTTTCCTTTCTATATCAGCTTGTTTTGCAATATGGAACAGGCGGGCAGGTAGAAGTAGCACCGGCAGTCCTGCCGCGAACTGACTGAAAAAATGACGTGATTTTTAGGTGATGGTGAAACCACCATCGACGGGCATGGTGATGCCGGTAATGTAAGAAGCCTTCTCCGAGCACAGCCATACCGCCGCCTCGGCGACCTCTGCCGGCTGCGCATCTCTACCCAGGGGCATCATCTCTTTTACGGCTTCCGCCATGCCGGGCTGCACTGCCAGCATCCGGTTGTAGAAACCGGTGCCCGCCATACCCGCCGGGCAAACGGCATTGACCCGTATGCCCGCTTTACCATAATCGCCGGCCGCCGAAAGCGTTAAGCCGTTAACTCCCCACTTGCAGGCGGTATAGATACCCTGCAGCGGCGCGCCGATGAGTCCGGCGATGGACGAGGTATTGACGATAGCACCGCCGCCGTGTTTCTCCATGTACCGTATCTCATGCTTAAGGCACAGCCAGATACCCTTGAGATCGATGGCTACCAGGCGGTCGAACGTCTCCTCGGTGCCTTCCGTGAAGGGTTCCGGGAGCTCTTCTACGCCGACGTTATTATGAGCGCAGTCGAGCCCGCCGTAGGTGTCGACGGTCTTTTTAACCAGCGCCTCGACATCCTTCTCTTTGGAAACGTCGGTCTTCACGAAAATCGCCTCGCCGCCCGTCTTCTTGACCATATCCACGGTCTTCTGACCGTTCTCACTATCGATATCCGCCGCGACCACTTTAGCGCCTTCCCTGGCAAACGCCAGCGCCGAAGCCTGTCCCAGACCCATTCCCGCACCGGTGATTATTGCGACCTTTCCCTGGAGTATTCCCGCCATATAATTGCCTCCTGAAAAAATGAAAATACCTTAATTATCTTATGCTGTGGGACTGATACTGTCAAATAGAGGGCACACGATTACACGGGAATTTATAGTAGAAAATAATGATACGCGGACTACTCCGGGTATCCAGGAGACCTCTTCTCCACTTCCCGGTGTAAAGAAGCCGTTGCCGCCGTTAATGCCTCTACAATCGCGGTGTTCTACACGATGTATGCCACGCAACCGGATATATCGTTCAGCGCCCCCGGGCCTACCACCAAGATAGCCTGGATATTGCTGGAAATCTACCTTGATTACCCGATATACACGTCTACCTTGGCCGCGCCCGCCAGTTGATTAAGGTCGTTGGTGAAGGTAGCCCAGTCTATGTCAC
>CAZPAS010000006.1:14933-27895 GCA_964584575.1 uncultured Dehalococcoidaceae bacterium | reverse complement strand
GCCGCGCCCGCCAGTTGATTAAGGTCGTTGGTGAAGGTAGCCCAGTCTATGTCACTCCGGCGGCGGTACTGATAATGCAGACTTACCTTGGCATCCAGGACGGACATCGTTTCCAGTCGTAAGCCGCGCAGCCGCTCCTTGAGAAAGGCGGAAAGCTTGCCCTCGATATCCGGGTAGTTCGGCTGGTCCACGGATATCATCAGGTGTCCCCGCCCGAACACGTTGAACTTATTGCGGGTCAGCCAGTGTATCCCCAGGGCGATGAACACCAGTCCAAAGAGAATCCCGGTTACCAGATAGTTCTCCGTGGCGGCGCCGATCGACGAAGCGATTAGCAGGAGGAGAAACCCGATTTCCGCCGGGTCTTTGACCGGGGTGCGGAACCGGACGAAAGACAGCGCGCCCAGCAAGCCCAGCGAAAGCGGTATGGATACCTGTATGCCCAGGAAGAGAGCCGTTATTGCCGGACCGCCGATGATAAACGTCCGGTGTACCCCCGCCCCGATGTGCCTGGAGCCATAGAAAAGCTGGTACATCAGGTACGTTACGATGGATGCCACCAGCGAAAAAAGGATGGCGATGACGGCTTCCCAGAGTCCCACCGGCGATTGCATTCCTTCAATGAGCTGCCAGAGTTCGTCAAACATGCTATATCCTCCTTTTTATTTAAAGCTCAACGTTTTTACCGGAAGGTGAGAGACGAGCCGTGCTTCCCGGCTCGGTAAAATGCGCGTCAAGACAGGAGCCGTACTTGGAAAACCGACTCCAATCGGTATCCAGGAATTTCATATTACGGAGTGTGACGGGCAGTTCCAGTTGCGGTCCCTTGACCTCGATGACGCCCTGGCGCAGGCGCAGTTCCTTATCACGTCTGCCCAGTTCCCACGCCACGACAGAAGCAGATATATCATAGTCGAAGGAAACTCTTACTCCGGTCTGCATCTCATTGAAACGATGACGCAGGTACGTGATATAGATAATCGGTTTAAGGGATTTCTCCGGGAAGTATCCGAATCCGCCCAGCACGTCGATAAGCTCCGTCCCGCTGATAATCCCCCGGCTCAGGTTCGCCAGTTCCAGAGAGGACACGTCAACCGTCAACTGCCGACGCTGCTTGCTGCTGGCGAATCCCTCCCTCATCTTGCGCTCCACGTAGACCGATACTTCGCCCTTTTTACCGGCGATATCCCCGTACCAGCGGATGCGCACCTTGTCTTTCTTGAACTCGCCGGAAGCCGACCGCTCGTACTGGTCCAGGTCTACGGAGTCGAAGTACAGGCTATTTACCCGGTCGTGCGGGAATTCCCGGTCGGGACGGCATACCTGCCGCACCATGACACGGGCAAAACCTATATTCCTGGGTAATATCGCGAACTTTCGCTCGAACCTCTGTACCGGTTTTGTCGGAGCGCTTGCAGCTACTATTAGTGTTTCTTTGGTAACCTTAATCTGAATACCCTCCTGCTTTTTACGGCTCGAAGTTGAACATATCCACCATCCACATGCTGCCGCCGTTACCCCTGCCACCGCCGAGGCTGCTCCGCCGCTCACCGTTGAGCTGCTGCCGTACCGACTCATGGCGTTCGATGATAAATGTCCTCAAACCGAGGGAGTTGGGGCCGAACCCGGGCTGGCGCGGCGGCTGCGGCGCCATCAGGGGACCGTAGATATTCTGAAGGAATAAATCGTACTTTTCTTTCTCCACCATGCACGCTTCCAGCTTCTCAAGATCTCCGGGTTTGAAATCATGCATTACCAGCATAAACAGGTTGTCCACACCGAAATTCTCTTTCAGGCAGGCAACTTCCCGGCGATGGAGGAAGAAGGGCAGCATCGGCGAAGGCCCGCCGGCCATCCATCCTTCGAAGATATCGGGCGGCCTTAAATCTTCCGTAATGCAGCGTTCCCAGTCCTCGTAGGAGTAAAACATCTCGGTATCCGCCCTGGCATAGGGACGCACCATCTCGACCAGGCGGTCTAACCGCGGCAGGACAACGTCCAGCGAGAATGGTCCGTCCATCACTTCCTCTACGTAGCCGCGATATCTCTCCAGATACGGCTCGTACTTCAGCAGCCGGTCGACGAGGGGGAACCGGTACATTTCGCCGGCGGTAGGTTCGTCGATATAATAGTTGATAATGCCGTCTTTCCTGATACCCAGGTTGAACGTCCCGAAAGCCATATTGGTATCAAAGGGGATGGGAGTAAATTTACCGTTCGCCTCGTAGAGATAGTTGTTGTGGCCAATGCCGATGTAGTTATCCAGGTGCACGATTACCGCGGATACCGCGATGAACTTTAGCGTCATATCGACATCCAGCACCTTTTCTATCTCCTGCGGGAAAGTCTCATTCGGCTCCAAATTCAGGACTTCCAGGAACCTGAAGAGGCTGGAAGGGTCGGGATTATTCTCGTTGGTCTTCAGCATCATGGCTTCCAGATAGTTGGCTGGCATCGGCACGGGCGGGAGACCACGGAACACGTTACCCTGGCGTTCCTGCTCCGGCTCGTAGAGAGAGGTAATTTCCTCCTCACCGAGGGCGCGCAGGAGGTCAATCAGGGGGGCGCCGCCGAGATTTGTATAGAGTACGGGGTCCTGCCGGTGCAGTCCGGGCATTTCAGGCATGCCCGGCATACCTAACTCCTTTTCGTTATCTTTTTCCGTCCAGTCCAGTCGCGCTACCAGCAGCTCGGGCTTATAAAGGTGACCGGTGTCATCGTCGAAGTGATTCGAGATAAAGGTCTGGTCGACCATCTCGACCATGGTGTAAACGCCGAGGTGTTCTTCATTCACCCACAGGTCAACGAGGGAGCAACGGGGGGTGGGGATACCCATCTCGGCGAATATCTCATAGGCAATCATCTCACGTATGAGGGTCGGGTCGCTCCAGCCGTTGTTGAGAAAGACCTTTTTAACGCCGTGGAAAGTGCGCGCCCGGTTGAAGATATTGAAGTCCACCGCGAAGGGCATACGCGGGCTGTCCCAGCCGACCGCCTGCCCCAGCGAGGAATTGCCCTTGGTCCGGAAACCGATATCCGGCACCAGTTCGTCATCCCACCGGAAATCCGCCGGGACGTACTGCTCTTCGAAGGCGTGTTCCCGTAAGAAAGTCCAGTTCTCATCTGTAATCTCGATGCGTACCGTGGCAATACGGTCGTCAACAAACGGGTCGAAATCGGGGTCATGGGTGCCGCGGGTCGTACTGCGTGCACATCCCGAAAAAATCGTGGAACAAACCATGCAAATCAGCAGTAGTGCCAGGAATTTCCTGCTCTTTTCCCACATAATCAGAGTTTAAACCAAATTTTTAGTACAGATTATCAAAAAATCTATGAAAACACAAATTTTTTCTATATGTCATGCGTATTACGCTAATAACAAACGAAACACTACTCGTTTTGCCGGTTCCTGAAGCCTATCATCATAGAATTTCCGCCGTTGCCCTGTCCGTTATTGGTGCTGGGCAGTTCCCCGGCAAGCTGTTTCCTGATGGACTCAGCGCGCTCCGCCACGAAAGCCTTCAAACCGATATTCAGCCCCATCCCGGACATGCGCGTGGTGATGGCGACGTCATCGCTCAAGCCTTTTTCGAACTCGGCGGTGGAATAAAACTTGAGGGTATCAGCTTCTACATAAGGGCGTATCATGTCAGCCAGTTCGTCAATTCTGGTCTCCATGACTTCGTAAGAAAACGGGCCTTCGATACATTCGGTAAGATAACCGTGATAGGTATCCAGACATTCGGGCACGGCTAACAGCCGGGCTACCAGTGGACGGTCGGCGACCACCCCCGCCGTGGGCTCGTCGATTAAGAAGTTGATAATGCCTTCATGGTCGAGCCCGGAGTTGAAGTTGCCGAAGGACATGTTCAGGTCCCACGGTATGATGGTGAATTTACCTTCGACTTCGTAAAGATAGTAGTTATGTCCCATGCCCGTGTAGTTGTCCAGGTGCACCAGTACCGTCGATACCGCCAGAAATCTCAATACCTGGTCTACGTCCAGCACTTTTTCAATTTCGTCCGGGAACGTCTCATCCGGCTCGTTATTGAGCACATCCAACAGCCGGAGGAGCGCGGAATGGTCCGCCTTATTCTCGTTGGTTTTCAGCCCCATCTGCTCGAGGAGGCTGCCGCCAGCACCCATCATGCCGCCCGGCGGCATACCTCCGAACTGAACCGCTCTCCGTGTCACATTCGCCGCCGGCATATCTCCGAAGTTCATACCCCAGAAAGGTATCTCTCCCGGTGTAAAATCCCCCGCCGGTATATCTCCAAAGTCCATACCCCCAAAGGGCATTTCTCCCCGCGTGAAATTACCTGATGATAAATCCCCGAAAGGCATACCTCCGAACAGTCTATCTCTTTGTGCGACATTCGCCGCGGGGATGTCCCCGAAGGGCATACTACCCGGTTGCCACTGGGGAAATCCTGCCGCGGCAACTTCCTCTTCCCCCCTTTCCTCCAGTCCAAGCGCCTGCATGATATCGGCGAGCTTGCCGCCGCCCAGGTTGATATCTCCATCATTCTCATCAGCTTCGGCCAGGGCTTCTTCCGACAGGTCCTCCGCCGTCCAGTTCAGGGCGGATGCCTGCGTTTCCGGCTTGTACAGGTTCCCATTGGCATCGGCAAAGTGATTGGTGAGAAAGGTCTTGTCCACCTGTTCCACCATCGTATAAAGACCGAGATGGGTATCGTTTACCCAGATATCGACGAAGGAGGTACGGGGAGTCGGCATGCCCATCTGCTCGAATAATTCATAAGACAAAACCTCGCGTATGAGAGTGGGGTCGCTGAAGCCGTTATTGAAATTAGCCTTCTTCAGTCCGTAGAGGGTACGCGCCGAATTAAAGAAGTTGAAGTCCACCTTGAGACTCATGCGGGCTGTGCCGGACTGCGCCACCGACATCAGCGAGGAGTTGCCCTTGGGTCTTACCGCCACGTCCGGTACCAGCTCGTCATCGAACCAGAAGTCCGCCTTTACGTACTCCTCCTCCCTGGCATTCGCCTGCATGTACTCCCAGTCCTCTTCCTCCATAAGAATACGCACCGTGGCGACGCGGTCTGCGTAAAACGGCGTCGATTCATCGACTTCATCCTGTCCGCCACATCCCGCCAGGCTGACAACGAACATCCCCGCCAGCAACAGACCGGCAAGCCGCATTATCCGGTTTTTCCCGGAAGTAGTTAGCCTATTCATAGATGCGCCATATCCAGTATAAAAGTATTTATACCATTTAAACACACTATTGTTAAGATATTATGAAAAGCGCGTATCCTGCCGGCTCTGCCGGGGCGGCGGTAAGATGCCGCCGCCCTTTTACGTGTTATTTTCTACGACCTACCATTCTGACGAGGGCAAGATACCTGCCGGCATCTCTTTCCAGTATTTCCGCCTCCGAGGGAAACATGAGCGTACCCGCCTCGTCGCAGGCTTTCTCGTACTGGAGCCAGTGACGCCAGCCGTCTGTCTGCACGTCGGCTATTTCAACATCGACGAGGGATGTATGCCCCCAGTGGTTGCGCCACCAGTCGGCGGTATGGAAACTCCAGCAATCGTCCACCCAGAACACGCTGCCGTCCTGGCGGGGTCGCGTGAAATGTTCCGGCACGGCGCCTCCTGCGAAGTCCTGCGCCAGCCCCGCCACGATTATCCCGATTTGCCCGCCCGGACGGACGAACTTGCTGAAATAGCCCAGATATAGGTCGTCCGTGCCGTAGTACTGGTAGGAGTCCAGGGACACGATGGCGTCGAAGAACTCCTCCGCGTAAGGCAGGTCGTGGGCTTCGGCATGTACGGGGAATACCTGATTCTCCATGCCCGCCTCGCGCACGCGCTGCCAGTTTTCCGCGGCGCTTATCCAGAGGTCGTTCGCCCAGACCTGCACGCCGAACTCCTTGGCCAGGAAGATTGAACTCAATGCCTTGCCGCAGCCCATGTCCAGCACGCGCATGCCGGGCTTAAGCTCCATTTTCTCGCAGAGCCATTCCGTCAGCCACAGGACGTTGGGCCCCATCCAGCCCTTCAGGACCCATTCCGGGTCGTACTTAGCCGACCGCGGAAATTTATCGTTTTTCAACAGCTCTTTCATTCTTGCTTTACTTATTTTCAATTCATTACTCCTTAATACTGGATATTTAACAGAAAAACCGCGGACTCATCACACCCGCGGCTTGAAATTACTCTGATATGTATATTATGAAAAAACGAGCAAGCTAAAGCCATCCCACCGGGACGGACAGGTATCTTACAACTGAAGAATCTCCCTCCAGCCGAAAACCTGCCGGGGTGCGACAAGTCCTTTATACAATTTCTCTAACTTGAGCTAACGTAAAGACCCCGCTTCTATGCCTGTGTTATTACTTTTTAATAGTATCATGGGGCACCTGCCGGGTCAAGACCGTTTCGTATTTAGCCGGCGGTTTATGGTATTTTATTATAGAGGTCATTTGATGGTTCGCAAGCCCCGGTTTTTCTACGGCTGGTACCTGGTCGGCATAACCGTCGCCAGTATGATGCTGGTCTACGGCGTCAGGAACTCTTTTTCCGTCCTGTTTTCCCCCATCCTGGACGACTTCGGCTGGTACCGCGGCAGCACGGCAATCATGCTGTCGCTGAACATCCTCATCTATGGCTTGAGCGCCCCACTCGCCGGTCTGCTGATTGACCGCTGGAAGCCGCGAGCCGTGGCGATACTGGGGATTTTACTGCTTACGCTGGCAACCGCCCTCTGCTACTTCGCCAGTGAACTGTGGCACTTTTACCTGCTCTTCGGCGTACTGGCGCCCATCGGCACCGCCTTTTGCGGCGCGCCCGTATTAAGCCCCTCGCTGATGAACTGGTTCGGCAAGCGGCGGGGACTTGCCATCAGCCTGGGGCAGATAGGGGGCGGACTGAGCTTTGCCTACGGTATGCTCGTCGATGCGGTGGTATCCCAGTGGGGATGGCGCCCCTCCTTCCTGGTCACGGCAGCAATCGTCCTTGCCGTCCTGCTGCCTATTTACCTGCTCTTCTTCTATTACCGACCGGAGGACCGCGGCATGCAGGCGTACCGGGCTGACGAGTCTTCCCCCGCCGAGAAAGCCGGAGAGGTAATCGACGCCGCCCGGGACTGGACCCTGCGTACCGCTTTCAGGACGTATAATCTGTGGCTGCTGGTGCTGTCCCAGTTCTGCTACTGGGGCGTGGGCAATTATCTGGTGCTGGCGCACCAGATTAAGTTTGCCCAGGACGTCGGCTACAGCAGTATGCTGGCGACCTCCGTCTTCGCCCTTTTCGGTATAGCCTCCATCGGCGGCCAGATATGCGCGTCTATATCCGACTCCATCGGGCGGGAGAAAACGGTGACGGTGGCGGTCGTGCTGGCTATCGGCGCGCTGGTGGCTCTGATGTCGGTCAAAGACACCTCCCAGCCATGGCTGCTCTATGTCTACGCCGTAAGCTCGGGCTTCGCCACGGGGATTTTCTCGCCTAGTGTCTTCGCAGGGATGGGGGATATCTTTCACGGCAGGAACATCGGCGCCATAACCGCCCTGCTGCTTACGGGCACGGGCGTCGGCGGGGCGATAGGTCCCTGGCTGGGCGGCTATATCTTCGATATCACCGGCAGCTACAACATCGCCTTCATCATCAGCATGGCATCTTTCGCCGTAGCCGGCATCAGCTTCTGGATTGCCGCGCCGAGGAACGCCGAGAAAATACGGGCGAAGATGCAATCCGTTACTGCGTCCGGCTAGCTGTCACCCGCCCCGCTCATGGCGTTACGCCGCCCGAGACGACCAGCACCTGCCCGACGATATCACTGGCGGCATCGGAAACCAGGAAGACCACCGCGTTGGCGATATCCTGGGTCGTGGTAAGTCTGCCGATGGGCAGCGTCTTGGGGAAGTTCTCGATGAGCCCGGGTGGTGCGTTTTTGGCGAAACCGGTATCCGCCACGCCGGGAGAGACGCAGTTGATATTGATGCCATGAGGCGCTGCCTCCTTGGCGACTCCCATGCTGAAGCCAATGATACCCGCCTTGGCGGCGGCGTAACCGCTGGTCATCATACCCCCGTGGATGCCGGCCCCGGAAGTGACGTTGACTATCTTACCGCCCTTTCGTTCAATCATATGGGGGAGAACCGCCTTCGTGCCGTTCCGGGTGCTTCTCAAGTTAACGTCGATATCAAAGTCCCAGTCCTTGTCGCTCATCTCCAGGAAGGGCTTGGGCGGAGTGCAGCCCCCGGCGTTATTAACCAGGATATCTATCCTGCTGAGTTTTTGCAGCACCTCCTTGACCATGGCGTCCCAGGCGTCGCCTCTGGTAACGTCGGCTTTGACGGCGATGGCCTTACGACCCAGCTTCTCCACTTCCGCAGCGGTCTTCTTCGCGCCCTCGAGGTCGATGTCATTAACGGCGATATCGCAGCCCTCTTTAGCCAGCGCCAGCGCGACAGCTTTGCCGAAGCCTATCTGGCTGCCCGCGCCGGTCACCAGAGCGACCCTGTCTTTCAAACCGAGTTCCATGACTTCCCCCTTAGGATATATTCGGGAAATCCGGCATAAAATTAACTGGCATCCCAATGCTTAATTAACTATAATATCTTAATGTGTGAAGGGAGGCAACTATGATAGAACAGAAGCAGCTTGCTGAAATAGTCGGCGCCGGCAACGTAAGCGCCGACCCGCCGACACTTGAAAAATACTCCCGAGATTCAAGCTTTGTCAATCCCGTCAAGCCGGAATACGTGGTCAAGCCGAGAAACGCCGACGATGTCGAAAAACTTGTCGACCTGGCAAGGAAGACCGCGACACCACTCGTGCCGGTAAGCTCGGGACCTCCCCACGCCAGAGGCGATACCGTCCCCGGTACCGGCGGGGCGGTCATCGTGGACCTGAGCGACATGAAGAAGATAATCAGGGTCGACCGTTATAATCGGGCAGTCATGTTCGAGCCGGGGGTGACCTTCGGCGAGTTGATTCCGGCCGTAGCTAAAGAAGGCATGAGGTTAAACATACCCCTTCTCCCCCGCAAGACGAAGTCGGTCGTCGGCAGCATGCTGGAGAGGGAACCGGTAATCATGCCCAAGTACCACTGGGATATCGCCGACCCCCTTTGCGATGTAGAAGTCATTCTGGGGAACGGGGACAAGTTCCGCACCGGCGCCGCCGCCGGACCGGGCACGCTGGAGGAACAGTGGAAGGTCGGCGGAGCCCAGAAAGAAGCGGCGGGTCCCTCGTCGGCGTCATGGTACCGTATTATCCAGGCTTCGCAGGGGACGATGGGCATCGTTACCTGGGCTTCGGCGAGGTGCGAGATATTGCCTAAAATGGAAGAGCCTTTCCTGATAGGCTCGGCGGACTTCGAGAAGATAATGGAGACCGTCCACTGGCTGCAAAGGCTGCGTCTGGTCAACGAGTGCTTCGTCCTGAACCGCACCGACCTCGCCACGATTATAGCAGGGGGAAATCCCGCCGAATACGCCGGGATAAGAAGCTCCCTGCCCCACTGGATATTGTTTTATAACGTCGCGGGTTACGACTACCTGACGGAGGAACGGGTGAAGGGGCAAATCCTCGATATCAAGGAACTGGCGCAGCGCGTGGGTGTGGAACCCGTGCCGTCCCTCGGCGGTGCTTCCGCCTTCGACCTGCTCAAAAAGGTGCAGTCGCCGCCCGGCGATTTCTACTGGAAGACCCCCGGCAGCTACACATGCCACGAGATATTCTTCCTTGCCAACTACCAGAAGGTCGGCGAATTGATAGACGCCATGTACGATATTGCCGCCGCGGCGGGCTACGCCACCGACGATATGGGCGTCTACGTACAGCCGCTCGTCCAGGGCGTGAATTTCCACGTGGAGTTCGACCTTTTCTACAATCCGCTGGACAGGGCGAACACGGAACGACTAAAGGGTCTGGAAGTTAGCGCGGTGCAGAAGCTCATGGACAAAGGGGCTTTCTTCTCCCGGCCCTACGGCGAGTGCACGGATATCGTCATGAACCGGGACGCCGCCACCGTGGCAGCCCTGAAAAAAGTAAAGTCGATACTTGACCCCGATAATATAATGAATCCCGGCAAGCTGTGTTTTTAACCGCAGCCGGTTTCTTACGCATTTTTACGAGGAGGAAATGAGATGGCGCTGGAAGATTTAAGAAATGAAATGGAAACGTGCCGGAGGTGCTCCGCCTGTAAGTTTATACCTTTTGAAAAAGTTGCGGGATACCAGCCCGTTAACGTCTGCCCCAGCATATCGCGCTACAACTTCCATACCTATTCCGCCGGAGGCAGGATGGTCAACGGGGTAGCCCTGCTGGAAAAGCGGATCGACTTTTCCCCCAAGTTCATGGAAGTCATGTACAACTGCCAGATGTGCGGAGCCTGCGATGTCTCCTGTAAATACGCCATGGACATGGAAGTCATGGAGCCGATTTACGAAACGCGGATAAAAGCGGTCGGGGAAGGACATACCAACCCGGCGCTCGACAAGGTAATCAACAGCCTGCGGAAGCAGGGCACGATGGTGCCGGGGGCAAAGGTGAAACGGGGCGACTGGGCGGCGGGGCTTAAATTAAAGGACTGCACCAAAGAAAAGGTGGACGTCGTCTATCACGTCGGTTGCCTGACCAGTTTCAATACAGACATGTGGCAGTCGGCGAAGACCATCGTCAGGCTGCTCCAGAAAGCGGGCGTCAACTTTGGAATCGCCGGAGCGAACGAGACCTGCTGCGGCGGTCGCGCCTACCAGATGGGGTATAAAGCCGATTTTCTCAACCAGGCTAAAAAGAACATGGCGATGATTAAGAAGTCCGGCGCAAAGATATTAGTGACAGGCTGCGCCGACGGCTATCACGCCTTCAAGGTGCTCTACGACCAGTACGACCTCAAGGGCGACCTCGAAGTGCTGCATATTACCGAATATCTTGCCCGGTTGATTAAAGAGGGCAAGCTCAAGCCGAAGAAGAAAGTGGATATGACGGTCACCTACCACGACCCATGCCATCTCGGCAGGCTGGGCGAGCCGTTCATTCACTGGGAAGGCACGGAGGTGCCGGGCCACATCCGCATCTTCGAGCCGCACAAGGAGTTCCGCCGCGGCACCTACGGCGTCTACGAGCCGCCGCGGGACATCCTCAAGAGCATCCCCGGTCTCAAACTGGTGGAAATGGTGCGCATAAAGGAGTACGCCTGGTGCTGCGGCGCCGGCGGCGGCGTCAACGTGTCCAACCCGGACTTCTCCAGGTGGACGGCCCTGGAGAGAATCGAAGAAGCAGAAGCTACCGGGGCTGCGGTTATCGCCACCGCCTGTCCCTGGTGCATCGAGAATTTCAACGGTGCCATCAAAGAAAAACGCAGCAGACTCAAGGTCTACGACGTCATCGAACTGCTCGACAAAGCGGTATAAAGGAGGGTCAGAAGAAATGGCTTTAGCGAAGGACTTTTATAAAGCGCTGGAAGATATACTCGGGCCGGAAAACGTCTCCGACGACCCGGTCGTCAACGAGTCGTACTCCTTCCCCATCAGGAAAGCGACCATGCCGGAGAAGGTGGGCTATATGCCCCGATTCGAAGCCGTGACCCTCCCCGCCAGCACCAGGGAGGTCCAGGCAATCGTCAAACTCTGCAACAAGCACAAGGTGCAGTACAAGGCGTCGAGCACCGGCTGGCTTTACTGCGACCCCATCGCCCCCAACTGCATAAAAATCGACCTGCGGCGGATGAACCGCATACTGGAAATCAACGAAAAAGGCATGTACGCCGCCGTCGAACCCTACGTCATCGGCGCCCAATTACAGTCGGAGCTGATGAAGCGCGGACTCACCTGCAACCAGTGCGGCGCCGGGGCCAACTGCTCGGTGATGCCGCTGGCATCGCACGTGGGACTGGGGCATATGAGCCAGAGCGGCAGCTACACGGAGAGAAACATGCTGGCGGTCGAATGGGTGACCGGCGACGGCGATATCGTCAGGCTGGGCTCTCTGGGGTCGCACGGCGAGTGGTTCAGCGGGGACGGACCCGGTCCTTCCCTGCGGGGAATCATCCGGGGCAATACCACGCCGCTGGCGGGACTCGGCGTCTTTACCGCCGGAGCCGTCAAGATTTACCACTGGCCGGGTCCGGCGGCTTTCCCGGTGGAGGGCGTCTGCCCGCAGTACACCCACCCGGAGATGCCGCCCAACTTCATGATACGCTACCTGTCCTTCAAGGATATTGAGGACACGTTCGAAGCCGTGAGAAAGGTCGGCGAGGCGGAAATCGGCTATACGCTGATGGGCTTTAACGCCGCCATGATGGCTTCCAACATCGCCACGGACAACCAGGAAGACCTGGACTACCTGGCGAAGTTCGCCGGGCAGGTGCAGGGTCCGGGCTTCTTGCTGATAATTATCGGCAACTCCGCCCGCGACTTCGCCTATAAGAAAGGCACGCTGGAGCAAATCATGGAAGAAACAGGAGCGATGTCCCTCAAGGACGTGGAAGACCCGGTGATGGGCGCGGGTTTCCTGTGGCGATTCGTCAGGATTACCGGCTCCATCCGCGAGACCTCTCGGGCGACCGGCTGGGGCGGCGGCACGGTGGGCGGCTCCGACGTCTTCCCGCTGATGACCCGCTACATACTGCATACCTCCAACCTCAAGCAGCAGCTCATCGACCAGGGTCTTATCATGGACGACTACATCCACCCGTTCATTCAGTCGATAGAGCACGGCCACACCGGACACGGCGAGATTCTCATTCGGTACAATCCGGCCGGTCCCGACCATATCATGAAGGTACAGGGCATGCTAAGCCGGGAGGCGAACAAGACGGCTATCGAGGGACGCTTCGGCGTGCCGCACCACGTCTGGAGCGACGCCCTGCACGACATGTACGGGCCGGAGGTCATGAACTACCATCACCTGTTGAGGAAGATAAAGAAGAACTTCGACCCCAATGAAGCATCCGAGGCCTCCAACTACATCACCGCCAAGGACGAATA
>CAZPAS010000006.1:0-14833 GCA_964584575.1 uncultured Dehalococcoidaceae bacterium | reverse complement strand
TCGACCCCAATGAAGCATCCGAGGCCTCCAACTACATCACCGCCAAGGACGAATAGAAAAAGAATTGTCATTGCGAGCGCAGCGTGGCAATCCCTAAATTGAATAAAGACGACGAATGAGATTGCCACGTCGCTACGCTCCTCGCAATGACTTATGTAGTGATTTTTTAAAGGAGGAAATTAGATGTTACTTAAAGACAGGGCTGCCATAATAACCGGCGGCGCCAGGGGCATGGGCAGGGCTATCGCCCTCCGGTTCGCCAGCGAGGGCTGTTCCTCGGTCATCGTCGATGTCCGCGACGAAGATGGTGCGAAGACCGTCGCCGACGTCAAGAAAACCGGCAGGGACGCCATATACGTGCGCTGCGACGTCACCAGCAGCGCCCAGGTAAAGGACATGGTCGCCAAGGCGGTGGCGAAGTTCAAGAAAGTGGACATCATGGTGAACTGCGCCGGCATCGGCAAGCCCCCGAAACTGATTAACGATATTTCCGAGGAAGAGTACGACCAGGTGGTGGGCGTCAACATGAAGGGCATTTTCCTCTGCCTCCAGGCAATCGCCCCCCACATGAAAGAAAACAAGTACGGTAAGATTATCAATATAGCCTCGCTGGCTGGCATTTCCCCGGCACCGTTCGCCATCCATTACGCGGCGGCAAAAGCCGCCGCCAAGCACCTCTCCGACTGCTTTGCGCTGGAGATGGCTAAATACAACGTCACCTGCAACGCCATTCTCCCGGGGATGATACGCACGGACATGACGGCGGACTTCGCCCCACCGATGATTAAAGACCTGGACGCCTTCATGGGGGAGATGGCTAAAGGGATTCCGCTGGGGAGAGAGGGCACCGTGGAGGACATCGCCTCGGCGGCATTATTCCTGGCTTCCGACGAGTCTTCCTATATCACCGGGGACAGCATTAGAGTCGGCGGCGGCATGCCGAATCGCGCCGCGCCGTAGTCTATCATACGTACCAAAGGGGCGCTTTTTACAGCGCCCCTTTTCTTTTTCTGGAGCGGGTGACGAGATTCGAACTCGCGACTCTTTGCTTGGGAAGCAAATACTCTGCCACTGAGTTACACCCGCGCAAAAACGTACTAATTTTAGCCCAAAATATCACCGTTGTAAAGAATTGACGGCTGTGTGGCACGGCGTTCCGGTCTTTACCGCTGAAAAATACGCGAAATATTTGACTTTTTTGCCTTGCGTTGATATACTCGCCTTGGGTAAATCACCTGCCTGACCAAAAACTGCAAAAAATCTTTTGCAGGTATACCATGTAATTAATAAATTAAGGAGGATTAAGGCATGTCCGGTGATTATGTAAGTTTACTCGCTGATTTGAAAGAGGACGATGTCCTCAAGCTGACCAAGGAGAGGATTGATTCGGGTGAAGACCCATTGAAAATCCTCGAGGACAGCCGTAAAGGTATGGAAGTCGTGGGCAAGCGCTTTGCCGACGGTGAGTACTTTTTACCGGAACTCGTCTTCTCCGGTGAGCTTCTCAAGCAGATAACCGAACTCGTCAAACCGCACCTCAAACAGGCGGCGGAAACCAAGCGTCTCGGCACGATTGTCCTCGGCACCGTAGCGGGAGATATCCACGATATCGGCCTGAACATCGTCGATTTCATGCTGGATGTCAACGGCTTCGAGGTCCACAACCTGGGCGTGGACGTTCCCAAGGAAAAATTCGTCGATAAGGTCAAGGAAACCAAGGCACCCATCGTGGGTCTCAGCGGCTTCCTGACCCCCGCCTTCGACGCCATGAAAGATACCGTTGAAGCCCTGGAGGCAGCCGGCCTGAGGAAAAACATCAAGGTAATGATCGGCGGCGGCCAGATGGACGACGAGGTACGGAAGTACGCCAAAGCCGATGCCTTCGGTAAAGACGCCATGGCAGCGGTAGCTCTGGCTAAAGAATGGATTGGGGCGAAGTAAAATGGCTAAAGAATGGGCGGAGTTAACCCCTGCAGAAAAACGGGAAGAGCGTTTCAATCGATGGCTTTCTCCCCCGGGTGTTACGTTCTCCAGCCCGAAGGCCGAACAAGGTTATAAAGCCAGAGTAAACAGGTTCATCAAGGCCTTTCAGTTACAGGAGGCGGACCGCGTGCCGTGCATCCTGCCGGCAAGTAATTACGCGGCGTATTATGCCGGGACGGACCTCCGTACCGTCATGTACGACTATGATAAGCTCGCCGAGGCATGGTTGAAATTCCTTCACGACTTTGAAGACGACCTGGATACATTTATACCACCCGCCTTAGTTCCACCGGCAAAATCGCTGGAAGCTGTCGACTACAAGTTGTACAAGTGGCCCGGTCACGGCATATCCGGCAATACCACGTCGTACCAGTGTGTCGAATCCGAGTACATGAAGCCGGATGAGTACGATGCCCTCATCAAGGACCCCTCCAACTTCTGGCTGCGCACCTATATGCCCCGGGTTTTCGGGGTATTAAAGGCATTCCCGCAACTCCCCACCTGGACCAGCTTTGAAGAGATAGCCATCCAGAATTTCATACCCTTCGGACTGCCCGACGTACAGGCCGGCTTTAAAGCTCTCATGGAGGCCGGTACCGAAAGTCTCAAATGGATAGCGGCGGTCGGCAAAGTGGCCGCAGAGGCGTCAGCCCTCGGTATGCCCGGCATCATGAGCGGACTCGCCAAGGCACCTTTCGACACTCTCGGTGATACGCTACGCGGCACGCAGGGCGTCATGATGGACATGTTCCAGAGGCCGGATAAACTCCACGAAGCCATGGCGAGAATCGCGCCTTTGGCCATCGAGTCGGCTATAAACGCGGCAAACGCTTCGGCGGCGCCGATAGTGATGATGCCGCTCCATAAAGGCGCCGACGGTTTCATGTCCGATAAACAGTACGCAACATTCTACTGGCCCACCTTCAAACAGGTTATCATGGCGCTTGTAGACGAAGGCATTATGCCGATACTCTTTGCCGAGGGCAGCTATAATACCCGGTTCGAGTACATCAAGGAACTGCCTAAAGGCGCGACGGCGTGGTGGTTCGACCAGACCGACATAGCCAGGGCAAAAAAAGAACTGGGCGATAGAATCTGCATCATGGGCAACGTACCCACTTCGTTGATGATGACCGGTACCGCACAGGATGTCAAGGAATACTGCCGGAAGCTCATCGAGGTATGCGGCAAAGGCGGCGGTTACGTACTTACCGGCGGCGCCCAGATTGACAAAGGGCCCGCCGAGAACATGCGCGCCATGATGGCGGCAGCCAAAGAATACGGCGTATATAAAAAATAAGAGACAACGGCCTTTCACTGGTTAGCAGAACACGAGCGGCGACTTTCCGTACTTGCTACTGGCGTAAAGGCCGATTGTGTATAGAAGGATATTTATGGAAAAACAATGGGCGGATATGTCCTGGGAGGAGAGACGGGAGGAACGGTTCAAGAAGTGGTTGAATCCCACCGGCGTAAAGTTCAGCAGCCCGGAAGCCGCTAACAAATACAGGGAACGCGCTACCCGGTTAATGAAAGCCGTCAAGATGGAAATACCGGACCGCGTTCCGGTCCATATACCGCCCGGCTCTATCGTAGCCTACAACGCCGGCCTCACCCTGAAAGACGTCCTCTACGACCATACTAAAATCATACCCGCCTGGAAAAAGTTCCTCCGGGACTACGATATCGATTCCAATGACGGCCCCGGCTTATTCTCCGGAAAAGTCTATGAAATCCTGGACTACAAGGTAAACAAGTGGCCCGGACACGGCTTGCCGGACGACCAGACCCTGCACCAGTTCGTCGAAATGGAGTACATGAAGGCGGACGAATACGATATGTACCTGAAAGACGAGTTCGACTTCGGTCTCCGATACTTACTGCCGCGTACGTGGGGAGCCTTCGAGCCATTCGCCAATTCCCCATCGCTTTCATCTTACCAGGGACTCCCCCAGCAGCTCATGATGATGGCCCTGGACCCGCGGTTCCAGAAATTCTTCAAGTCTCTCTGTGAAGCCGCCGAGGAAAACGTCAAATATGAGCAGGTCTCCATGGAATGCGCCCGGATTTCCATGGAAGAGGGGTTCCCGCCACAGGCCAGCGGTTTTGCGCTGGCGCCCTTCGATACCGTGGCGGATATGTTGCGCGGCACCCGTGGAGCCGTTCTGGACATGTACCGCCAGCCGGACAAGCTGCTTGAAGCCCTTGAGGTAATAACGCAGCGCAGCATCGAATCGGCAGTTGGCATGGCCAGTTTCTCAATTGCTCCGTTTATATTCATCCCGACGCACAAGGGCGCCGACGCCTTTATGTCCGTCAAGCAGTTCGAGAAATTCTACTGGCCCACCTTCCGCAAGCTGCTGCTGGGACTGGTCAATGAGGGCCTGGTGCCGATGATGGTCCTCGACGGCAGCTACAACGAAGCGCGGCTGAACATCATCAAGGACCTGCCGAGGTCTTCGGTAGTGTGGACGATGGAGAAGACGGACATGTTCAAAGCCAAGGATATCCTGCGCGATTCCGCCTGCATCTCCGGTAACGTGCTGGCGTCCCAGCTTTATACGCTAAATCCGAAGCAGATAAAAGAATACTGCCGCAAGCTCATCGAGTACTGCGCCCCGGGCGGCGGCTACATACTTTCGCTGGGCTCGGGCATAGATAAGTGCGACCCCGCGAACCTGCATGCTATTATTGAAGCCGCCAAGGAGTACGGCGTATACAAATAGACGGTCCCCGCCGTCGACCCTTTCCCGACGCTCTCAACGGCAGGCGGTGGTGATGCTTTAGGAAAACGGACTGAATTCGGGAGGTGAATTATGGTAAAAGAATGGACAGACATGACATGGGAAGAAAAACGCGAGGAACGATTCAAGCGCTGGCTTTCACCCGGTGTCAAGTTCGACAGCCCGGAAGCCGAAAAAGCCTATAAAGAGCGCGTCACGCGGTTTACCAAAGCCATCAAGCTGGAAAAGCCGGACCGCGTGCCGGTGATGATACCGGTGGAGTATCTCCCCGCCGTATTAGCCGGGTCCAGCCTCGGGAAGGTTATGTACGATTATGACGAACTAAAGCGTGCCTGGCTGAAATTCCTGAACGATTTTGAGATGGACTCCTTCCTCCCACCCAGCCTGGTATTTCCGGGCAAGGTGCTGGATATGATTGATTATAAAGTACAGAAGTGGCCCGGGCATGGTTTGCCCGACGACGCGCCCTCACACCAGTTCGTCGAAGGCGAATACATGCCGCCGGAAGAGTACGATGCCCTCATCAACGACCCCGCCGATTATCTCCTGAGGTATTTCCTGCCCCGTTGCGCGGGGGCGCTGAAGCCTTTCGAGAAGTTCTCCCCCCTCACGCCCTTCGTCGCCATACCGGTCGGATATATCGCGCAGTTTGCCGACCCCGAGATACGGAAGGCTTACGAGACGATCTTCGATGCCGCCCAGGAAGCCATGAAATGGGCAATGGCCGTTGGCGAGATAGGCCAGATAGGACTGTCCGCCGGTTACCCCAATATCTGGGGCGGCATGTCGCAGGCACCATTTGACATGGTGGGTGATTTTCTAAGAGGCACGCGCGGCATCATGATGGACATGTTCCAGCGTCCGGACAAGCTCCACGAAGCCATGGCGAGGTTAGTACCGGTAGCCATCAGCGAAGCCGTAAACTCGGCAAACGCCTCCGGCTGCCCGATTATTTTCATACCGCTGCACAAGGGCACGGGCGGTTTCATGTCCAACAAGCAGTTCGAGGAATTTTACTGGCCAACCTTCAGAGAGGTTTTAATGGGACTTATTAACGAAGGTCTGGTGCCGCTTCCTTTCGCCGAGGGCAACTACGAGCCTCGTCTGGAAATAATCAAAGATTTACCCCGCAGTTCGACTATCTGGTTCTTCGAGCACATGGACATGACTAAGGCCAAGAAAATACTCGGTCACACCTGCATCGCCGGCAACGTGCCGGTCACGATGATGGTCACCGGCAAGCCCGCAGACGTGAAGGAGCGCTGCCGCCAGCTCATCGAGACCTGCGCGCCGGGCAGCGGTTATATCCTGACGGCGGGAGCCTGGATGGACATAGGCAATGCGGAAAACCTGCGCGCCATGATGGAAGCCGCCAAGGAATACGGCAAGTACTAGCCTAACCTTTAAAAAGAAAGGAAATTACACGATGAACGGTTTGCCTGATAACTGGGAAAAACTGACCTGGCAGGAAAAACGTGAAGAGCGTTTCAAACAGTGGCTCAATCCGCCGGACGTAAAATTCGTCAGCACGGAAGCGGAAAAGCTGTATAAAGAGCGGGTCACCAGGCTCATCAAAGCCATCAAGCTGGAGGAGCCGGACCGCGTCCCGGTGATGCTGCCTACCGGCAACTCCCCGGCTTACTGGGGAGGGGCTAATCTCCGAACGCTGATGTACGACTACAAAAAAGCCCGTGAAATCTGGATAAAATACATGGAAGCCTTCGGCGACATGGATACGTTTAATGGTCCCTCTTTTGTGCCCTCGGGTAAGATATCGGAGGTTGTTACGTCCAAGATCCAGAAATTGCCCGGTATGGGCTTGCCGGAAGACGCCCCCATGTACCAGTTTGTCGAGGGAGAGTACATGAAAGCCGACGAGTACGACCTGCTGATGCTGGACCCCTCCGACTATAACACGAGGGTTATGATGCCCCGCACGTCTGATTTTTTCAAGAGTTTCGCCAAGCTTCCGTCCCTGCGCATGTCCTTTGGTAATCCGTGGGTCGGCGCCCTTGCCGACCCCGATATTCGCCAAACCTTTCAGTCGCTTATGGATTTATCCGATGAATATAATAATTGGATGACATCCAACATGGAGACCAACGCCTATATAAGGTCGCACGGATATCCCTCCTTTTTCGGCGGCATCCTGTTAGGCGCGCCCTTCGACAACTTCGGTGACGCACTGCGCGGCACCCACGGCATCGTCATGGATATGTACCGCCAGCCGGAAAAACTGCATGAAGCGATGGAATGGTACCTGAAGCTTACTATCGAGACTACCGTTAAAAATTTCCCCATGACCGCCAGTCCCGTCTGCGTCATGCCCCTGCACAAAGGGGATGATACCTTTATGTCCGATAAGCAGTTCGAGGAATTCTACTGGCCCACCCTGCGCCGGCTCTTCCTTGCCATGATTGAAGAAGGGCTCGTGCCGATGCCCTTCGCTGAGGGACGTTATAACAACCGGCTCAAGCAGATTACGGATACGCCACCCAGCGGCGTGATGTGGTGGTTTGACCAGACGGATATGAAAGAGGCTAAACGCATTATTGGCGATATCTGCTGCATCATTGGCAATGTACCTTCCTCAATAGTGGCAACGGGCACGGTGGAGCAGGTAAAGGAAAGCTGTCGCAAGCTCATCACGGACTGCGCCCCCGGCGGCGGCTATATCCTGGGCGGCGGTGCCAGCGTAGATAAGGGGAAAATCGAAAACTTCAAAGCCATGATGGATGCCGCCAAGGAATACGGTGTCTATAAGAAATAGACGGAGGCTCGCCAACAGTGTTTCAAAGACCGGATAACTGGGCGGAGTTGACCTGGCAGCAAAAACGGGACTTACGCCTCGATAAATGGATAAGCGGCGAGGGAATCAAGTTCGACAGCCCGCAGGCGGAAAAGGACTACAAGGCGCGGGCTACGCGACTCGCTAAAGCCGCCAAAATGGAAATACCCGACCGTGTGCCCTGCGCGGTACCCACCGGCTGGTTCCCGGCGATGAACGCCGGCATCACCCTCAAGGAAGCGATGTATAATCCCGAGAAGATGAAATGGGCGTGGCTTAAGTTCCTGGATGAATATGACTCGGATACCTTCGACGGCACGCTCTTTTTTCAGGCCCCGGTTAGCGATATCCTGGATTCCCGGACGATGAAATGGCCCGGACACGGATTGCCTGACGACTCACATTCCGCCTACCAGTATATCGAAGGCGAATATATGAAAGCCGACGAGTACGACCTTTTTATGAAAGACCCGCTGGACTTCCAGCTACGCTACTACCTGCCGCGCACCATGGGCGCCTTCGAGCCTTTCGCCGATGTCCCCCCGTTTTCGTCCTACGAGGGACTGCCCCAGCGACTCATGGCGATGTGCCGGGACCCCCGCTTCCAGGAGTTTTTCAAGGCTATTAAGGAAGCCGCTGACCAGATGCCGCCCCTCCAGAAAGGCATGTTCGAGACCTCACAGGCGGCGTACGCCAAAGGCTTCCCCGCCTTTCGCGGCGGACTGGCGGTGGCGCCTTTCGATGTCTTCGCCGACAACCTGAGGGGCACGCACGGCATGGTCTTGGACATGTACCGCCAGCCGGATAAGATTCATGAAGCCATGGAGTTTGTCCTGCCGCAGCTGCTGCAGGGTGCCATCAGCCTGTCCGACATGGCGGACTGCCCGGTGGTCATGATGCCGCTGCATAAGGGCGACGATACGTTCATGTCCGATAAGCAGTTCGAGACATTTTACTGGCCCACCTTCAAGAGACTGCTCCTGGGCATGGTGGAGGAGGGCTTGATACCCTTCCCGGTGGCGGAAGGAGCCTATAACAACCGCCTGGAATATATCAGCGACATGCCGAAGTCCGCCGTCATCTGGATGTTCGACCAGACGGACATGGCAAACGCCAAAAAGACGGTAGGCAAGGTATCCTGCATCGCCGGCAATGTGCCCGTCTCCATCGCCTATACGGGCACCGCCAGGGAAATGACCGACTACTGTCACAGGCTCATCGATATCTGCGCACCTGACGGCGGTTTTATCCTGAGCGGCGGCTCTACCTTCGACATGGCGAAGCCGGAAAACCTGCACGCCATGATGAACGCCGTCAAGGAATACGGCGTCTACAAGTAATAACGACCGGAGTCCCTGAATTGGAAACTGTACCTAACTGGAGCGAACTCTCCTGGGAAGAAAAACGGGAAGAACGTTTTAAAAAATGGCTCGATGCTCCCGGCGTGGATTTCATCAGTCCGGAAGCTGAAAAGAAATACCGGGAACGCGTCAAGCGTTATATCAAGGTATTCAAGCTGGAAGAGCCGGACCGCGTGCCGGTCAATCTCCCGGCGGGCTATCTACCGGCGTCTTACGGCGGTTATTCCATGAAAGAGGTCATGTACGATTATAAAAAGCTCGCCGACGCCTGGATGAAATTCAACCATGACTTCCAGCCGGACCACTTTCATGGCCCCGGCCTCGTGTATCCCGGACGTGTCCTTGAAATCATCGGGCACAAGCTGCACAAGTGGCCCGGACACGGCCTGCCCGATAAAGCCCCCATGTACCAGTTCGTCGAGGGGATATACATGCAGCCGGAGGAGTACGACGATTTCATGGATAATCCCACGGACTTCTGGATGCGGGTCTTTTTACCCCGCACCGCTACTGCCTTCGAGCCGTTCCAGTATTTAGCGCCGTTTAATCCCATTATGACCAATCCAATGTGGTATATCATGGCAGCGTCACGACCCGAAGTCCAGCAGGCTTTCCGGGCGCTGATAGACGCCGGTACGGAAATACGCGACTGGGCGGAGGCCGTCGGGGAAGTCAGCCGCCGGTGCTTGAGTGAAGGATTCCCCTCGTTCTTCGGCGGCATGGCGGGCGCGCCGTACGATAATATTTCCGACGTCCTCCGGGGCACACAGGGCGTCGTCATGGACATGTACCGCCGACCGGAGAAAATCCACGAAGCCATGGAACGGCTGGTGCCCATCATCGTCAAGGGGGCGGTGAGGGGGGCTAACGCTTCCCTGTGTCCGGTAATCATGATGCCGCTGCATAAAGGCGAAAACAGCTTCATGGCCGATAAACAGTTCCGGGAATTTTACTGGCCCACCTTCAAGAAGGTATTACTCGGTCTGGTCGAGGAAGGCCTGGTGCCGATGCCCTTTGCCGAGGGCAACTACGAGCCACGACTGGATATCATCGCGGACATGCCGCGGTCGGCGATTGTCTGGTACTTCGAGGTCATGGACATGGCTAAAGCCAAGAAAATACTCGGTAACGTCTCATGCATTGCCGGGAACGTGCCGGCCTCGCTGCTCGTCACCAGCACGCCTGAGGTAGTCAAGGAAGCCTGCCGCAAGCTCATCGAGACCTGCGCCCCGGGTGGGGGCTATATCCTGACCGGCGCCGCCGGCATCAGCGAGGGCAACCCTGACAACCTGCACGCCATGATGACTGCCGCCAGAGAATACGGCACCTATTAGTCAATCTGGAGCATTACAGGGGGACATTTGCATGGAAGGCACTACCAAGAAATGGGAAGATATGACCTGGCAGGAAAAACGTGAGGAACGTTTTAAGAGATGGCTCAATCCCAGAAACACCAGGTTCAAGGACGCCGAGGCGGAAAAGAGATATAAGACCAGGGTAGCCCGGTTCATCAAGGCTATCAAGATGGAGGAGCCGGACCGCGTGCCCTGTATACTGCCGGTCACCTATTATCCCGCGACGCATATCGGGGTGAGTTACCGGACGATTATGTATGATTACAGCGAACTCCGGCGCGCCTGGCTGACCTTCATGAAGGATTTCCCGGAAATGGACGAGTGCAGTGGTCCCGGGTTTGTCATGTCCGGAAGAGTTATGGACGCCATCGACAGTAAAATACAGAAATGGCCCGGCCACGGTCTGCCGGAGGACGCCTGGTATAGCCAGTTCGTCGAAGGCGAGTACATGAAGGCGGACGAGTACGACGATATTATGAAAGACCCCACGGGCTACAGTCTCCGGGTAAGTCTGCCCCGCACCTCCGGCCTCTTCAAACCCTTCGAGCGGATGATGATGGGGGGCGGTATGGGGATGGGAATGGGTATGGGTGGTCTTGGCTGGGTAGCCATGATGACCGACCCCGAGATGCGTAAGGTATTCCAGACCCTCATGGACGTTGCCGATGACTATACCGAGTGGCGCAACACCGTCGCGGATATCAGCCGGATAATCCTCTCCGAGGGGTTCCCCGGCATACACGGCGGCATGTCCGTTGCCCCGTTCGACGCCCTTGCCGACGGACTCCGGGGCACTCACGGCATGGCGATAGACATGTACCGGCAGCCGGAAAAGATGCTGGAATACGTGGAGTATATCACGCCCCAGATAATCGAAGGGACTCTCCGCATGTCCGCAATGTCGGACTGCCCGATTATCGGGATGCCGCTCCATAAAGGCGATGACACTTTTATGTCGGATGCACAGTTCGAAAAATTCTACTGGCCGTCCTTTAAGAAGGTGCTGCTGGCTTATATTGAGGAAGGCCTCGTGCCGTTCCCCTTCGCCGAGGGCAAGTACAACCACCGCCTGAAATTCATCGCGGAAATGCCGAAAAGCGGCGTCGTCTGGTACTTCGACCAGACGGATATGAAGGAAGCCAAGAGGATTTTGGGCAACACCTCGTGCATCGTCGGCAACCTGCCCGCTTCGGTAGTAATTACCGGCACGCCGCAGGAGGTCAGGAATGGCTGCCGGCGTCTCATCGAAGATTGCGCCCCGGGCGGCGGTTATATACTCTCCGGCGGCGCCAGCGCCGATAACGGCAACGCCGCGAACCTGCACGCCATGCTGGCGGCGGCGGAAGAATACGGATATTATAAGTAATAAACAGATATGGAGGATTTTTCGCGATGATAATGGGAAATACTAATATCCCCCCGGTCTCCATCAGGGATACGGTGAAAAACTGGGCGGAGCTGACCCCGGAGCAGAAACGGGAGGAGCGATATAAGAAGTGGCTCGCGGCTCCGGGCGTTAATTTCAAGAATAAGGAAGCCGAAAACCTCTACAAAACGCGCGTGGGCAGGTTCATCAAAGCCATCAAGCTGGAAGAAGCGGACCGCGTCCCCTGCATGCTGCCGACGGGCTATTTCCCGGCATACTACGCCGGGTACGACCTGAAGACGGTCATGTACGATTACGAGAAACAGCGGGATGCCTGGATGAAATTTATGGACGACTTCGGGGACATGGACACGTTCGGCGGTCCCGGACTGGTCCTGCCCGCCCCGGCGCTGGAAATGATAGACCACAAGATTCACAAGTGGCCCGGACACGGCGTGGCTGATAACGTCGGCGCTTACCAGTACGTCGAAGCCGAGTACATGAAGGCTGACGAGTACGACAAGCTCATCATGGACCCGACCGATTTCTGGTTGAGGACCTTCATGCCCCGCCAGGCGGGCGCCTTCAAGCCGCTGGCGAAACTCCCCCACCTCACCGCGTTCGTTGGCATTCCAATTTTCTACCTGGGTATTTTCGCCGACCCTGAAATCCAGGAGGCATACAAGACCATGTTTAAAGCCGCCGAGGAAATCGTGAAATGGCAGATGACCATCGGCGTGGTCGGTAAAGAGGCGATTGAAAGGGGCTACGCGGGGTTCGGGGGAGGCATGTCCGGGGCGCCGTTCGACATGCTGACCGACATGCTCCGCGGTACCACCGGCATCTTCCTGGACATGTACCGCCAGCCGGAGAAAATCCACGAAGCCCTGGAAAGGCTTACGCCACTCGTTATCCAGGAAGCCGTTGACAGCGCCGATATGGCTATGTCTCCGCTGGTGATAATGCCCCTTCACAAGGGTGAAAGGGGATTCATGTCTCCCAAGCAGTTCGAAGAATTCTACTGGCCCAGCTTCAAGAAGACGCTGCTGGGCATGATCGACGAGGGGCTCGTGCCGATGCCCTTCGCCGAGGGGAACTACATACCTCGACTCGAAACCATCCAGGACATGCCTAAAGCCTCCATGGTGTGGTACTTTGAGTACATGGACATGGCAAAAGCCAAGGCAACCGTCGGCAGGAAGAACTGCATCGCGGGCAACCTGCCGATTTCCACCATGGTTACCGGCACGCCCGAGCAAGTTAAGGAAGGCTGCCGCCAGCTTATCGATACCTGCGCCGCCGGCGGAGGATACATCCTCGCCGCGGCTGCCAGCATGGACCAGGGCAATATCGAGAACCTGCACGCCATGATGGATACCGTCAAGGAATATGGCGTATATAAGAAATAAACGGAGTCTTATCAACAGTGTTTCAAAGACCGGATAACTGGGCAGAGTTGACCTGGCAGGAAAGACGCGAAGAGCGTTTTAAACACTGGCTTAATCCCGATGTTAAGTTCGACAGCCCGCAAACCGAGCTGCTCTACAAGGAACGCACCACACGGTTTATCAAGGCAATCAAGCTGGAAGAGCCGGACCGCGTGCCGGTGCTGCTGCCGTCGGGATTTTTCCCGGCATACTACGCGGGTTACGACCTCGGGACAGTCATGTACGACTACGACAAGCTGAAAGAAGCCTGGCTGAAATTCGTCGACGAGTTCGAAATGGATTCCTTTACGGGTCCCGGACTTGTCTTGCCGGGCAAAGCACTGGAAATGATCGACCACAGGCTGCACAAGTGGCCCGGACACGGCTTGCCCGTAAAATCGTCTATTTACCAGTTCGTGGAAGACGAATACATGAAGGCGGACGAGTATGATGACTATGTGAGTAATCCCGCCGATTTCTGGTGGCGCTTCTTCCTGCCGCGGACGGTCGGCGCCTTCACGCCCTTCAGCAAGCTGGCTCCATTTTCCGCCATGATGGGCGTAACCGTCCGCAGCTACGCCGCTTTCGGCATGCCGGACGTCGAAGCCGCAATGAAGACCATGATTGAAGCCGGAAAAGAAATATTGAAATGGCAGGCGGTCGTCGGCGAAACAAGCCGGGCTATCCTCGCCGCCGGAGTGCCCAACATCAGGGGGGGCGGCATAAGCGGCGCCCCGTTCGATATGATTGCCGATACCCTCCGCGGCACACGGGGGGCCATGATGGACATATACCGCCAGCCGGAAAAACTCCATGAGGTTATGGATAAACTGACTCCCCTGGCTATCAGGGGAGCCGTGGCGGGGTGCACCGCCTCGGGGTGCCCGGTGACGTTCATGCCCCTGCACAAGGGCGACGAGTCCTTCATGTCCGGCAAGCAGTTCGAGGAATTTTACTGGCCTTCCTTTCAGAAGGTGCTTCTGGGTATAATTGAAGAGGGAATCGTGCCGTTCCCCTTCGCCGAGGGCAGGTACGGGGCACGCCTGGAAATCATCAAAGATTTGCCCCGGGCTTCGATGTTGTGGACCTTCGAGGATATAGATATGGCTAAGGCTAAGAAGATACTCGGCGATTCAGCCTGTATCGCCGGTAACGTGCCGACTTCGGCATTCCACACGGGCACGCCGCAGGACATTAAGGAGCACTGCCGCAGGCTCATCGAGGTCTGCGCCCCGGGCGGCGGCTATATACTATCCGGCGCGGCGGGCATCAACGAGGGCAACCCGGACAACCTGCGAGCCATGATGGAAGCCGCCAAGGAATACGGTGTATATAAATAAACAAGGAGAAAAACAAATGGAAACCAGAGTATCATCAGAAACTAAAGAGGTCATTATATCATACGACCGGCCGACCGTCATCATCGGCGAACGCATCAACCCAACGGGGAGAAAAAAGTTTACCGAAGCTTTACAGACAGGCGACCTTTCCACTATTGAGAAGGATGCCAGGGAACAGGTCGAGGCGGGTGCTGCCATCCTGGACTGTAATATCAGTGCCCAGGGTGTTGACGATGTCAAGATTTTACCGGAAGCCGTGAAGGTTATTATGAATACTGTCGATGTCCCTATCTGCATCGACAGCGCCAACCCGGACGCGATGGAAGCCGCCCTCAAGGTCTATAAAGGTAAACCTCTCGTAAATTCCGTTAGCGGTGAGACCCATTCGCTGGAGCGTATGCTGCCTCTGGTGATAGAATACGGTACGGCCGTTATCGGTATGGTGCAGGATGATGAGGGTATTCCCAAG
>CAZPAS010000005.1:0-37873 GCA_964584575.1 uncultured Dehalococcoidaceae bacterium | reverse complement strand
CCAGCCCCGGTTTCCCGAGGGCCTGCGCCTGCTCAACACGATACATCTGGTCAAATACTTTCTCTATGTCATCATCAGGGATACCTATCCCTTGGTCAGAGACGCTGACAAGAAGCTCCCGGTCCTTTCTACAGGCTGATACGATGACTTTAGTTCCTTCCCTTGAGTACTTGCAGGCGTTATCAATCAGGTTCTCCATCACCTGCCTGATACGGGCGGCATCAATGTTAACCTTCGGCATCCAGTTTTCCAGGTCACTCACGATTTCATGCCTTGGTGTCCTGAGTTTGGCTTCTGCTATTGCCTCCTCCAGCAACCTCGGGACGTTGGTTGGCTCCTTCTTTAATTTAAACAGCCCCGCTTGAAGATGGGATATATCCAGCAACTGGCTCACCAGCTTGGTCAGCGTAGTGGTAGTGCTATCAATAGATTCAAGGTATTGGCGTTTCTCTTTGCTTTTAAGCCTTGGTTCATATTCAAGCAGTAAGGTGGAATATCCCTTAATAGTGGCCAGCGGGGTACGCAGTTCATGGGAGACTTTAGCGAGAAGCTCATTCTTAAGCTTGTTTAACTCCTCACGTTTTGTTAATTCCTTCTCAACCTTTACATGCTCCTTTACATCTTCAACTGTGATAATCATCCCGTTAAAAATACCGGATGTGACTATTGGGACCAGATAGATTGATTGGTACGTTTTTTGCCCGTCTGGAGTGACAGCCGGTATCTCATCATGGTACAGCGGCTGCAGTGTTTTTTTTACTTTGACATATTGCTTACACGTACATCCTATAGTGTTCTCTAATATATCAGTAAGGATTAACTTCCCGTACATTTTCTCCGGCGATATCCCGGTAATTTCACCCATATTTTCATTACTGTAACGGATGAAATCGTTTTTATCTGTAACCAGAACACCGTGTATAATACCATCCAGAATGTTCTTATAATAATTACTTAGCTCTATAAACTGTTTCTCTACCTTTTTGTACTTGGTGACGTCAATCCAGCTTGATATATAGTACCGGAGCTCTCCATTGCGTCTCACCGGTACCGAGGTTACCTCAGCCCAGAATACCTCGCCGTTTTTCTTCCGGAATAACTCTAAGTTGTATACCCTGTCGGGTACCTCTTCAACATGACTATCGGTATTTTCGGGCTTGGTGCCCCATATCCACCAGGAGTAGGGAATCTTTTGACCAAGTACCTCATCAGATGTAAAACCGGTAAGATTTTCCAGCGCCGGATTCACATATCGAATCGAAGTATCCGGGTTAATAACGAGTATTGCGTTTGGTAAAGTATCCAGCGGGCTTGAACTGAATTCCTCACTTTCTCGTATTCGCTCTTCCGTCCGGTTGCACTTAGCATCGGCCATTTCCAGTTCGGCTGTGAGTAGTGCGTTTGTCCTGTTAACAACGTTCATATTTGCCCCACCTTTACGTATGACATAATAAAAACGACTAAAACCACGGTTTTGTTATTCTTTTGCTGTAAGAAATACCAACTTAAGGAGTAAAGTCCGTTTACTCTGTTTTACAACCTATATATTTTCTACCTCGATCCTCTTGACTTCGGCTCTGATGGTATTCAAGTCTGTATCAGTGAATAATCTCCAGCCTCTCCGGTCCCTGAGTAATCGTGTCAGTACACCTTGAGAAATCCACCGGAAAAGCGTAGCACGGCTTATGCCTGTCTCCCGGCAAACTTCTAAAGTCCTGTAGTATGTTTGTCCATCAAATTCTAATGGCATAAGAAGTCCTTTCAACATGATACCTCTTGATATTACTTGAGAATTCTCACAACGTCTCAAGGATATTAAATACGGCTTACAAACAAATCACAAAATTCAGGTAGAACCTTACAAAAAAATCACAGACTATATAGCTTGAGAAGGTATAGGGTAAACAGCCTCTTCAGGTATGACAAATCCTTTTCATTTCACAATCTCTATAATGACTTTTTGTTGGATGGCTAACTTATCCCCGGTAAGGCGCAACTGATTTTCGTGCAAAAATGACGAATCAGGGGGTCACTATCGGCTAAAAAAGAAAAACCACCCCGATTTTGATGATTTCTGAACTTGAACCCTCGTTAATTACAACCCTATTAAAAACTAAGACCTATACAGCCTGTACTACAAATAAAAGACCATCCAATTTGAGTTGGCCGTTGAGTACCTTGTTAGCATAAATATATACTCACTGAACATATAGACGACGGTGCACTAACACTCATCGGAACAGCCTGCCATAGGCTAAGCCGCCGGACAGAAAATAACTCTTTATTGTTATGTTGTGAGGCTTTCCGCTCAAATGAGACGCGGCAGCCCCTTGATTTCGTCAAGTATCTGCGCGGTCGCCGCCAGGACTTCCTCGCATTTCCTGGCTACGAACTCTGTCAGCAGCTTCCTGGCTTCACCCGGCTTTCCGCTATCAGCCAGTACCGTTGCCTTCCCTTCCACCGCCGTGCTTTCTTCCATGACGTGCATTTCAAATATCTTCCAGTGATGGGTAACCTTATCCCGGTAATCCGGGTGATATTCCACGGCCAGTCGTAGCTCGTCGAATACCTTGGCCGCCGCGTTCGTCTTCATGGACTCGGGCACGGAATCTATACCGATATAGAAAGGCAAATAGGGAGAAATACAGGGCTGCCCGAAGGTCGTCCACAGGCAGCTCAACAGGTCGGTATGGTCCGGCCTGGCTAAACAAATATAGGCATAAGTCGAATATCCCTTGAGTCCGTGCGTGCAGATGGTTTGCTGGTCTCTCTCCTCCGATACTCCCAATACGCTGAACCGGTGCTCCTCGGGGGAGGTATTGCCGTGGTCCCTGAAGCAGCTCATCAGGTAAGCCAGAGATATGCCCCGGGCGAACGTTATGCAGGAGTCGTATTGCCGGTCGACGAGCATCTTCCACATTCTCCCGGCCCGGTTATAGCCAAGTCCCACGCCCGCTTCCACCGCCTTCAGCCGCTGCGTCACGTAGAAATTGGCATGGGCAAAGACCTGGTCGGTCATGGGGCCGTGGACGGCATGATTTTCCGGGCTGTCGTAAACCCGGTTGGCGGCTTCCAGGAGGTAGCCTTCCCTGGGATCGGCAATCGTATGCGCGCCCGCGCCGCCGGGAAAATCGATGCCATACTTTGTGACGTTTTCCGACCACATCTCGGTGAATTTCGCGGCGCTGTCCGCCCTTGCCATCAGATCGCTGCTGCTGAGGTGTTTGGGCTTACCCGGGCCCGGATACGGCACCGCCATGGCGGAACGGAAAAATTCGGTGTTGCAGACCCCCTTTTCATTCAGCGCGGGCAGCCTGCGGTCGAACATGCCGGCCACGGAGATGTAGCGGTACCCTTTTGCTGGTGCAACCAGCTCTACCTTGATGTTCTGCCAGAATGGCACGAAAAGGTCCATGGTCTGCCCCACCATGTTGCCCCCTCCCGCCGACGTCAGGCCCGTTACGAGGGCACCCGTGCAGCCGCCCGTGGATTCACCTTTAATCATATCCATTTTCTCCTCCTTACACCTTGTGTCCTGAGATTCCTGCCACTTATTCGTCTCTGCCGGAAAGCAACCGACCGCTGGTGACGTCCTTGAAACGCTTGTTATAGCCTTCCCGGCCGTCCGTATACGCGGCAATCACCCAGGTCATCTCCTTTAGATTTTCTATCATCATCCCCAGTAAAGTAAAGGGTATGGAAACGGTAACGTACCCCATCGTCGATACCTGGCGGGCGATATGGCCGAAACATACTCCTTCGACGACATAGTTTAGCTCACCGGAAATGTAGGGATAAACGAATGTCCACGCGCAGCCGATAACCGGTGTGGTTTTACTGACATACATATTTCCGGTGGAGTAGGAATAGGAACGCAGCACGACTTCTGCCTGTCTGGCAGTGCCGGTGATGACCAGTACGTCAGGGTCGAAGTCCATGTCGCTCATCGGTGCGAAAATCAGATAATTGCAGCTCCCCTTTCTCAGCGTTGGAAGCACCTCGTAAATACGCCGGTTGGCGCGCGCCTCCTGAAAGATATCCAGGCCGTACTTTGTCCCGATTTGCCCGGCTATGCTGAAAGGGTCGTCGTTGGCGATGCCCAGGCAAAGGGGCCCGGCACATTCAAAATGTGTTTCATCGACATAGAAAGCCCCGGACTTCTGCGCCTCTTCCGGCATCAGGCAGAAAGCCAGGTTTTTATCCAGCCTCCGCACGCCTTCCGGTTTACTGAAGAGAAATTTTATCCCCACGGGCTGGTTCTCCAATTCGAGTTTGTTAAGAATCGATAAATCGATGCTCAACGGGCGTATTTCGCCGTTATTGAACTTGGTCATTGCTCTACCTCCATTTGAATTTTTTCCTTATAAATATCCGGGATTTATCAGTCCCGGCCTTCTTTCACCAGCGGCGCCAGTATTAGCGTTACCACCACCACGGCCACGGCAGCCCACGTAAAGCAAAAAGAGAAACCGTAATTGTCCAGCAGGTAGCCCACCAACGGTGCCAGCAGCGCGCTGCTCTCGGTCATGGAGAAATAGTAAATACCGTAGACCAGGGAGCGGTTACGCTCCGTCGTTTGCCCGATTATATATGCCTCGGACACCGGCATGCGCGCGTAACCGGCCATGCCTTGCATGAAGGACAGCAGCGCAATACCCCAGTAGTAAGGTGCCCAGTTAAGCATGTAAACAACCACGGCGCTTGTCAGGCACGCGGCTACGACCAGAGGGACCCTCCCCAGGCGGTCGGAAAGATAACCGCCCAGCGGACTTACCCAGATACCGGCCGCGTTCGCTAATACGAGCAGGGAGGCGGCGCTCGTGACACTGGCCCCGAAGTTATCCACGGCATAAAGCGTGATAAACGCGAACACGGAACTGACAATCCCGCCCGTTAACACGCTCAGCAGCAGAAACGCCACCAGTCGCCGGTTTCGGCCTTTGGACGCCGGCCTTGCTTCCGGGACTATCCCTTCCACATCTCCGGTCACGACGGGTTTTTTCGGCTGCCTGGTTAATTTTATCAGGAACACCCCGAATATCATGGTGGGGATAGCCAGGACGATAAACGCGCTGCGCCAACCACCCACGGAGGCTATGGCTGTCGCGATGAGCGGCGTCACCAGGAAGCTGGCGCTGGCCCCCATCTCGTGAAAGCCCAGGGCACGCCCGCGGTTCTTGCCGGACGCCGCCGAGACCAATGGCGCCGCCGCCGGGTGGTAACCTCCCCCCAGGACGCCCATCACCACCAGGAAAGCCAGCATCATGACATAGGTCCGGGACAACCCCACTAATATCCCCCCGGCGGCCACGCCGCATATGCCGATTATCAACAGGATGCGCGGCCCTATACGGTCGGCGAGAAAGCCGGCCGGTATCTGCGCGGTTCCGTACGTCCATGAAAAGGACGATTGAATAAGAGCCGCCTTGGTATAACTCAGTTTGAACTCATCGCGGATAAGTGGCAGCAGCGGGGCCGGCAGGGCAATCAATATGTGATGGACAAAATGCGCCACCACGTAAACGGGAAGAAATCCGGTGAAAATCGAACGAAGTCGAGACTTCTTAATGGTCGCATCCTTTCCGGGTCACGGGGTGGTTATCTATTTGATTTCTCCGGCATCGTAAACGATATTTCCGCCGGCCACGGTCATCACGGTCTTGATATCCTTTATCTCGTGCGGTTCGACGTTCAGAATGTCCCGGTCCAGGATACAGAGGTCGGCCAGCTTCCCCGGTTCGATGGAACCCTTGTATTGCTCCGCGTGGTCCTGCCAGGCGCCTTCGATGGTATACATTCGTATGGCCTCTGCGACGGTGATACGCTGGTCCGGGCCTCTCACTGTGCCGGTGGCCTTGGACTCGCGGAGTACCGCCGCCTGTATTCCCGCCTGCCAGCTCGGGTAAACCACCGGCGCGTCCGAACCCGCCGCCAGGTGTACCCCGGCATCGAGCATCCTGCGCAGGGGAAACTGCCGGGTTGAAAGCTCAATCCCCACCAGCTTGTCCATCGAGTCGGAGAAAGTCCACTTTAAAATCGGCTGAACGCCGAGCCCGAAGCCGTGTTTACCGGCGATTTTTATATATTTATCCGAGATGAAGTCGGAATGGAGAACGTAATGACGCAGGCCTTGCGGGTCTTCCTTCTCCGCCCGGAGGAACCCGTCGATGGTGGCTTCAATAGCCAGCCCGCCGATGGCATGGACCCCCACCTGAAAGCCGTACTTATGAGCAAAGCAAATCATCTTTATCAGCTCGTTGCGGCGTTCTTCGTCGCTGTTTCCGGGAATTACCAGGCTGCCGCGACCGCTGCCGTCGGGATAATCATCGTGCATCCAGGCGGTCTTCGTCATCGGGGTGCCGTCGGCGAATATCTTTACCCCTGCGACGCGCAGCCATTCATTGCCGAAACCGGTGCGAATGCCCAGCTGCGGGATAATCTCCCGGAAGTCCTCGAAGGTGCAGGCGCCGTACTCCCCGAAAAGGTACAGCCAGCCCACCCTTAGTGTCAGCTTGCCCTCGTTGAGGAGGTCGCTATAAATACCGATGCACTCGGAACCGAACAGACCGCCCTGGAACTCGTCGCCGCCGGAACCGAGCGCGCCCTCCGTAATGCTGGTTATCCCCAGGGAGTTCATCTCGCGTATCATCGCCTCGATTCCCTGCCGCTTCTCTTCTTTGTTCCAGGAAGGAACCACCTTCATCACGAGCGCCTGCGCCGGGAACTCACTGAAAACGCCCGTCGGCTCTCCGGTAGCCGGGTCTCTGACAATCACGCCGCCTTCCGGGGTGGGCGTGTCCCTTGTAATCCCGGCCGCTTCCATGGCGCGGCTGTTCACCCAGACCTCGTGCTGGGTGTAATGACCCAGCATCACGGGATTATCCGGAGAAACCGCGTCCAGGTCGTGACGGGTCGGATAACGCGCCGGGTCTTTTACGCATTCCTCCAGATAACCTTCGTCCCAGCCCATTCCTCTTATCCATTCGCCGGGCTTGGCCGTTTTCGCTTTCTCCTCAACCGCTTTCACGATGTCGCCGATTGACTTTACCGCCGGATAGCCGACATCGAGCGTCAGGGGAGGCCGTGTGCCGCCGTAAAGGGCTGCGTGAATATGGGCGTCGTTAATTCCCGGCAGCATTGTCCTGCCCTTGAGGTCGATAACTTCGGTCCCTGTACCGGCATACGGTTTAATATCTTCATTGGTACCTACGGCGCCAATCTTGTCGCCTTTGATGACCACCGCCTGGGCTATGGAGAATTTTTTATCAACCGTGACAATCTTGCCGTTTATAAAAGCTAAATCAGTCATCGCACCATCTACTTTCCGCTTATAATCTCGGCGAAATGGGCCGAATCGAAATGCATCCGGACACCCCTGATTTTATCGTCCTTGAATTCGTAGATATTGGCGCAGGGTATCTCGAAGGTCTTCCCTTCCCCACCCCCCACGAGCTGCCACTCGACGGCAACCCAATCGCCTTCACCGAACACGCTCCGGACCTCGCCTTTCACCGGCGGCAGGCCGGCCAGCCACGTAAAGAACGCCTTCACCTCTTCAAGACCCGAAGCCGTATTAGAGTCCATGTAGCCGGCGACCTTCATGACCGGGTCCCACAACACGGCATCGTCGGCATAGCAGGCCAGTTTTTTACCCAGGGTATCCGGACCGACGCTGAGGACATCGGCAACGGCTACCTTCTTGTTATCTTCTACGCTCACAGAATTCCTCCTCCCGTGTTTACTACCCGTACTTTGCCGGGTGCTTTTCGGCATCGTCTACGGCCGAAGGATATTTACCGGCCAGAGTAAATACCACCAGCAGGAAAGGCCTGTCGACGCGGTTATGGACGAAAGGACAGTGCGGCACGCCTTTCGGCACGAAAATCGTGGTCGTCTTGCTGAAGGTGTGTTTCTCATCACCCATGTGAAATTCTATCTCGGCACCGAGGTCCCGCGGGTGTTCCGGGTCTGTCCCGATAAAGCAGAGGACTTCATCAAAATCATGAGTATGCGTCCATTCCACGGGGTCGGGCTCGGGAACCTGGAAACACCACCCGATATCCACCACCGCCGGCGAACCTTTGATAATGTCGCCGTCGAGGTAAATTTCGTCGGGGAAGGTTACGCCTTTAACGTTTTTAACCGGATGGTAGGCTATGTTCTCCACCCTGGGTTCGCTGATAAAATATTTACCGTATTTGCTCTCTCCCATTTTGAATTTTACCTTTCTTCCGGATATAGGCCTGCATTATTCACCGTTTTTTACAGACATCCAGGACGATATCAACCGCCTTCTCTAAATACTCTCTGGTAATAATCAACGACGGCATGAAGCGTATTACGTTGTGGTAGCGACCGCAGGGTACCGCGATGATGCCCCGGTTGAGCATCTCGGCCATGATTTCCCCCATGTCCTCGGCGGGGAGAGGCTCCCTGGTCTCCTTGTTCTTCACCAGTTCCACCCCGATGAACAGCCCCCGACCACGCACGTCCCCGATGATGCCCGTATCCTTCGCGCCCTCCTGGAGCCGGGACTTCGCCTCTTCCCCGAGTTTCGCTGCCCGACCCATGAGTTCGTCATCCCCGTCGGTCAGGATATCGATATTGGTCATGCAGACGGCGGCGGAGAGGGAATTCGCCGCGAAGGTCCCCGGCTGGGACGACTCCACCAGTTTATCGGCAAATTCAGCCTTAAAGGTCACCCCGGCCATGGGAAGGTCGCCACCCATGCCCTTGCCCCATACCAGCATGTCCGGAACGACATCGCTGTACTCGATGGACCACATCCTGCCGCTGCGTCCCGCCCCGGCCTGGACTTCATCGGCGATGAATAAGGCCCCCTTCTTCTCGCAGGCTTTCTTCAATATCTCCAGGTAACCCGGCGGCGGCACCAGATAACCGCCTTCTCCCTGTAACGGCTCGATGATGAGCGCGGCTACATCATCGGCGGCTGTATAAGGGGTATTGAGCACATAATCTACATACCTGGCGCACCGGAGGTCGCAGCTCGGGTACTCCAGACCGAAACAGCAACGGTAGCAATAAGCATACGGCACGTGGATGACGTACGGCATCAGAGGCCCGTAGCCGTGGCGGTAATTATCTCCCGTGGTCAGTGCCCCGGAACCGACCCATACCCCGTGATAAGCCCCGTGAAAGGCCACAATCTGCGTCCTGCCCGTCAGGTGACGGGCGAACTTGATAGCCGTTTCCACCGCACCGCTGCCGCTCTGGGTAAAGTAACTGATGCAGTTATCTCGCAGTCCCTCCGGCATGATACCGGATATCTTCCTGGCCAGTTCCGTGCGCCGGGTACTCACTGCCTCGATGGCATGCATCATCTTGCCCATCTGCTTTTGCATTGCCTCGACGACCCTCGGATGGCGCCGGCCCACCGCGCTTACGGCTACACCAGCCGTCAAATCGATGAAGAGGTTGCCGTCGGGGTCCTTAACGGTGGCACCCAGGCCCTCGTCGAATACCGGCGGAGAATCGCTGCCCGGTCGAGTTAACGATTCGTATTTTGGCACGTCCTTTAGCACCTTCAGGCTCTCAGGACCGGGAATAGCCGTCAGTATTTCCGGCGCACCGGGATAAGAGAGCTTGGACAGTTCTGTCTCTGATATCACAATTTCCCCCTTTTGCTGAGAAAATAATAATTATTCCAGATCCGGTCGGTTATCAGAACCGCGTGTATCACTATTTCCTGTAATCGTTGACTAAACGCTTCACCTCTTCATAAACGGCGCCGGCCGGCAGCCCCATGTCCTCGACCTCTTCTATCCACTTTACAGTCACCGATTCGGCGGTACGCCGCCATTCTTCCATTTCTTCGTCGTCAAGTACGGAAAAGGTGTTTCCCAGTTCTTTTGCTTCGTTGATTGCCCCTACTATCACGGCTTCGTCTATCGAGATATACCTTTTTTCAATCCATGAAGAATTGCTCAGTATGATTTCCTGGATATCCTCCGGGATTTTATTCCAGACAATTTCGTTGGCCCACATACCATGCATCCCAATACTGATGCCGGCGGCGCCGAAATCCGTGTGATAGTGAAACAGGGGAATAAGACCGTAGCCGCTGATGGCCGGCCAGTGCACCATGATGCTATCGGCCAGGCCTGTTTTCAAAGAAGTTTCCCAGTCCGGCGGCCCCACGCTGGTAATCGGGACGGCCCCCGCGTTGGACGCTATCTCGGCCAGGCGACCCGATGTAAGAACCTTCATATCCCGGTAGTCCGCAGGAACTCGCACCTCTCTATTTACCATGTGTATCTGGTTGGGCGGCATGCTGCATATCCATAACAATTTGGTATCTTTAAATTCCCCGGCCAGCTCCGGAAATTTCGGGTATATTTCATGGTAGATATCGGTTGCCATCTGCATATCATCCCAGCCCATGAAAGGCAGGCCGGTAAAACCGTTGAGGATGTGCAACGTCGGGTCGTCAGCGAAGCCGATTACCCAGTAACCTATGTCGGTAATGCCCGTCTGGATGGCTTTCCAGGTATCGCTCGCTTTAACCAGAGACTGGTCCCAGTAAAAGGTGAATTTCACCCTGCCGCCGCTCTGTTCCTCAATCATCCTCGCCCATTCCTCATTAACCTTGGAAATGGGCAGCTGTGGCGGTCCCCATGTCGAGACTTTAAGCTCTATCGGCGCTTCTGCCGTCGGCGTCAGAGAGTCCGCAGTACACCCGCCAAGAAATGCCAGGCCCGCCATCAGCACAACCAGAAAAACCATTATGTTATTTTTCACTGCCAATAATGCCTTATCATTCGCTTCTTCAACCCGATATTGCTTTCAGAGTATATCATACAGTCGTCTACTTCAAGATACTATTAGTCTCTATCATTTGGACTATAAAGTATATCATTTGGTTGAAAATAAAAAGTCCCGAGTGTTAATTTCAGGCGCTTTTTGTTAAAATACAGATTATGGACGACAATGTTCTAACAACTGGACCGGAGGGTGAAGAACCGAGAAAGACCACGATAATCCTGGCGGACGACCACCCGATAGTGCGTAAAGCCCTCAGGAACGACCTGGAAAAAGAAGCCGATTTTACGGTACTGGCGGAGGCCGGCGACGGCGAAGAGGCCGTAAAACTCGTCTCCGAGCTTACCCCCGATATCGTAGTCATGGATATAGGGATGCCTAAGATAAACGGCATCGAGGCGACCCGCCAGATAAAAGCCAGCCAACCTGATATCATCGTGCTGGTCCTCACCGTCTACGATGACGTCGAACATATTCTGGGCATACTTGAGTCCGGAGCCGACGGATACCTGACCAAGAACATACTGGTCGAAGACATCATCAAGTCCATACGCTCGGTGGTGGCCGGCGAAACGGTACTCTCGCCCCAGGTATTCCAGCAGGTCCTTAAATACGCCCTCAGGCACAGCACCAAACCCGTACGGCTGGATACCGGCGTGAAACTCACCGCCCGGGAACTGGAGATACTGCAGTTAATCGCCAGGGGCATCAGTAACAAGGAAATTGCCGACGAGCTCAAAATAAGCTCACGCACCGTGAAAAGTCACATGGTTGATATCTTCCGCAAGCTGGATGTGTCCTCGAGGACAGAGGCGGTCATAACTTCGTTACGAATCGGGTTCATCAATATAAACGACATCGGGTGATGAGGCACTGGCATGAAGCGGCTGGCAGGTATAAATCTCACATTTAGGAGCAGCGTCCTCTGTAACTTCCATTTCTGGGCGATAGTTGCTATCATACTCGGCTTGACTTTCATCTACTATTCCGACATCCTGTTCACCGGTCTTTTCAACCAGCGCTGGGGCTGGCTGTGGTACCTGGTAATTTTCGAATTCAACAACGATATCCACGGCATCCTTTTCTTTATACCCTTCGTGTATGCCGCACTGATATTCTGGTGGCGCGGCATCCTGCTGACATGGCTGTTCGCCATGGCCATAATGATTCCCAGGATTTATTATTACGCGCCCGATATCAACTCCCTGATAACCAACGTCTTCCTGCTGCTGGTGCCCCTCCTGATTGTGGTCATCCTGGCCCTGCAAATAAAGTGGAGGGAATCGGAAAAAAAGGCATCGCTGGAACGTGAAAAAGACCGCCAGGCTTACATGGCGCGCATATTCATATCCCAGGAAGAAGAGAGGAAACGCATTTCCAGGGAAATCCACGACGACACCACCCAGCGATTATGGATAGTGGCCAACGATGTGCGTAAGCTGGCGGTCGAAAAAATCCGCAATATTGACCAGGACGCGGGGGACGACCTGGAGGTTATCAAGGACACCGTATTAAACATCGCCGAGGACACAAAAAGGCTAAGTCTTGCCCTCCGACCCGGCATACTTGACGACCTCGGCCTCGTGCCGGCGATAAGGTGGCTGGTGGACCAACTGAACCGGGACGACTCCGTCCAGGCTAAGGTGTCCGTGGAGGGCCGTCAACGTTCGCTGGACCAGGAGGTCAACAACCATTTGTTCCGCATCGCCCAGGAAGCCCTGAATAACATCAGGCGGCACGCCGAAGCAACCGAGGTGAACGTAAAACTGGTTTTCTCTAAAGAAATCGTTAAGTTGCTTATTCAGGACAACGGCAAAGGCTTTGTGTTCAAAGATATCGATAACTTCCCGCACCAGGAAAGAATCGGGATAATCGGGATGCAGGAAAGGGCCCGGTTACTCAGCAGCGATTTACAGGTTTCTTCCCGGTCGGGTAAAGGCACCACGATCTCCGTAGAATTTAAAGGCTAGGAACTACCGCGCAGACCGATAGCTTAACGCAGTCTGTACTCGATATATTCATTCTTACAGGGCTGCCCCCAGGTGGCGTACATCACCCCGTCCGCGGGCACCATGATTTCAGCGGCGAGAGTCTCGCCAAGCTGTACCTCCATGTCGGTATGTTTGCAGATAGAGCGCGGGTAATCGGTATGGTCGGTCAGGAACTCCTGCATCAACTCGACGGTCAGTTCCCCATAGTGCTGTTCCATGAGCCTCTTCAGCCGCTGAATGCGTATGTAGCTGTCCCCTTCCATGAAACCGAACATCTTATCGCCCCTCTTGAACCTCTCTGTAATGTAATGGTTCGTGTGGACGATGATGTCCCTCTCGGGATATATAACGTTATAATCGCCCGGCCTTGTCTCGATACCGATGATATCCCCGTCGGCGCTGGCAAAGCCGTAGTACAGGATACTCCGCCCGGCGGCGCAGACGACCCCCAGAGCGTCGCCGATTCTCTTCTGCCGCATCGCCTTCGGTATTACGCACGAACAGGGCACGTTCAGCGTCTGCTCCTCGGCAGGACTCAGCATGACGTTCAGGACCATCCCCAGCCCCGCCGAATTCAGGGGAAGTTCCCCGGCTCCCCCGCCGGCGAATACCAGCGATAGTTGCTCCAGGCCATCGGCATACGTCGTCTTGACCAGGTCAATGCTTATCCCCGGATTAAGGTCGTACGTCTGACCGATGATGGTCCGGCCGCCGCGGGTGGCATTTCCCGTAGCGATGAAAGACGTGCAGAGGGTGTTGATACGCTGGTAGTACATGCCCAGTTCAAGCTGGCACCTCAACGCAAAAACGTCGTCGAAAGACACACCCGCCCCTTCCGCCTGTCCCTTAAGCATCTCGACTAAATCCGGGTCGAAGCTCTCCACCAGCGGAAGGTATTTTTTTGCATTGGCGATTACCTCTTCTCTGCCGGCTTTCTGGAACATGTTTATCGAACTAAAAAGCGACTCAATGGAAGCCACCAGGCTTTGCCGGCAGGACTCGCCGTACTGCCGGCCGATTTCATGAAAACTGCCGCTGCACTCGATTACCCGGTACTCTTTCTTCTCCTTCATCTGGTGCTCCTTGTTCTGCTCATACGCTAATAACGCCGATAGCGGATTTACGCCGTGGCACGTCCGGTCGGATAATCCGGATAACTATATATCTTAATATAAAGTATAGAACAATGCCCTTTAAGGTTGCATCAAAACTTTAGTCGGGATAAGCGGCTATCGCGTCCACCTCGACCTTAAACGTGTCGACAGCCAGTCCGTCCACGACCGCGAGCGTCCCGGTACTGGGCTTCTCTTTCAAATCCGGCGCCAGACGGTAGCATTCCTGGTGAAATTTCTGAATTACGTCGATGGGATTTGCCGAGCCCTTTGTCATGTATATAGTATGCTTTACCATGTTCCCGATGTTAAGACCGAGCTCCTCCAGCGCGGCGTTCATCTTCCTGACAACCACCTCTATCTGCTCGTCCATGCTCTCGGGGACCGCTCCGCCCTTGTCGAAGTCCATCGCCTCCGTCCCGGAGAGAAAGATCAGCTTGCCCACCGTCAGTGTTTTGGCGATGTCCATCTGCATCCCTTCAAAAAAAGTGCGGTGATGAGTATCCATTTGCAGCCTCCTTAAATGATTTTTCTATATTATTCGCGACGTTCAGGTTTCCTCTCATGCCCTGTACACAATCTCGCCGCCGATAATCGTCATCAGGGTGTGTATGTCCTTTATCCTTTCCGGCTCGACGCTTAAGATATCTTCGTCCAGAACGCAGAAGTCCGCCAGCTTGCCCTCCTCGATAGACCCTTTGATATCTTCCTCATGGTCCTGCCAGGCGCCTTCCACCGTGAACATGCGGATAGCCTCTTCAACGGTTACGTGACGTGCCGGCTCATCCTCGGACGCATAATTTCTCGTAATCATGGACTGTATCGTCGCCTTCCAGTCGGGATAAGTAACCGGGGCATCGGAACCAGCAGCGACATGGACGCCGGCATCGAGTAATGTCGTGAGACTACCGTAACGCACTGCTCTTTCCTTGCCCACCGAATACGACAGGAAGTTCATCACGACGTCCGCCAGGGCTGGCTGTACCGAGACGCCGATATCATAAACGGCCATCCGTTTTGCCCCCTCCCGCGATACATAGTCCCCGTGTATGAGGTAATGCCGGAGACCTTTCGACTCTCCGCGCTCGGCTTTTACAAAGCTATCGATACACGCATCTATAGACCTGTCACCCGTGACGTGAATGCCCACCCGGAAACCGAGTTTATGGCAATGGGCAACAATTCTATCCAGCTCCCGGCAGCGTTCTTCATCGCTCTCCCCGGTGAAAAGCATCTTACCGTTGCCGCCGCCCTCGTAGTCTTCATACATCCAGGCGGTCCTGCTCAACGGAATGCCGTCGGCAAAGAGCTTGACCCCCGCCATCCTCAACCGCTCGCTGCCATTGCCGAAATTCGTCCCCGCCCGGGACAATCCCCGGTATAACATTTCGGGGTCATACGTGCCGTACGGCGTAAAGAGCATCATGATGCCGACCCTCATGGAGAGCTTGCCCCTATCGTCAAGCTCTTTATATACATCGATACATTCTTCGTCCCACAGTCCTCCCTGGTATCCCGCGCCACCCGGCCCGAGGGCGCCCTCCGTGATGCTCGTGATTCCCAGCGCATTCAGCTCCTTCATGGCGGTGATAAGCGCTTTACGCTTCTGTTCACGCGTTAACTCGGGAATAACCCTGGCCGCCATCTCGCCCAGCTGCATTCCCTTCAGCAAGCCGGTCGGCTCGCCGTTTGCGGGGTCTTTGACTATCTCACAGCCCGGAGGCGCTGGCGTATCCCTGGTGATTCCCGCCAGTTCCAGGGCCTGGCTGTTGAGCCAGGTGACGTTTTCCCCGATGGTAAAAGGAATGACCCCCAGGCAAACGGGATTGTCCGGCGATACGAGGTCGAGGTCAAATCGGGCCGGGTAACGCACAGGGCTGCTCTTACATTCTTTCAAAACGCCCAGATTCAGTCCCGTCCCCCGTATCCACTTCCCGGGCTTGGTCTTCCGGGCTTCCTTCCCGACGGCGTTCACAATATCCCGAATCGACTTCACGGCAGGGAAGCCGACATCGAGTACCACGGGCGGCCTAGAACCCCAGTATAGCATGGCGTGGAGATGGGCATCGTTGATACCTGGAAGCATCGTCTTGCCTTCCAGGTCTATGGTCTTCGTCCGGGGGCCGGCCAGCGCCCTGATTTCTTCACTGGAGCCGACAGCCATTATCCTGCCACCCTCGACCGCAACCGCCCCGGCGATGGAAAAGTCCCTGTCGACCGTTATGACTTTACCGTTAATTATCACTAAGTCCGCTGGCATACGTCCTGGCACCCTGTCCTGAAGTCGAAATCATAACCGGATAAGCTTCTATAAAAAAATAAAAAGCAAATATCGCTTTTAGAGTATATTAATCAATGATGAGGTTCAAGATACAAATAGTCTCCACCTTTCGGACATTAGGCCATATCTTCCATCATACCGGAATACGCGGTTCCGGTTACTCGGGGAAAACAATAATAAATCCCCGCAATTTTTTCATGCGGCGGTCGCAAATGGAATGCATCGTGAATATCGTATTTCCGGGTAAAACGAAAGCGTACTCACTGCAACGTCGCCTTTGTCCTGTCGCCTTGGAGTAATTCCGGGACTTGCGCCGTGAATCCTGTCAAAAGGTACATACGGTTGTCCAAAAGATGGAGTCTATTAGTATCTTGAAGTGCACATGGTGTTGATATAACCTGAATGTAATTGTAACGTGCCCGTGTTTCTCTCAGTGAAAACTTTAAGCACGGGAAATACTGCTTAGCATATAAATTTATTAGAAGGAGGTGTCATATCTAAGTAATACGCAATAAAATAAACGCCCGTTTACACAATGGAACAAAGAGTCTCTCCCTTGTAATAAAGGAGGAAAAACGTTGAAAAAATATTTTATTATCATTTTAGCGATAGCGGTAATCGGCTCGCTGATACTAGGTGGCTGTGCCGAGCCCGAACCGGAACCCGCACCCGCACCGGCGCCCGCACCCAGCCCTGAACCATCGCCGGCGCCCAGCCCGGAACCAGCGCCGGCACCCAGCCCGGAACCTGAACCAGCGCCGGCTCCATCTCCTGACCAGCCACAGTACGGCGGTACGTGGGTCATGCTGTCGGACACAATTCCCTCCAATGTTAACCCACCTGCCGATGGAGGTTCCTTGTCGGCCAGGCATATGACTCCCTGCTTGGAACCGTTACTCCGGCTGGATCTAAATGGAACCCTCATAGGTCATCTGGCGGAAACCTTTGATGTTGCTCCGGATGGTAAATCCGTGACCTTCCATATACGCCAGGGTGTCCAGTTCCACGATGGAACCCCCTTGAATGCCGAGGCGGTTAAGTTCAACCTGGAGGCAACTGCTCAATCAGGACTCTGGGGCGCGGCGGTACTGAATGCGGCAACATCTTACGAGATTATTGACGACTACACTCTCAAGGCCAATTTCGAGATGTATAACTACAACTACATGACGGCGCTGACAGGGCTTACCGGTATGATTGCCTCACCGACGGCTCTACAGACACCCGCCACGGAAGAAAACATATCCGAGCTCCATATGGTAGGCACCGGTCCTTTCTTATACGATACCTTTAAACCGGAGGACTTCGTCAAATACACCAAGAACCCGGACTACTGGCAGGAAGGCAAGCCCTACCTTGATGCGATTATCATCAGGACCATCGCCGACAGGACCGTCGCGGTGATGTCCTTCCAGGCGGGCGAGGCTGACGAGCTGGCAACAGGCCTTCAACTGGCTACGTCCAACATGCTGGAGGAGCAGGGCTATATCATTTCACAGTATCCGCTGCGATTCCACTTCGCCATGATGTGGGACAGCGCCAACCAGGATTCCCCCTTCGCCAACCAGAAAGTACGGGAAGCAATTCACTATGGCGTCGACAAGCAGACCCTGGTCAACGGTATCGGCGGCGGTGAAAAGAGAGGGTTTGTGGCTCTGTACCAGATGGCTGAACCAAAAGACCCGTGGTATTGCCCCGAACTGCCCATACGTGAATACAACCTGGACAAAGCCAAGCAACTGCTGGCGGAAGCTGGCTACCCCGACGGCTTCCCGACGGTACTTCATTCGGACACCTTCGCGGAGATGAACTTCCTGGAAGCTCTGGCAACCGAGCTTAGAAAGATGGGAATTGAAGCCGAGATGGACATTGCTGACATGGGAAGGGCAACCTCTATGTGGTATGGCGGCTGGGAAGGCCTGCTGCACCCGGGATTCCCGACCTATGATACCATCCCTGGTCTAAACTCCCGCTGGGGTGACCCGGCTGCCTGGCCCAGCATGTACATGCCGGCCGGATGGCATGATAAGTGGGCAGCGATGATGTCCGAGATTGACGATGCCAAGCGAGTGGAAATGATGAAGGATATCGTCAAACTCGACTACAATGAGTGTATCACCTTTACCTGGAGGGGAGATGCCCCCTTCGGCGTGAATGACGGTACCTCTCACGGCTTCGTACTTCATGCCGGCGGTGCCATGGACATGTGGTGGCCGGAAGCTATCTGGAAAGAACAGTAATACTCTATAGGATAGCTGAAGAAAAGAAAGACATACCAGTGGAGGGGCCCGGATGTACTCAGGCTCCTCCACTGGAGGAAAAAATAAGCAGGTTCGCAATAACTTTTAGTGAGAACAGACTATCAGGGACGAACTTGGTTTTTTAACTAAAACAGGTTTCTTTCAGGACAAAAAGGGGTGCCGGACCTGCGGGGCGATTCGTCGGTACGGCATCTTTTAAAGCATATTTAAAGTAGTATCACTAAAGCAATAATACACCAGCGAGAGGTCTTGAATGGCGGGATATATCGTTCGCCGCATTTTCATGGGTCTTATCGTCATCGTTATAGTGACTATCCTGGTATTTCTGCTGATACGGCTGTTACCAGGTGACCCGCTTTTAATGTATCTAACCCAGCAACAATTCAGGGATACGCTTTATGACCCTGCCCAGTTAGCAGAACTGCAGGCAAAATTTGGTCTGGACAAACCGCTGCCTGTGCAATATATCACCTGGATTGCTGACATGTTCCACGGCGACTTTGGAGAATCCATTAACCTTCAGAAACCCGTTTCGAAGCTCATCGGCGAACGTATGCCGGTCACCCTGCACCTGAGCATCATCGGCGCGATATTTGCTACCGTTGTCGGCATAGGTTTCGGCATAATTTGCGCATTGAGGAGGGGCACCTGGCTGGATACCCTGCTTACCCTCCTGGCAAACATAGGTATTACTGTACCCAGCTTCTGGGCGGCTATTCTGCTGATATATCTCTTCGGTCTTAAATTAGGCTGGCTGCCCATCGCGGGCTATACATCGCCTTTCGATGACTTCTGGTTAAACACGCGCCAGATAATATTACCGATTTTCTGCATGTCGCTCTTCGGCCTCGCCTCGAACACCCGCCTCACACGCTCCTGCATGCTTGAGGTTGTTGCCCAGGACTACATACGCACCGCCTGGGCAAAAGGACTGAAAGAACGGGTTATCGTGCTCCGGCACACCATCAAGAACGGCCTGATACCGCTGGTGGCAAACATGGGTTTCCTGGTCGCCGGCTTGTTCGGAGGCTCGGTGATTATCGAAACTTTATTTAACATTCCCGGCGTCGGGAGACTGCTTACCACAGCCCTTCTCGGGCAGGATTATATGATTGTTCAGGCCAGCACTCTGATGATGGTGGTATTGATAACGTTCTCCAATATTGCAGTGGATATTTCTTACGGCTGGCTTGACCCAAGGATAAGATATGATTAAGGAGTCATGGCATGACAGGTAGTTCAGGCCCTGGAGCTCCGCTCAAGGATGCTGCGGTCTCGGATGTACCTCTAAAAAAGTACAGCGATTTTAAGCGTACCATATCCGTATTCTTCGGCCGGCCGCTCCCCGTCGTCGGCCTGGTAATTATTGTTATTTTCTTAATAATCACTATTTTCGGTCCCTGGATGGCTCCCTACGACCCCCTCGAGATGGACGTTATGAACTCATTGTCACACCCCAGCAGTACACACCTTCTCGGCACCGACGAAATTGGTAGGGATACGTTGAGTCGTCTGATTTATGGCGCGCGTACTTCGCTGTTTATCGGCATCGTGGTAATCACCATATCAACCGCTATCGGCGTATTCCTGGGCCTTGTCGCCGCCAATTCCACGGGAGTGGTGCACCATATAATTATGAGGATTACCGATGGCCTGATGGCCTTCCCGAGTCTGATATTGGCCCTCCTCATCGCCGGGCTGCTCGGCGGTGGGCTGCAGAATGTCATTATAGCCCTGACCGTCGGAATGATAGCCCCGGTGATCCGTATCACCTGCGGCACAGCCATGACCATCAAAGAAAACGAGTATGTCATGGCGGCGCGCGCCATGGGCGCAAGTAACATGAATATCATGTTCACCGAAATTTTGCCCAATTGCTTCGCGCCGATACTGGTAATGATGACCATGGGAATCGGCGCCACCATCCTCGCTGAAGCCGGACTTAGCTTTCTGGGAGTTGGTATCACCCCGCCGACGCCGGTCTGGGGCCGCATGGTAAATGACGGCTACAGGTATCTCCTTACCAACCCCGAATTATCCATGTCGCCCGGACTCGCGGTCATGCTGGTGGTCTTCGGCTTTAATATGATGGGAGACGGCCTGCGCGATGCCCTCGACCCGAGATTGAGAGGTGTCATTTAGTCATCGCCAAGAGAATGATGGGGAAGTTGATATGGAATCTCTGCTGGATGTTGAAAATTTAAAGACTTACTTCAATACCTACCACGGGCAGGTTAAGGCCGTTGATGGTATTTCCTTGCACCTCAACCGGAAAGAGACTATCGGTCTGGTGGGAGAGAGCGGCTGCGGGAAATCGGTGAGTATGCTGTCCGTGATGCAACTGATACCCACCCCTCCTGGTGAGATAGTCGGCGGCAAGGTCATCTTCGAAGGTAAGGACCTACTCGAATACGATGCCAAGGGCGATTATATGTGTTCCGTCCGCGGCGGCAAGATTGCCATGATATTTCAGGAGCCGATGACCTCGCTCAATCCGGTGCTGACGATTAATCGGCAGTTGACCGAAACGCTGGAGTGGCATCTCCGCATGGAGCCGCACACCGCCAGGGCGCGAGCCATCGAACTTTTAAAGCTGGTGGGCATCCCCGAAGCGGAAAACCGCATCGACGCCTACCCGCACCAGTTCAGTGGCGGCATGCGCCAGCGGGTAATGATTGCCATGGCCATCTCCTGTAATCCCGGAATACTCATCGCCGACGAGCCTACCACCGCCCTTGACGTTACCACCCAGGCCCAGATACTGGAACTCATGAAAAAAATGACCGAGGAAATCGATACCTCGCTCGTTATCGTCACCCACAATATCGGTGTGGTTGCCCGTTACGCCCAGAGGATTTACGTCATGTACGCCGGCCGTATCGTTGAGTCCGGACTCTCATTCGATATATTCGATAACCCGCAACACCCTTATACCATTGGACTGCTCAAGTGCGTGCCCCAGCTGGGAGAAACAAGGAACACGAGGAAGCTGGTGCCGATTTCGGGCCTGCCTCCCAACCTGGTTGATATGGAACCGACCTGTGCCTTCCTCCCCAGATGTACCTACCAGACCGAAAAATGTAAACGAGAACCCTGGCCCGCATTAAGACACGTAGACGGCCAGCATTACGTATCATGTCACGTTGATACCCGGGAGAAGAAATGAAAGACGCAGTGGACGATGCCGTCATAGAAGTAAAAAACCTGAAAATGTACTTCCCCATAACGGCGGGTATATTGCGCCGCAAGGTCGGTGACATTAAAGCCGTCGACGATGTGAGTTTCAGGATAAAGAAAAACGAGACCCTCGGACTGGTGGGCGAAAGCGGGTGCGGTAAGACCACCGTCGGTCGCTGCATCCTGCGCCTGTACCGTCCTACTTCCGGGAATATCATGTTCCTCGGGAACGATATCTCGAAAATGCCGGAAAGCCATATCAGGCCGCTGCGCATACACATGGGTGCCATTTTTCAGGACCCTTATGGTTCGCTCAATCCCCGTCAAACAGCCCGTAACATCGTCGGAAAACCCTTGAAAACACACAAACTTGTGGGACTGGGCGAGTTTGGGCAAAGGGTGTCCGAGCTTTTTAACCTCGTCGGACTTAATCCCGTGATGATGAACCGTGTACCCCACGAGTTCAGCGGCGGCCAGCGGCAGCGCCTGGCCATTGCGCGCGCCCTGGCCTGCAGCCCCTCGCTGGTGGTCTGTGACGAGCCCATATCCGCTCTGGATGTTTCGATTCAGGCCCAGATTATCAACCTGCTTGAAGAAATCCAGGACAAGCTGGGGCTGACCTACCTCTTCATCGCCCACGACCTCTCCGTCGTACAGCATATCAGCACCCGCGTGGCTGTCATGTACCTGGGGCGTATCGTGGAAATAACCAACGCCCAGGAGCTGTATTCCAATCCGCTCCACCCGTATACCAAAGCCCTGCTTTCGGCGGTGCCCATACCCAACCCCCATATCGAACAGACCCGCCATCGCATCGTGTTGAAGGGCGAGGTGCCCAGTCCGGCAAATCCGCCGAGCGGCTGTCATTTCCACCCCCGCTGTGATTTAGCCACATCGGAATGCATGGAGACAATACCTCAACTAAGAGACGTCGGCAGCGGCCATGAAGTGGCCTGCTTCAGAATATGATATCACCCGTTGCTATAAACCGCGATTATCCCCGTTAATTTTTACTGAAAGGAGTCAAAATGGTAAGAGGAGGATACATGGGAAAACTCCTGTGGGTAGACCTTTCCACGGGTAAAATAGAAGTAGAACAGCCGGATGACAGCCTCTACAGGGATTTCATCGGAGGCTACGGCATAGGCTCACGCCTGCTCTATTCCCGGATGAAAGGCGGAGTGGACCCGCTGGGACCGGACAATATCTTCGGCTTGATGAGTGGGCCACTGACCGGTACCCCGGCAATCAGCGGTACGCGTTACACGGCCATGGGAAAGTCGCCGCTGACCTTCGGCTGGGGGGACGCCAACTCCGGCGGACATTTCGGTCCCAGGCTCAAGTTCGCCGGATTCGACGGAGTGTTTTTCACCGGCATTGCGGATAAGCCCGTTTACCTGCTGCTGGACAACGGCAAGGCCGAGCTGAAAGACGCCGGTCAGTACTGGGGTAAAGATACGTACTATACGGAGGACACCCTCAAAAAAGAATACGGCGACGATGCCGAAGTGGTGTCCATCGGCCCCGCCGGGGAGAAACTCTGCCGCGTGGCCTGCATTATCAATCGCCACGGGGACGCCGCGGCGCGCTCCGGGCTGGGCGCGATAATGGGCTCAAAACGGCTGAAGGCGGTGGTCGCCAGAGGAAACCAGGAGGTGCCCCTGGCCGATAAGGAAGCCGCCAACAATATCAGAAAACAACATATGGAAGCCTCCAAAATGATGTTCAGCGGCATGAACGTGTACGGCACCTCGGGGCACGGAGATATCTCGGCAATGAGCGGCGATACCCCCATCAAGAACTGGGGCGGTATCGGCGTGAACGAACTATCGGATGTCTCCGGTCTACAAAAAGACAAGATGATTGCCAATCTCGACTACCGGACGGGCTGCTGGCACTGTCCCACCGCCTGCAAGGCTGTCCTCAAAGCCGGGACAAAATACCCCTACCCTGCCGGCAGTAAGAGGCTGGAATACGAGACCATCGGCGCTTTCGGCGCCAACTGCCTTAACACCGACGCCGAGGCGATAGCCATGGCCAACTATATCTGCAATAGCTACGGGATGGATACTATCTCTGCCGGTAGTATCATCGCCTTTGCGCTGGAACTGTACGAGCACGGCATCATCACTAAGAAAGACACGGGCGGTATCGACCTCAAGTGGGGCGACCCCGATGCTCTCGTGGCCATGACGGAGAAACTGGCCAGGCGCGAGGATATCGGGGACATTCTGGCGGAAGGCGTCGCCATCGCCGGTGAAAAAATCGGCAACGGAGCCAGTGAATTCGCGGTACATGCCGGCGGCCAGGAACCAGGCATGCACGACCCCAAGCTGAAGGGCCATCCCCTTCAATACCCCCGCCACCCCACCGCCACCGTCTATAAGATGGATTCTACCCCCGGTCGGCACACCGGGGCTTTCGGGCCGGACGGATTCGAAAGGCATCTCAATAACTCCATGGGCACCTGCCTTTTCGTTTACCTTTCTCCCCTCCCCTCGAACCCAACGATGGGCTCACCATACGCACCAGCCATGATGAAAGCCGTCACCGGCTGGGACCGCTCCTGGGAAGAGCTGCTCAAGGCGGGCGAAAGAATCGCCAACATGAGGCATGTCTTCAACCTTCGCGAGGGCATTAACCCCATGAAGGTTTTCATACACGATAGGGTTGTCGGCGTGCCGCCCCAGCCGGAAGGCCCGCTGGCCGGGGTAACGATTGAAGAAAAATCGGAGAGCCTGTGGAACCTGGGCGCCCTCGATTGGGACTGGGTAACCACCGTGCCGAGTCGCAAGAAGCTGCTGGAACTGGGCCTCGACGACGTGGCGGATGAAATTGCCCCGCCACTCAAATACCCGGGCTTCGGGTCGTCAGGCTAACAGGAGGTCACCATGTCAAAAGGGATAATCGTCTATCTTTCGTATACCGGTAACACCAAACAGATTGCCGAGGCTATCTATAAAGGTATGAGCCCCGGATTCGACCGGTGTGACATCGTCAAGCTCCGCAAGACTGACCCGAAAATTCTGGCTGATTACGACCTTATCGGCATCGGCAGTCCGGTGCGACTGGGCAGAATGCCGATTGAGCTTAAACAATTTATCGATGGTATGAACTCCCTGGAGGGAAAGCACTGCTTCGTTTTCAACACCCACGCCGCCCTGCCGGTCGGTTTCATGCGTGAAGCGGTAACCGCCCTGAAAAATAAGGGGCTGGTCGTCATCGGTTTCAAGAACTGGTACTGTGCCGTATATCTTCCTTATGTGCCCAAACCCTACTTTACCGACGGCCACCCGGACGATATCGACCTCCAGGAGGCCGGGGATTTCGGTCGAGAGATGGTCGAACGCAGCCGGAGAATACATGCCGGTGAGACCGGCCTTATCCAGAAGCTGCCGGAAGGTAAAGCTTACGACGAGATTTACGGTAGTATGATGGTGGGCACTCTGCCCACGGGCGTGATGGAGGCGCGGGCACAGGGATTCAGCATCGACATGGACAGGTGTACCCGCTGCAACTACTGCGTGGAGCTCTGCCCCACTAACAGCATCGACTTTTCCGTGGACCCGCCGGTTTTCCACCCGTGCGAGCAGTGCTGGTTATGCGAGCAGACCTGCCCGGAAGGCGCCATATCGTTCAACTACCCGCCTCTCCATAAGTCCCACAATATCATGGTAAAAGATAACTATGCCACGTCGCTTGTAGCCGCCGAGAAAGCCGGGCGTTTTCGCCCGCTGGTCAAACCCGAGGAGGTAGGCTGGGAAACGGCGCTGTACGTGACCACGAAGCCGCCGCGTTTCAAGCTCGCCGACCCCATCTGATAAAAACATCCGCGTAAACCCTGTAAAAAGGAGATAGCTTATGAATGAGAAAAAACTACAGGCGCAGATTAAGTACCTGGAAGAGAAAATCGACTTCCTGGAGTCCGAACTTACCGCCGTGCGCGATATACAGGAAATCAAAAAACTGCAGAGGACCTACGGTTATTACCTGGATAATCGCCTGTGGGATGACATCGTAGACCTCTTTTCCGACCAGACGGAATCGCTCGAGATAAGCGACAGCGGCGTCTATCTGGGCAAGGCGGGCGTGGAAAGGTTCTTCAAGGGTTTCCTGAGCGGCGGCGGCCTGCCCCCCGGAAAAGGCAGCCTCGGCACCCACATGCAGCTCCAGGGGGTCGTTAACCTGGACCCGGGCGGTAAAACGGCCAGGGGAAGATGGCAGTGCGTTATACTGCTGGCCGTGCCCTACAATAACGAACTGACCGCGATGGTCGGCTTCGGCGTCTATGAGGTGGAATATATCAAGGAGGGCAGCATCTGGGCTTTCAAGAAAATGCACTTCTATCTTATCTTCCGGACTCCTCTCCATGAAGGCTGGGCCAGGACGCCGGTGGTCTATTCCATGGCCAGCGGCACCCCGGATAAGCCCTCGACTGTCTATAAACCGCTGCCGGACAGGTACGTCGTGCCTTTCCATTACAGGAACCCCGTAACCGGCAACGAACCGCGCACTACCTTTTAACATTTAGCCCTCGTTTACTGCCTGCACGAGAGAAAGTACAGGCGGGTGAATATACCGCCCGGTTATCAATAGTTATCTTACAGGAGAGTGAAATGGCAGAAACTAAATACGGGAAATACGTCATATCGGACCCCAAGGTCGCCCAGCAGCTGGCGCACCATTCCAAGGAAGCCGAATATCCCTGGAAAAATCCCGCCGAAATCTACCTCGACGGCGAAATCGTGCCCGGGTGCCCGGTATGGTTCGATATCAACTGGATTTACGGCACCCACCTGCCTTCCGTGCCAGGTTGGGTAAAACCGCATAAACACAAGCAAAACGAAATCCTCCTCTTTATCGCCACTAATCCGGAAGGAGACCTGGGCGGGGAAGTCGAGATAACGATAGGTAAAGGCAAGGACAAAGAAAAACACAGCTTTACCCACACCACGGCTGTGTTCATTCCGGCGGGGATAACGCACTGCCCGATTGTCTATAAAAGCGTCGACAAGAACAAGCCGCAGATGATGATGGCCCTGTTGTTCAATCCCGAGTACGTCTAGCGTTATTACCGGGCGGATAACTGTTTGAACATACCGTTACCGGCGCCGAACTCCGGTAACCGGAACTAGAAAAGGAGCCCGTTATAAAAAGACTCCGCTTTCCTCCGTTTTCAGGACTTCTGGTACTCTTTATCCTGGCCCATTTCATGCACCACCTCCTGGGGGCACTGCTGACACCGCTGTTGCCGTTCATCCGCGACGAATTCATACTCGACTACACACAGGCGGGATGGCTGCTCTCCGCCTATTCGTGGTCATACGGCGTCAGCCAGATACCGGCGGGCTACCTGACGGAAAAGATTGGCCTGCGCCTGATTATGACTATAGGCATCTCCGGGGTGGCGGTGGTCGGGGTAATCATCGGGGTCTCTCCTTCCTATTACATGATAGCGGCTTTTCTGGTACTCCTGGGTCTGCTGGGAGGCGGCTACCATCCGGCATCGGCGCCCCTGGTCTCGGAACTGGCGGTGCCGGAAAAGCGGGGCATGGTCCTCGGAATTCACCAGGTGGGCGGCACGTGCAGCTTCTTCCTGACCCCCCTGATTGCCGTGGCAATCGCCGGTTACTTCGGCTGGCGCGGCTCGTTCATCGGCCTCGCCCTGATTACGTTCGTCTTCGGCATCGTCTTCTATATATTGCTGAGGCGCTGGAAGCCCGACCCCAAATACGAGCGCGCCGGGCCCGAGAGCCACGAAGTAACACCACCTCCGCAGAACAATACCCGCCGACTTATAGCGTTCCTGTTATTGGGCATAACCAGCTACGCCACCATACTCTCCGTGGTATCGTTCATACCGCTGTTCGCCGTGGATTCCCTTAAAGTCAGCGAAGAAGCCGGCGCGGCCATGCTGGCCGTCGTGCACTTTGCCGGGTTGCTGGCGGGTCCGCTGGGCGGTTATTTCTCCGACAGGTTCGGCATGGCCAGGGTAATGCTGATTACGGTACTTATCGGCGGACCGTTGCTTTACCTGTTGCCGCTGGCATCCTACGGATGGCCCGTCTACTTGCTGTCGTTCGCCGTCGGCATGTCCATGTACACCACCATGCCGATAGTGGAATCGTATATAATAGGAGATGTGCCGGAAAAGCAACGTCCGAAATTTCTCGGATTCTACTACTTCGGCAGCCGGGGCGGCGGAGGCGCGCTGACGCCCCTGATAGGTTATCTTATCGATAGGTTCGGTTTCGGTACCAGCTTCGCCGTTACCGGTGCCTTTCTGGTCGTGGTAACGCTCGCATGCATCGGCTTGCTCTGGAGGAGCAGGAAATAAAAGCAACAACACTAAAAAAATATATCATAAGGAGGAATAAAATGGGCAAGTATGACAGGTATTTCATGACGGATGTCAAGCTCCCCGAGGGAAAACAGAAATTCGCCGACGAATATAAGGGGACGTACTCGCACGTAGCCTGGCTGGACTCCAACAAAATAGAAGGCGCGTTTTACACCGAGGTCGTCTGGTACTACAAGCCCAGGCTAAACATCGTTGGCGCCCACACGCACGATTTCGACGAGATTATCGCGTTTTTCGGCAGCAACCCCGACGATATCCACGACCTCGGAGGCGAGGTTGAACTCTGGATGGGCGGCGAGAAGCATATCATCACCAGGAGCTGCCTGGTCTTCGTCCCCAGTGGCATGGAGCACTGCCCCCTGTCCATCAACAAAGTCGACCGGCCCATATTTTTCTTCACGACGGGCACCGGCGGCAAATACATCTCGTCGATAGAAAGAGAAGACTGATTCTTACAGAGATATCACCTCGGTAACCCGTAGAGTTTCGGGACAGGCAAAGCATTCATGAAAAATTTGCTGGCTGAAATTGATTTCCGACCCCACCGCCGGTTCGATGCCAGGATATGGATAATCACCGCCGTGGGTCTTCTCAACGTGGCCGGCTTTTCTCTCAGTTTGCCCTTTCTCTCGCTGTACCTGTACCAGGAACGCGGCGTCCCCATGACCGTGGTGGGAACGATTATCCTTATCAGCGGCCTCTGCTCGGCGGTGACCCAGGTATTCGGCGGGGTAATCACGGACCGGGTCGGACGCCGGCCGCTGCTGGTCGGCGCCGCCATGACGGCGGCCCTGCTGTACGTGTCAATGGCTCTGTTAATCGCCGCCGAGGCCCCGATATGGGCAATCGTCGTCGTTTATGCTACCGGGCAGTCGGCGATGATGATAACGCGACCTGCCAACCAGGCAATGGTGGTTGACATTGCCCCGAAAAAACACCTGGCCGAGGCATACGGCATCCTGCGGGTGGGCATGAACCTGGGCTGGGCTATCGGCCCGGCGTTAGGCGGGCACCTGCTGGTGTTCCTCCCCTACCCGTGGCTTTTCGGGGTGACGGCCATGACAAGCTTCATCACCTGCGGGCTGATATTTTTCCTGGTTAAAGAGTCCTTCGCCGGAACGGCCGAGCAGGTCAACGTGCGGACTATTTTTCTGGCGGTCAAAGACCCGCAATTACTTAAGTTCACCTTGTTGAGCCTGCTGGTCTTCCTCGTAATGGGACAGATGATAAGCACCCTGTCCATCTTCACCGTCGACCGCGTGGGATTCACCACGTCGCAATACGGCATGCTGCTCACCACCAACGGTATAATCGTGGTAATATTGCAGTATCCCGTAGCCATTATCGCCAGCCGGGTGGCGAAGTACCGCGCCCTGGCGCTGGGAGCCCTGTTTTACGCTGTGGGCTACCTTCTGTACGGCTGGTTGGGGAGTTATACGCTGGCAATTGTCGCCATGGTAATCATCTCGATGGGCGAGGTCGTTTTCTCTCCCGTATCGCTTTCGGTCGTTGGAGAACTCTCCCCGCCGGACCGGCGGGGACGTTACATGGCGTTTTTCGGCCTGAGCGAAGGACTGGGGTTTTCGTCGGCGGCCCTGCTCGGCGGCGTACTCCTTGACGTGTTCACCGCCGAACCCCTGTTTATCTGGGGAACGATATCTTTGCTTGCCCTGGTGGCTATGGCCGGATTTTATCTTTGGGGCGGCGCTGGACGGCGGACATTAAAAACGGAATAAGGGGTAAGGTGTGAAAAAGAAAAAGAGGTTCGATGTAATAGAGTGCGGCGGCGCTGCCTTTGATATCGGCAGGCAGTACGCTGCCGCCCGCCGGGACAGCTTCATCACGTCCATCGACTCCATGTTCGGAGAATATATCCAGGCCAACCAGACCGGCAAAGAGGAAATCGTCGCTACGCTGAGAAAATACATACCGCTGGTGGAGAGTTTCGACCCCTACCTGCTCGATATGCTCAAGGGCCAGGCGGATGGCGCCGGCGTCTCCCTGGAAGAAATTTTCCTGCTCCGGTGTAATTTCGAGCTAAGCTTCTACTACCAGCGCATGAAGACCTTCTGCACGTCTTTCGCCGTCACCGGCAAGGCCACGAAAGACGGCAAGGCGATTATAGGACAGAACTTCGACGCCACCGTCGGCAGGACGATTGACCTCGTGAAAGTTACCCATGCCGACGGTCTAAGGCAGCTTTCTCTGGTCTTCTGGGGCGCCTGCGAGTTGACTCTTAACTCGGCAGGCCTGGGGATGGTCCTTAACGTCGTGGTGAGTCCCGTGGAGGAACAGCTGCTTACTCTGCCCGCCTGCTGCGTCATCCCCAGGGCGATGAGGCAGAAAAGAATCGGGGATGCATTGGGGATATTCTGCGCCGGGGGGCGCAGCATGATGTACTACTGCCTGGCAGGCAAAGACGGAGATATTATCGGCATCGAGACCAAACCAGACGATTTCAACGTGATACAGCCCGAAAATGATATCTTGGCCCATGCCAACCACTATAATACCGACCGCTTCAAGAAGGGCGAGCTGGTCTACATGGGCGCCCCGAGCAGCTTCGTCCGCGAGCCGCGCATGAGGCGGCTCATCGAAAAGGATTACGGTAATATCACCGTCGAACGCATGATGGAAATCATGGCCGACCATAACCATTATCCGAAGGGCATCTGCAATCACGCCCTCGAAGGTTCTACCGCGGAGACCCTGGCCTCGGTCATAATGGTGCCGGAGGACAGCGTCATGTACGCCACCTGGGGCCATCCCTGCGAGTACGAGTACGAAGAATATAGACTGTAGACCGCTGCCGGACCGACTAGTCGGCAAGAAACGCTAACAGACGCGCGGGATTGTCCACCATCATGGTATGTACCTGCTCTTCCGTGACTCCCAGCCGGAGCATCGCGGGGACGATGTTGTTGAGAATATGTGCGTAGCCGAACCCGCCGTAGGCAGCCATGAGCACCTTGAGGAAGGTATCGTGGGAGAGGAGGATACGCTCAAGGTAGCCTTCATTGATTAACCGCACTACGGCTTCGATTCTCTGCGACTCGCTGGGGAAGCTCATTATGCTTTCTCCGAGCAGGAACGGCGGGAAAAGATGTCCGAAGGTATCGAACTCGATATAGCAGCCGGCATCGGCGATGCTGCGGGCGGTATCGAGGTTCAGTCCCATGATGTCGATATGGCAGATTACCGTCCTGTTAAGCCGGCCCCCGTTCTCTCCCAGGATACCCAGTATCTCCCGTATTAAACGAATGTCCAGTCCCGGGGGGTGAATCGTCAGGGGCGCCCCGGTCTCACTCTGGGCCGCCGCACAGGCACGCAGCAGTCGGCGCTCGTCTTCACGCAGTGCGGGAGTCAGACCAATCTCCCCGATGATTCCGGCGCGTACCCCCGTATCGCTGATGCCCATGGTCAGGTCATGCACCATCCCATCGGTGAGCTGCCGTTCGGTCAATGCCGCCGCCTCCGGCGAATACTGCAGACCCATGTAATGCCCGGTGCCCATGATTATGTTAAGCCCACTGGCACGGGACAGCCGCTGCAAACCTGATGGGTTATCACCCCCGACGGGTCTGGTGGTAACATCGACGATGGTGTTGCCCCCCGCCCTTTTGTATGCCAGCAGTTCCCCGGTCAGTACCGCCTCGTCCGGCGATTGCAGGCAGTCCAGGTTGCTCAAGGCATGGGCGCGCACCCATGCAAGGTTCTCCAGCGTGACCGGCGCACGGGCCAGCTCTTTCCCGGCCTGGTCGGCCGGCTCGAAGAAGAAATTCGCCCGGGCATCGACGAAGATGTGCTCGTGTGGCAGGGTGACGCCCAGCTTGTTGGCAGCAATCGGCCCTGAAACCGTTTGCGCCTTGAGAGACTTATGCGTTTCCATAATCGTCTGCGGTCTTTTTCACCATGTATCTGCTTTTAGCTGGTGCTGGATTTCGCATAATATCAGCTATTGGTTTAGTAAAGCGTATCATATTTGAATTTACAATACTACTTTTTACTGATGACCTCATGAAATTCCTGTAGAGGGACTGGCAGAGTTTGAGGAGGCGCGTGGACGTTCGGACCCCGGGAAATGCGTCGATATTGTACTGCCTGTTTCGCTATTTTGCCGGGCCAATTTCGGAGAATCCCGCCCTGACCTCCAGCGGGTCGGCTATATAGAGATACTCGTCGGTGCTCGCCTCGTAAGACGGCCAGGTAACCAGGCCCTCGACATTCGGGTCTCCCGTTTTAGCAAACTGCGTCCACATGAGCATCATTGACTGAGATACCTCCAGGTCCGCTTCCGTCGCCCCCGAGTTCGGATGCCTGGCTCCAAACTTGAAGTACATTTCAGACCACATCGCCGGGTCATCAACCCAGCCGAAAATATACATGAGATCGAGCGCGTGGGGAGCGATTAGACCCTCCTTTTTCCACCTGCTTGGCACCTGGGCGAAGATGTAGGCGTAACTCTTAACGCCCATATTTTTCGCACTTTTAAACATGGCAACATAATCCGGGACAATTCCGGGCATTCTAATCGGAACTAGGCCCAGCGGGTCAGCCGGTTTATCGGTAATTTCTCCCAGGGTGCCACCCATGATGAAAGGTACGGCATGCTGTTTGCCGGCTTTGAAGATGTTAAGCGGTGTATCCGGCATAAACCAGCCGTCCACCGCCAGGTCGAAGACACCCCACATCGCCTGGGTGGCACCGATTTCTTTACCCAGGGCCATTTCGGCGTCGACAATATCCTGCCATGGCAGGGCGCGGGCTGCTGCCAGCGGGTCGACTTCATCATCAATACCAAGCCTGGCAAATAACCTCTCTCCCAGTGCTTCCATGTCTTTCAGGGGGAGAGGAGTCGCGGAACCGGCATAACTGCCGGTTGGGGTTCCGCTCTGACCGATTACCTTATGGAAAATCCCTTCGGCCAGAGGTGAAGCCATCAGAGAAATGCCCTTCCAGGAACCACCGGATTCACCGAAAATGGTGACGTTATCCGGGTCTCCGCCAAAGGCGGAAATATTCTTCTGTACCCACTTGAGAGCAGCCATTATATCCAGGAACATGTAGTTCCCGGAAACACCGTTAGGCGATTCCTGAGAAAGTAAGGGATGCGCCAGTAAACCCGTCGCCCCGAGCCGGGTATTGACGTTTACCTGCACCACCCCGTATTGGGGCAGTTTGATACCGTTAAAGACTGGTTCATTGCCGGTGCCAAAGATGTAACCACCCGGGTGTAACCAGACCATCACCGGTAGCCTGTCTGCGTCCGTTTTGGCCGGCGTCATAATGTTCACGTACAGGCAGTCATCGCTTGTTCCGGCGGAAGTAGGACCAAACATAGCAGGTTGGGGACACTGATCACACAAAGAAATACATTCACGAGTTCCGGACCATGAAGCCATCGGTTGTGGCGGTTTCCAGCGCAGGTCTCCCACGGGCGGTGCGGCGTAAGGTATACCCTGGTAAACATGCACCTCCTCGTCAGGCTCGCCCAACACCTTTCCGGAAATATATCCGGCATCTATTTTCCTGGGGTCTGAGTACGATTGTGAAGTCGGGACTGATGCTTTGGAACACCCGACAAAGCTGATAATACATATCATTAATACGGCTGATGTAACTACTAATACTTTCTTCATACCTCTATCCCTCATAATGAGCTGTAAAAGCAAGATTGAATTTGTCTGACTAATATCTTTATTGCCTGTTTTTACACTTTAGCTAGGAGACTGAACCTCTTCAACAAAGAGATTGTATTATCACGCTTGCCATCTGTCAATTACTATGTTTATCGTCCTATCTTGGTTCTCCTTAATTACATATCCCGAACAATATCCCCAGTAAGGTGCACCAATTTATATTCAAGATTGCATCATCTTTTTACCATTAGCGGTACTTTAATACATTGTTATCAACTGTTATCAACATTTTAGCAGTATGATGGAAGCCCTAAGGGTACCCCTGGAGTATCGTAAGTGGCTGAAAAAAGGTAATTAAAGGCCCTTTTACTGCCACTTACAAAGCAAAAGTATCACAAAACACATTCCGATGAGCGGAACAGGGATACATTACAGGGTAGATTGTCAAAGACAATACCAAGATAAAACGAAATACTTAGTACTCTTAACGGTAATAACCCTTAGTATCATCTATTAATGGCAAACTATTCCACCGGGAAAGTGCGGGTAATGTGGTCATCCAGTAGATGTAGCCATTCAATACGCTGGATAAAATACCACAGTCGAAGGACTGGAGTTAAGAAAGAAAAATGTTCCTTTTTTACCTTATGATTTCACGCCTAGCCTTCAGGCGTAAAATCTGGCGTACCTTTTTGAACCCTGTTAATATTAGGTAACAATCTACTTACTTGTTATATTACTCCAACGAGGAACGTAAATATCATGACGGTAAGTGCGACTAGGATTCCTGTCGATGTAGATTCTGAGCAATGGCCACTAAATATTACCTACTAGCTCAAATATACCGTTACTCATTTTCTCTAATCTAACTAATCTATTGATGTATAATTGTATTAAGGAAAAAGGATATTTGTCTAAATACTAACAATTATTATAATAACAATCTATATATTGACATATCAAAATAACAGAATTATAATAAACCATAATCTTGATGAAAAATTGGTAACAGGAACCGAAACTAGGAGGCGATATGGATATTCACCCGAAGATTTCAGCTATAGATGTTTCCGGACTCGGCGGAATCTTGATCTTCTTGATTAGAGGAGAAAAAACTGCCCTTGTCGATACGGGGCCGAAACGACCTTTCCCCTTTGCCATGGACCAGTTTCCAGATAGAGATGCTCCTCCGGTTCTTCAAGTTCTTCCTTTAGCCCTGGAAAAGCTTGGGATGACCATGGCTGATATCGATATTATCTTGAATACTCACATTCATTTCGACCATACTGCAGGAAATGCGGCGATCAAAAATGCTTCGAAGGCAAAGTTATATATTCATGCCGATGAGGCCAAATATTTCGAGAAACCCGAGCTTCTCTTTGAACATGAGATAATGACAATCATAGAGCTGATTTTAGGGAAGGAGCATCTCGACGAGGAAAAGAAGAAATATCTGGAAGAGGAAACCGGACCAGGACCTTATGTGGCGGTTGACGGTACCTTCCGGGATGGTGACATTATCGAGTTAGGGGGAGGCTGCGATTTCAAAGTAGTCCATCTGCCGGGGCACACCCAGGGCTCTGTCGGTTTTTACTGGGAAGAGGAAGGCATACTGTTGGCCGGTGATGCGATGCAGAGTGTATGCGGACACGGAGGGGGTCTACCAATACTTGACGATCCGGCCGCGTTCGTGAACTCTTTAGAACGCGTTAAAAAACTACCTATCAAGACTTTAGTTCACGCTCATCTTTTCCGGGGCTTGACCACTCCACAAAAAGCTATCTTACGAGGAGCAGAGATAAATCAATACCTTGAAGAGTGTTGCGAGTTCATGAAAATCCTGAAAAACGCGGCAAAAAGCGTCGCCCCTGATTTTTCGAAAAGACCATTCCTGGAATTATATGACGAAGTTATCGACAAGCTGCCAGACGGGGTAGGGTTTCGGAAATGGAACGAAATGCCAAAGCAGTTTTTCAGTCCAGCTACTCTTTTGCACTGCATCAGGCAGTTAGATAGTTAGAACCTCATACTAGTAAATCAAGTCAAAGCCTTGACAATTATAATGATGATCGGATTAACTGACTTATCAAGGAGAAAATGATGGATCGTGTTAAGGATAAGGTGGCTATTATAACCGGTGCGGCTACGGGAATCGGGCGGGCAGCTGCTCAACTTCTCGCTCAAGAGGGGGCAAAGGTCGTTGTTACCACAGATAAAAATATCACAGGAGCCGAAGAGACAGTAGCAAGTATTAAATCTGCCGGAGGAGAGGCTATTTTCATACAGCAGGATATAACCAACGAATCTGATTGGAAAACAGTGATCGACAAGACGCTGAAAAAATACGGGAGACTTGATGTCCTCGTCAACAACGCCGGTATCATGATAGCCAAAGAAATCGAGAATACGTCCCTGGAAGAATGGCGCCGCGTCATGAAAATCAATCTGGATGGTGTTTTCCTGGGTACAAAATACGGTATCGGCGCCATGAAAAAGAGTGGCGGTGGCTCGATTATCAACATGTCCTCGGTACTGGGACTGGTCGGTAATTATGACCACACGTCGGCCTATAGTACCAGTAAAGGCGGCATCAGGTTATTTACCAAAGCGGCAGCGGTAGAATGCTCAAAAAGCGGACTGGATTATAATATCCGTGTGAACTCGGTCCATCCCGGTGTTATCGAGACGCCTATGGCCGCACCTGTATTCCAGGACGAAAAAATCAGGAAAACGTTGGAAGACTATCACCCGATAGGTCGTCTGGGGACCACTATGGATGTTGCCTACGGTATTCTCTATCTAGCCTCGGACGAATCAAGTTTTATTACCGGTACTGAACTGATTATCGACGGCGGCTGTACGGCACACTAATATCCTCTCGCCCGGTAATTATTCTTATCCCCGTGGATGTCTAAGATTCTCTACTTTGAATACTTGTCATCGATAGCTGCCCATTTCGGCAGACCGAACATATCCGTTATTTCTTTGAATGTAAGATAGTAATCTTCCGGTTCGATTTCCCCTTTTTTGATAGTAGCAACGGTTTCCTGCATAGCTTTGGCAGCACGAAACAGCATCGTACCAGCGTACAGGACGATTGAGTAACCCATTCTGTCAAGCTCTTTAAGCGGTAAAATGGGAGTACGTCCTCCGGCCGCCATATTCACTACCAGGGGCGCATCAAAATTACGCCCGATAATTTCCAGTTCTTCGATTGATTGTGGGGCTTCAATAAAAAGCCCATCGACACCCAATTTTAAGAACTCCTCCCCCCTCTTAAGTGCATCGTCGAGCCCATGAACAGCCCGGGCATCGGTACGGGCAATGATGAAAAGGTCAGGATTCTTTCGGGCTGCCAGAGCGGCCTCAAGTTTCCGCTTGGCCTGTTCAACACTGACAACACTTTTCCCAGCCATATGCCCGCAGCGCTTCGGGTTCGTCTGGTCTTCAAAAACGATTCCGGCCACACCCATTTCCTCGTACACTTCAACGGTCCGGGTGACGTTCTTAACATCACCGTATCCGTCATCACCGTCCACAAGTACGGGGAGACTCGACCCGTGCATGGTATCCCGGATACCTTCGGCAATCTCTCCAAAACTGGCGACACCAACGTCAGATATCAGATACCTGCAACCAATCAGGCCGAACACACCTATTGAGTAGGCTTTGAAACCGGCACGCTCCACAAGTTGGGCTGAAAGGGCATCATGCACCGCCACTAAAGGCAATGGTTTTTCTTCCTGAAGCAGTTGTCTGAACGATTTTCCTTTCATGGGACCATATTCCTCTCTGACAATCAATACTGATAAATCCAGGGCCGGTCAACTCTGTCTGTCTCCTGGAAAGCGGCAATCTTGGACTCGTACCGGAGGGCCGCGTCTATGGGGTCCAGCCCTTGGAGCAGCATCTCCCGATATATTTCATTCACCGTGAATGGATAGACCTGTTTTACTGGACCGATCACCTGACATTTTTCTAGATCGACGGTTACCAGTTCTTTACCGCTGCTATTTTCTACCTGCCTGGCAATTTCATGCACCTGGCTGTCCTCAAGAATAACCGGCAGCAGACCGTTTTTAAAGCAGTTATTGAAGAAGATAGACGCAAAACTCGGTGCTATAACACAACGTATACCAAAATCGACCAATGCCCATACCGCAACCTCGCGCGAACTACCGCAACCGAAATTCGCATCTGCCAGAAGGATGATAGCTTTCCGAAAGGGAGGCTGATTCAGTATGAAATCGGGATTTTCTTTACGATTGCCGT
>CAZPAS010000004.1:28153-40057 GCA_964584575.1 uncultured Dehalococcoidaceae bacterium | reverse complement strand
CTGGGGTAACATTCCTTGCCCGTGGTATGTTTCCGCCCGATTTCCAGGGTAAGGTCGTCCGACTCCGGCAGCGGTTCGGCGTCCACGCCGCAGTGCTGCATGGCGGCGGACAGGACGTAGCCGTGGTCAATCATGTAGGGCACATATACGCGCCGGGTGTTGGTGTGGTTGGACGAGATACTGACCAGCGGTATGTACTTGCTGGTGCCCTGCGTACTGGCGTTGCGTATCGTATCGATGAACGCCTCGCAGCGGGTGATGATGCCGGCGTCGGCGGAATGCTCGTCGATTTCTATGGTCAGGAAGGGTTTGCCCTCGGTCTCCTTGCTGAAGTACTTGAGCAGGTAGGAGTCCGGCCCGCAGGCGAAGTTGGTGACGTACAGTCCGAACAACCGGGAGTCCTGGGCAATCATGTGACCCGCGCACAGGATTCGCTGGCCCGCCTTCCAGTACATGTTGGGGTGGGCAATACTGACTTCGTGCGCCATGGACTTCAGCGGCAGGAAGTCCAGCGGTATCGCCAGTATATTCAGGTCGCGTAGTTTTTCCGACAGGTTGAGCGTCATGGCTTCATCGTAGGTGTTATAGGCGCGACCGATGACGACGATTGCCTTCTCATCAGGCTTGAGGTTGTCCAGTACCTCTTTACCCCGCCGCTGCTGCCAGTCGTTGAAATTATCGAATGCCTCGAAGCCTGCCTGCACGGCTTTATCTATGAGCATGTTCGAGGTGATTCCGGCGTCGCGGGCGCATTTCTTCAGGACGCGCTTCTGCCAGGCGCGACCGCGGTCGGGATGGATAACCGGCTTCAGTATCTTTGGCTGTTTGCCCGATGGGTCAGCCAGCGATTCCTTGATACGGGTGGAACTCAATAATATATAGGGCAGGCTCTGGGTGAGGGGGCAGTTCCACGACTTGCTCCAGTCGTCGGACATTTTTTCCATGGTACACTGGACGGGCAGGAAGATGAAGTCCGGCTCCTTTTCCAGCAGGTTGAGCATGTGCCCGTGGGCGAGCTTGATGGGCAGGCACGGCTCCTCGACGATGTTTTCCACGCCCTGGCGGATGATATGGCGGTTGGTGGGGTCGGAGAGGACCACGCGGAAGCCCAGTTCCGTGAAAAACGCCTTCCATAACGGATAAAGCTCGTGGAAGAAAAGCGCGCGGGGAATGCCCACTGTTTTACCGTTGGGATTCTCCGGCTCATCTCTGGTATAGGTGTCAAGCAGGGCATTGGTGCGTTCTTCAAACAGGCGCGGAATTTTTGACGACTCACGCTTTTCTTTCTGCTCCTGGCTGTCCCACTTGCCGCAGCGGGAGCCGTAGAAAAGCGGTTTCTCGCCTTCGAAGACGACCTTGTGGATTTCACATCGATTGGAGCAGCTTTTACACTCGAACGAGGACAGTTCATATTGCCGGCTCGCCAGGTCGAACCCGCGGAACCGGGTAGTTTTTCCGGTGGCTTCTATCTCCTCCCTCGCCAGCATGGCTACGCCGATAGCCCCGAGGATATCGTGGTGGGGCGGCACGGTAATTGCCTTGCCCAGCACGCTCTCGAAGGCGGCTTTGACGGCGCGATTGAAGGCGGTGCCTCCCTGGAAAAGGATATGGTCGCCGATCTTCCGGTCCTCGACCACTTTGGTTAAGTAATTTTTTACCACGGAGTAGGCGAGTCCCGCCACCAGGTCTTCCTTGGCGGCGCCGCGCTGCTTGCAGTAGTTCTGCTGCGACTCCATAAAGACGGTGCAGCGTTCGCCCAGGTCCAGCGGCTTTTTGGACACCATGCCCAGGTTGCCGAATTCTTCTTTAATATTTATCCCCAGCTTTTCCGCCTGCTCTTCCAGGAAGGAGCCGGTGCCGGCGGCGCAGACCTTGTTCATGGCGAAGTCGATAATCGTGCCGTTCTGCAGGCTGACGTACTTGGCGTCCTGCCCGCCGATTTCAAAAATGGTATCCACGTCGGGACATTCGAACGAAGCCGCCCTGGCGTGGCTGGTAATCTCGTTGCGGATAACGTCGGCGCCGAAGAACTCGCCGGTCATGTACCTTCCGGAGCCGGTAGAGCCGGAACCTTTGATAATCACCTTGCCCTTGAGTTCCTGACCGACTTCGTACAGTCCTTTTTTCACAGCTTCAATGGGCTGGCTGGCGGTCATCAGGTAACGTCGCGCCAGCACGCGGTTATCTTTGTCTATGACGACGACGTTGGTGCTGATGGAGCCGATGTCCACGCCGACATACGCCTCGACTGGTTTTTCAGACGTAATTTTGACCGGCTCGATTTCGATGGGGTAATCATCGCCTTTAAGCGGTGGCATGGTTACGAACTTGTATTCGCGGCGGGCGATGTAGTCCCGCAGGAGCGCCAGGGTATCTCCGGGCAGGGGACTGTCCATGCCGTTGATGGCGGCCCCCAGCGCCCCCAGCACGGCGTAATGCTCGGGGATAATCAGGTCATTTTCCGTAAGCTCCAGCACTTCCAGCACGGCGCGCCGGATGCCCTTGTTGGCGGCCACGCCGCCCTGGAATGAGACGGGTTTGCCCATGTCCCGCCCCCGGATGACCTGTCCCTTGAAGTTACGTATCATGGCAAAGCACAGGCCGGCGACGATATCATGTACCGGTGTGCCCACCTGTTGCAGGTGAATCATGTCGCTCTTGGCGAAGACGCTGCAGCGTCCCGCCACGCGGGGCGGGTGTTCCGACTTCAGGGCTACGTCGCCGAACTCCTCGATGGGGATGCCCATGCGGGAAGCCTGCTGGTCGAGGAAGGAGCCGGTGCCCGCGGCGCAGGCACCATTGAGGGAGAAATCAGAGACCTTCGGCAGAGATTCGCCATCATCTTTCTTAAGGACAATGAGCTTGGAGTCTTCGCCGCCTATCTCCAGTATGGTCTGCACTTCCGGGTGAAAGCGGGCGGTCCCCGCCGCCTGGGCGGTAATCTCGTTGACGAAGGGTATGCCCAGCAGGGTGGCGATGAGCTGTCCGCCCGTGCCCGTGGCGCCGGCCGACTGAAAGCGTTCGGGAGGGTATGCGGCGAGTATTTCTTCCAGAACAGCCAGGACAGTCTCCATGGGCTGTCCCCGGGTGCGGACGTACCTGGATTCGATTATATTATCGGTATCGTCTACCACCACGACCTTGGCGGTCACCGAGCCGATGTCAATACCAAATTTCATACGATAATACGCCGGTATAAAATAGTCTCGCCGGGAATATGGGAAACCGATAAACCAACTATATTATAGCCGTGCCGGGCGGGGATGTAAACCAGAGGATTTGCGGTTAGCAGGTATCCAGAAAGAGGCGAGGGGGAAGCCGAAACGCCCCACAGCGGCTTCCCCCATGTGCAGGAGAGGAGGAGAAAATGGTCTATAATTCTGTCCTTACATACCCATTCTACCGCGTTAAACACGCACGGTAATCGGTTGAAATACCTAATTTAAAAAAGAAAATAAGGTGTTTGAACGGGGGGGATATCCGGTATTGGGGGGTTAGCTGAGAGAAAAATACAGGTTCATGAGGATATTAAGAGTCCTCATGGAGTTGACCAGAGGTGCAGTATCGGTCTTGGCATCCGAAATGGTGCCGATTTTTATTTCCAGATCGTCGGCGAGGTCCGCTATCAGCTTGCGTAGGTCATCGGTGTTGCCGGTCTTTTTCAGGGCGTTTACTTCCCCGATGATTTCCGGCGTGGCTACTCCTTTAAGCTGCTCGGCAGCCATGGAGACATTGAGGTTCTGCAGTCCCTGGAGGACGCCGCGCACCTTTTTACCCTGCTCCTTACGCAGGCGTTCCTGGTTGTCGTGCTCTTCCTGCTGGCGGGTGAACTGCTGCTGCAGCCGCATCAGTTCGTCGAATCCGCTTTCTTCTTCCGGCATGCATATACACCTGTATAAATGTTCTACATATAGTATACACCTTAAGAAGGGGGAGTATAAAGGAATAGAGGAATATTGTGCGGATTAACGATTAAAGATAACGGTGAAATGAATGTAAAGGATTACTGGCTACAGCGGTCGCTTTGTTTCTGGGCTGAAACCTTTTTTGCGTTTATATTTACAGGAAATGGCGGGTATTATGCCAGTTTGGCACCCGGATTGGGTACTCCGGCAGAGTACACCTCGTTGACCTTGATGACGCCGACGGACTTGATATCCAGGTTTAATAACTGCTTAACCTGCTGTGCAAAGTTGTCGAACAGAGGCCCCGAGGTCTGAAATCCCTGGAAAGTCCCCTTCACCTGGTATCCGGTCGGGGGCAGGTCCATCTTGAAGACCGCCACCGCCGCCTTCTGATTGGCGGTAATATTGGCATTGGTCTTGTCCCCGAAGATATCGGCGAAAGCTAGAGTCTCCTCATCTACGGCGGCAAGAGTGCCTTTGGGGACTACGTTAAGCTTGCTGGCAGCATCACATGTGGCCAGTACCTTCGATGCCTGGGCATCATTCATCATGTCCATCACTTCTTTGGGCATCTTAGCCATAATTTCACATCCTTTCTATCCGGAAATTTAACCGCACAGATAATAATACTAAAACATCTGATTGTCAAGGAAGCAGAGGGATGACGGCGCGGGTGGGACGAATGAGGTGGCCGGCGACCCAGAAACCATATCGTGCCTTTTTAACGGGGTCTGGCTCCGCGATTACGGATGCTGTTCAATAAATCGTAGCCTATGACTTACCCCAGGAATTAGCTGCACCCCGGACCAAAACCGCGTCCAGCCGGCTATGGCACGTGCTCGATATTTATCTCCTTTATGTAGAAGGTGCCCTCCCCGCTGTGTAGCGTCAACATAAAGGAGTCTTCGCCTTCATGCGTCTTAAAGGTTTCCTTAAATGTTACCCACTCATCATATAATTCCTGAGTTTCCGAATACGGGGGATTGCCGTTTTCACCTTGGAACGTATAATTCCTTAATGATGTTTTAGGCTTTTCCCAGAATGAATAGCATATTACCGGGTCGGCATCGATATTTTTCAATATAAAAGATAGTGTGTATTCATCCCCGGGTTTAATCCCGGCTTCACCTCTAAGCGAATAAGTATTTGTAACATCGATTTTCAAGTAGTAATCATCACCGCTTTCATAGATCTTCTCCATGGTAAAACCGTCGGCGTCATCCCCGACTTTCATATTTATAGACAGGTCGTTTTTCTTTATCAAACCATTAATCTCGTCCGATTCGGTGTATTTTTCACAACCTGAAAAAAGCAGCATTGCCAATACAGCGAATATGACAGGCAATATGAGTTTTAATTTTTTCACTTCCCCCTCCATTATCTTACTGGATAGGCTATCAGTATCAATCCTGTCTTTCTTAGGTTACCATTACTCTTGATATATATGTCTAATGTTAGATATATATAACATACTACCGCAGTAGAGAACTGTCAAGACTTTTTTGGAAGCAATGGTATCTGGACAGCTGAATGAATCCAGAGTGATAAGTATAATTTATGGTGTAAAGAGAACATTGTAAACTGGAGATGTGGATGCGGATTATATCAGTGATGGTATTTTCGTACGAAGGTGAATGAAAGTAATTATTATATCTCTGTAGTAATTCTATTACCTTAAATAACCTGGCTGGCGAGCCAGGATTCGAACCTGGGCTAAGGGATCCAAAGTCCCCTGTGCTACCACTACACAACTCGCCAGGGTTACACGCAGAATTATAGCATCTGGGCGTGAATGTAGCAATGTCCGCGGGCTTTTGCGGGGAGTGATATAGCTGTGATATTATTCAGTAAAATGAACCGCGCAGGTATCGAATGAACCCTTTCCGCAGGATGATATGGGGAATATTCGCACTGGTAGCCGTCATCATCATCGGCATACTCGGCTATGAAATAATCGAAGGCTGGAATTTCCTCGATTCCATTTACATGACCGTTACCACCATCACCACCGTAGGTTACAGCGAAGTCCACCCGCTTTCCTCCGGCGGGCGTATCTTCAGCATGTTCCTCATGCTCGGCGGCGTGGGCGCCGCCCTCTATACCCTGAGCGGCGTGGTAAGCTATATCATCGAAGGTAATATCGGTACCGTATGGGAGAGGCGAAAAATGCAAAAGAAAATTGCCGGACTAAAAGACCATTTTATCCTCTGCGGATTCGGGAGAGTCGGCGAGGAGATTGCCCATACATTTAAGGAGGAGGATGTCCCGTTTATCATTATCGACAACCGGTCGGAATGCATCGCGCGACTGGAAAAGACGGACTATATATACATGGAAGGCGACGCTACCGAGGATGACGTGCTGAAGGGCGCCGGAATCGAGCGCGCCCGGGGCATGATTGCCGCCGTGGGTACGGATACGGATAATACGTATATCACACTCTCGGCGAGGGGTATGTGCCCGGATATTTATATAGAAGCCCGGGCTTCCAGCAAGGAAGCCGTAACCAAGCTGGAGAGGTCCGGCGCCAACCGCGTCATACTGCCCCATGCCATCGGGGGGAACCGTATGGCGATGCTGGCGTTGCGTCCCGCCGTGGTCGACTTCATCGATAATGTCATATACAGCCGGGGACGTGAAATGCGCCTGGAAAATGTGGATATCACGGAGAATTCAAAGCTGATAGACTTGACGATTAAAGAGGTCAGGGACAGGACGCGGGTTTCCGTCCTGGCAGTGCAGAAGCAAGGTAAAACACTGACGCCCAATCCCACCGGGGAAGAGGTCGTGGAAGGCGGGGACAAGCTGATTGTAATCGGCACCAGGTCGCAGTTATACTCGCTGGAAGAAGCCCTGTAAAGTATAAAAAGACTCCGTAATCACCGGCAAGATTTGAAGAATGATTACGGAGTTCCGTTATCAGCAACTATTCTTTTTACAGGGTTATTTTTTCTTGGCTGCCGCCATCCCGACGTGAAGGTGGTCGATTTGCGTCTTCCATTTGCGGGCCCTGTCCGTCATAAATCGTCTGGTGGGCTGTTTCTCGGTGCTGATAAGCATTGAGTTGATATTTACCCAGGGAACGAAGAGACTCTCGGTGTAACCCCCCAGCATATCGAGCTTATCGTCCCAGTGCACCAGGTTGATTAGAATACCGTGTTCATCCACAATCTCGACCATGCCTATGTAGCAGTTGTCCGGCGCCGTCTCCGGCATCAGGTGCACCGCCACACAGAAACCCGGTTGTATCGCCTGTATCTTAGCCATGTTCCTACCTCCGTTTAACTAACCTGTTCGTAGCCTATTTATATAATTATTTAACATTCTTGTCAATAGTGCTTCGTGGCGACTGCCTCGTAAAGACGGTTATTCCGGCGAACAACAGGGATAAATTATTATTTTTCCACATTATTCTTTATGAAATATTAAGGATAACTTTATCCAAGATTTATTTCTTTTATATTCGTTTTTATGGTCGGCTGATATGCTTTATGAGGATGACGGAAGGATAATGAAACAAAAATCAGGTTCCCCGGACATGCGTTATCCGACGGGGGAGGTAAAATAAATGGAAAACTTCGTACTTGCCGGAAAAGCTAAAACGGTCTTTCGCCTTCTTGAACTGAAAGCGAAGCGGGAAGAGCTTGCCAAGCGCGACCAGAAGCGGAATTCAAAAAGCAAGAAATAAATGCCGTGAGATATATCAGGTTTTTACTTTTTAAACTTTGCCTTCAGGGCTTCAATCTCCTGCTGTTTCCTGTATTCTTCTTCGCTCAGGGGCTCGCAGGACTTCAACTCGTTGTTTTCAATCGTAATCGTAAAGTATTCGTGGCACTTCCAGCACCGGCGCGGACCCACGTAGTCTTTTTCCACCAGAGATAGTTTGGTCTCCGCTCCGCACTTGGGACATTCCAGGGTAATCATATACGGTAGTTCTTTCCTCCTTTTTCTTTATTGTGTGCGATTATATCATTTAACATCGCCGGCGGCAATTTCCTTCTATTTGTTATCAGGGCATGGGGAAGTAGTTGCTGAACAGCAGGAATACCAGAGGGATGGATACCACGGAGAACACGAAGCTGGAAAGGACGAACTGGTTGGATATGGACTTGTTGCCCCCGGCGCGCTCGGTGACGATGGGCGTGCCGGTGATAGGGGGCACCGCGGCCTGCAGGATAAATATGAGCGCCAGGCTGTATTCCGGCTTAAAAAGAATAAGCAAACCTAATACAGCCAGCGGGAAAACGATATTCTTGATAACGACGAATTTGATAATCTCTCCCCAGTAGAATTTACCTTTCTGCCGGATATCCAGATAAAGGCTGCCACCCAGGATAATCATAATCAGGGGCAGCGCCATGCCGCCCAGAATTTGCAGGATGGACTGTACGAAGTCCGGCAGGTAGTCTCTGGCGTGGAACGTCTGCACGATGACCGCCAGCACCGTGGCGATGAGGATGGGATTGGCGATGCGGCTCCACCGGATTTCCGTCTTTGCCTGGTTACGGAAAAATAACTGGTAGGCGCTGAAAAACACGACCGGATGGAAGATGATGAAGATATACAGCTGCGGTATGTAAGATGAATCTGTCCCGAAGATGCCGCTGATGATGATAAGCGGCATGAACAGACCGTTCTGGAAGAACATGTTCAGGGCGAACTCCCCGCGGGTCTCTTTCCTGGAAATGAACATGGTGATGAGCGTCAGGACCATGGAGACGGCGGCGAACGCGAACCACCACAGGGGCAGCTGCCACCAGCCGGGGAGGTCGTCGGGGGAGAAATTCACCATGATGCTGGCGAAGACCATGCAGGGCAGGGCGATATCGATGGCGAGTCGGCTTAGCATCCCCAGCACGTTCTCCGGGATTATACCCCGCCGGGTTATCCAGAATCCCAGCAGCCCGATGCCCAGCAGTACCAGCACCGATTCCAGGACGACGATAAAAATATCCATCTGTATTGTCAATTGTATAATAAACGGGGGAAATGTGAAACGCCGTATAACGGGAGATAATTCACGATAGCAGAGATTCGCAAGGTTTAACAGAGATTGCTTCGTCGCTGCGCTCTTCGCAATAACAGGGTTTGGTGCCGAAGGTCGGACTCGAACCGACACGAGGGTTGCCCCTCAACAGTTTTTGAGACTGTCGCGTCTACCCATTCCGCCACTTCGGCACAGGCTATCCTATTCTAAGTGAAAATGGGTGACGGCGCAAGGGTCTACCCATTGAATACGCAGGCTATTCTTGTTACAATTGTTGCGAAGCGTTTTTTTGTCAAAATCAGGCTTCTCTGGATGGAGTTCATACATGGCAGACAGGTATAACGCACAGGAAATTGAAAAAAAGTGGCAGCGAAAGTGGGAAGAGGACAGCCTCTACAAGGTACATGACGACGACCCCCGCCCCAAGTGGTACGTCCTTACCATGTTTCCCTACACCTCCGGCGACCTGCATATCGGCCACTGGTATCCCATGGCGCCGTCGGACACCTACGCCCGCTACAAGCGGATGCGGGGCTTCAACGTGCTCCACCCGATGGGATTCGACGCCTTCGGGCTGCCGGCGGAGAACGCCGCTATCAAGCGCGGTATCCATCCTTTTAAATGGACGATGGACAATATCGATAACATGCGTAAGCAGCTCAAGACCATCGGCGCCGTTTACGACTGGGACCGGGAAATCATTACGTGCCTGCCGGACTATTATAGGTGGACGCAGTGGTTCTTCCTGAAACTCTTCGAGAAGGGGCTGGCTTACCGCGCCAAGGCTCCCGTTAACTGGTGCCCCAACTGCCAGACGGTGCTGGCTAACGAGCAGGTAGTAGGGGAGGACCTGTGCGAGCGCTGCGATACTCCCGTCATCAGGCGCGACCTGGAGCAGTGGTTCTTCCGCATCACGGAGTACGCCGACGAGTTGACAGAGTTCGACGACATAGACTGGCCCGAGCGTATCAAGATAATGCAGCGTAACTGGATAGGCAGAAGCCAGGGCACGGAGATATCGTTCGGACTGGACCAGCCCGGCGTTGAAGAAAAGGAGATACGGGTGTTTACCACCCGCCCGGATACCACGTACGGCGTTACTTTCATGGTACTGGCACCGGAACACCCGCTGGTGGAAAAGATAACTACCCCGGAATATAAAGCCGAGGTGGAGAACTACATTACGAAGTCGCGCCGCCAGAGCGAAATAGAGCGGCTGTCCACGGAGAAGGAAAAGGACGGCGTCTTTACGGGGGCGTATTGTATAAATAGATTGAACGGAACCAAGGTGCCCATCTGGATTGCCGATTACGTGCTCCTGAGCTACGGCACCGGCGCCGTCATGGCGGTGCCCGCCCACGACGAGCGGGACTTTGCGTTTGCTCTGAAATACGGCTTGCCAATTATTCCGGTGATAAACCGTACCGACGGGGTCGCCAAGAGCTTCGTCTTTCCCGGTTCTGTGCTTGAAGGGTTCGAGGAGGAACTGAAGAAGGCGGGTTTCAACTATACCGAGGAGAAAACCGGGGGGCAGTACGTTACGCTGAACGGCGAAGCACAGATTGAACGCTATATCGAGCTCATGAAAAAGTACAAAAAACCGGGCGGCTGGAACGAAATGGTCGGGTCTGCCTGGCTGTTTTTCTTCGGGGGCAAGGACGGCGTGGAAACGCTATCGCTGGACTCCATCGAGTCGGAACGGGAGATACTCAAGCGATGTAAAGCCATCGAACCGAGTGTCGGGGAAAGCCGTACGGTGATGGAGATGCTTAATACCCTCGAGTTCTACCGGGACATGCTTTTCCACGCGGAATACGGTACGATGATTCATTCCGGCCAGTTCAGCGGCAATGGTGACGGTATCAACGCCGTGTCCGAGTACCTGGAGGAGAAGGGGTGGGGCAAACGGACCATCAGTTATAAAATCCGCGACTGGCTCATATCACGGCAGCGCTACTGGGGTGCACCGATACCCATAGTCTTTTGCGATAAGTGCGGCATCGTGCCCGTGCCGGAGGAAGACCTGCCCGTCCTGCTGCCGGAGGACGCCGAGTTCAAGCCCACCGGTGAATCACCGCTGAAATACAACGAGAAATTCGTCAATACGACCTGCCCCAAGTGCGGCGCCCCGGCGAAGCGAGAGACGGATACCATGGACAGTTTTGTCTGCTCGTCGTGGTATTTCCTGCGTTACGCCAGCCCGCATATCGATACGGCGGCTTTCGACCCCGATAAAGTGAAATTATGGCTGCCGGTGGACTTTTATACCGGCGGTGCCGAACACGCCGTGATGCACCTGCTCTACGTGCGTTTCTTTACCAAGGCGATTCGCGATATGGGACTGATTGATTTCGGCGAGCCGTTTATCCGGCTGTACAATCAGGGGCATATTATCTCCGGGCACCAGAAAATGAGTAAGTCGCGCGGTAATGTGGTCAATCCCGATAACTACGTTGCCGAGTTCGGCACGGATACCTTCCGCACTTACCTGATGTTCATCGGGCCGTGGGAGCAGGGCGGCGAGTGGGATGACAGCGGTATCAGCGGGATGAGTCGATGGCTGAAACGGATATGGAACCTGGTGCTGGACGGATATTCTTCATCAGGCTCTGAGGAAGACGACGAACTGCTGCGCATGACGCACCAGACCATCAGGAAAGTGACCGAGGATATCGAGCGGCTACACTTCAATACCATGGTGGCGGCGCTCATGGAGTTCACCAACTACCTGCACAAGGTAAAGGAGTCTGGGAGTGCCGGCAAGTCTGCCTGGGAGTCCGCTGTAAAAACGCTGCTGCTGCTCCTGGCGCCGGTCGTGCCGCACCTTGCCGAGGAACTCTGGCAGAGAAAGGGCTTTAAATACAGCGTCCATAACCAGGACTGGCCCGGGTGGGACGAGACGCTGGTAAAACGCGACGAGTTTACGCTGGTAGTCCAGGTGAACGGCAAACTGCGTGACAAAGTGACCGTGCCGGTATCCATTACGGAAGAAGAAGCCCGGAAGATTGCCGG
>CAZPAS010000004.1:8128-28053 GCA_964584575.1 uncultured Dehalococcoidaceae bacterium | reverse complement strand
ATAGAGTCGCGACTTGACTACCTTAAGAAAAAGTACAACGTCGAAGTAACGGCGGACAACCGGGAAGCCGTAAAAGGCAGGGACATTGTCGTGCTGGCGGTAAAACCCCAGAGCCTCCCCGAAGTCATGGAAGGACTCAAGGGTTGTATTGATTCGAATACGCTTGTCCTTTCGATAGTTGCCGGAGTAAGAATCGGCACGATAGCTCAGGGTCTGGCGCACGAACGAATCGTACGCTGCATGCCCAATACACCTGCGAAGATTGGATACGGCATGAGCGCCTGGACGGCTACCGCCAAAGTGAGTGAAGAGCAGAAGGCGCAGGCGCGGGCTGTCCTCGGCGGCATGGGCAGGGAGATATACTTCAGCGACGAAGAGTACCTGGATGCGGCAACGGCGGTTAGCGGCAGCGGCCCCGCCTACGTATTTCTCTTTGCCGAGGCGATGATTGACGCGGCGGTAAAGATAGGGCTGTCCCCGGAAGAAGCCGCGGAAATGGTCTCACAGACGTTGCTGGGCGCGGCGCACCTGATGCAGGAGGCTGAAGAGTCGCCCGCAGAGTTGCGTTGTAACGTTACCTCAAAGGGCGGCACCACGGAAAAGGCTTTACAGGTCTTTAACGAGGGAAATCTCACAGGGCTGGTAGAGGACGCGATACAGGCCGCTTACCGGCGGGCAAAAGAACTGGGCGGCGGATAATTTTTCCCGGAAAATCCTGGAATTTTCACGAAAATATCATTAATTTCATAAAATACTTTAAGTTTAGTATTGACAAAACATATTAAAATTATTATAATACATAAAAATCATTTGGGAGACGGGTATGGAACAAAAATTAAGGGATGAAGAACGGAGTTTCGTGGAAGAAGTAGGCGTGGTCTTCGAAAAAACAGGCCTTCCCCGCATGGCCGGCCGCATGTTCGGCTGGCTCCTCATTTCAGACCCCCCTTATCAGTCACCGGCGGAACTCGCCGAGGTACTGATGGCAAGCAAGGGGTCGATCAGCACCACCGTCAGGCTCCTCGCGCAGATGGGGCTTATTGAGCGCCATCTCATACCGGGCGAGAGGCATGACCATTTCCTGCTCAGTGAAGACGCCCTGGTGCGGACCATCCGGCACGGACTTGAAGACGAAATAAAGATGTTCCGCGAGCTTGCCGAACACGGACTGAAGCTGATGAAGGACGAACCTTCGGTACGGTGCGAATGGCTGGGTCAGATGCGTGACCGGTATTTGTTCCTGGAGAAGGCGTTCCCCAAGCTGATGGAGCGTTATGAAAACAGGCAGGCGAAACTCCAGTTGAAATTAGTCCTCAAGAAAAAATAGCAGGGCGCCGGTCCTGTTGCTTATATCAGATACCTCGGAGGAAGAAAATGAGAAAGAAGCTATTATTCGGCGTAATTTTAGGCGTGGTCGTGCTTTCACTGCTCGGCGTCACGGCGTGCGATTCGATGGGGGGACAGAGCGGGGTCAGTCAGCAGGAGGTCACGGTTGAACGTGGTGACCTGACGATGGGTGTCACCGGCAACGGAAAAATCGAGACCTCGCGAGAGGCGAGGCTGACCTTCGGCAGCGCCGGTAAGGTGGACAGCATACTGGTAGAGGAGGGCGACCGTGTCACCACCGGTGACATGCTGGCAACTCTGGATACCAGCACTCTGGAACTGGCGGTCAGTCAGGCGCAGATGTCGCTTACGCAGGCGGAAGTCGCCCTGACGCAGGCTCAACTGGCAGAGGAAACGGCAAAGTACAACCTTGATAACACGCGTAATTCCGATGACTCGCTGGACCTGGCGCTGCTCAACGCGCAGATAGCCCTGGACACGGCGCGGGCAACCCTGAATGCCGGTATTTCCGCGGTCGATTTTCAGGCGATTGCGGCGGAACTGAACAAGGCGCAGACATGGTATAACAGCGTTAAGATAATGGCGCAGGACACGAGCCGGACCAATGTGGACTGGTCTTTGACTCTCCTGGACGCTGAGGAAAATCTTGAAGTCGCCCAGACCAACTATGATAACGCCCTGGCGGGGTACGATTCGCAGCAGGTTACACTCCTGAAAAAGCGGGTCGATGCAGCAGAGTTGTCCGTGGCGCTGGCGGAGAAGAACATCGACGACCTTGACAAGACCATCGCTTTACAGGAGCTGCAACTGGTATCCGCGGAGCACTCGGTGACGCAGGCGGAGCAGGCGGTGGAACTGGCGCAGAAGAACCTGAATGACACCCAAAGACAGCTGGGCGAGGCGACCATCGTCGCCCCGTTCGACGGCGTGGTGGCGCTGGTACTGGCGGAGGAAGGCGATATTATTCCGTCGCCGTCGATGGCGCCAACGACGATTGTACAACTGATAAATCCCGACTATCTCGAGCTCGTTATCGAGGTGGACGAGATAGATATACCGCTTCTGGTACTGGGACAGGAAGCCGTTGTCGGCGTGGACGCCCTGCCCGATGATAAGTTCGAGGGCAAGGTAACGGCGGTGTATCCCGTGCCGATGGAAGTCGGGGGCGTCGTCCTCTATAAAGTCAAAATTAGCCTGATTAATGCGGAAGGTTCCGGCATCAAGGTGGGTATGAGCGCCTCCGCCGATATCGTGGCGGAAAAGCATGAGAATGTGCTCGTCGTGCCAAGTCGCGCCGTCACCCGGAATGACGATGGCAAGACAATCCTCAAAGTCCTGGAAGGCAATCAGTACGTGGAAAGGGAAGTGACCGTGGGACTGGATGACGGACTCCGCGCCGAGATTGTCAGCGGCGTGAACGAGGGCGATACGGTGGTGGTGGAGGTAAAGACGAAATCCATGTCCGGTATGAGTTTCTTCTAATTTATTTAACAGGATGTGTAAGCTATGTCTTCTGATAACGGCAACGGCATGATTAAACTGGAAAATATCACCAAGATTTACCACATGGGTAATGTCGAGGTACCTGCTTTGAGGGGGATAACCCTGAACATAAACCAGGGTGCGATGGTGGCGCTAATCGGCGCCTCCGGCTCGGGCAAGTCCACCCTGATGAACATCCTGGGGTTCCTGGACAAGCCTACCGAGGGTATATATACGCTCGAGGGAGTAGATGTCAGCCAGCTTAACGACAACAAGCTGGCGGAGATGAGGAATAAAAAGATAGGCTTTGTCTTCCAGACGTACAACCTGCTGCCGCGCACCGCCGCCATAGCCAACGTAGAGCTGCCGCTAGTTTACGGCGGTGGTGGTCAGAAAAGGAAGAAAGCGATGGAAGCGCTGGAAAGGGTAGGGTTGAAGGAGCGCGCTACACACAAGCCCTCGGAGCTATCCGGCGGCGAACAGCAGCGCGTGGCTATCGCCAGGGCACTGGTGAATGACCCTTCTCTCATACTGGCGGACGAGCCTACCGGCAATCTGGACAGCAATGCCACCGCCGAAATTATATCCATCTTCTGCCGGCTCAATAAGGAAGGTATTACCGTTATCCTGGTAACCCATGAGCCGGACGTCGCCCAGCAGGCACAGCGAATCGTGCGGCTGCTGGACGGACAAATCGTTGAAGATAATATGGTGGAATCCCAAACCCGTGATTAATCAGTAAGTTCGAGGAGATGAACCGTGAAGTGGATTGAGTCCTTAATTATAGCTATAAGGTCGCTGGGAGCCAATAAGCTCCGCTCGTCACTGACCATGCTCGGAGTAATTATCGGCGTCGGTTCGGTAATCACCCTGATGTCGGTGGGCAGAGGGGCGGAGAAGTCAATCACATCTACGCTGGAAGGCATGGGGACCAATCTCATATATATTACTTCCCAGACGCCGGGTCTGGAGGGGCTGGCGGCGATGGGTATGGCAAGCCAGAGCCTGACCATCAGCGATGCCGAAGCTATTGCCGAACGCGTACCGGGGGTGGTAGCCGCCACCCCGATAACTGAAAACTACGTATCGATAGCTGCCGGCGACGAGAGCGTGGCGGCCTTCGTCGAGGCGACGACACCGGAATACGAGTACGTGGTGAACTACCCGGTCGAATACGGACAGTTCATCACGGCGCGGAATGTCGCCGGGAGGGATATGGTAACGGTACTGGGTAGCGACATCGCCAGCGACCTCTTCGGCGATGAAGATGCGGTCGGGAAAAAGGTCAAGATTAACGGACGCCAGTTCAGCGTTATCGGGGTGCTGGAAGCCAAGGGCGGACAGATGATGGGTATCAGCATGGATGCCGTAATCGTGGTGCCAATAACCACATATCAGGCAAGGCTTTTCCCGGGGGCGACCATACGCGGTGAGGATACCGTCCAGCAGATTGCCGTCCAGATAGAGGACACCGAAACCGCGGACATCGTTTCGGCGGATATCACGGAAGTCCTGTCCCAGCGCCACCGCATTACCGAGGAAGGCAAAGAAGACTTCATGATTATGACCCAGGAGCAGATGATGGGCATGATTCAGCAGGTCACGGGCCTGCTCACGATACTGCTGGGGGCTATCGCCAGCATCTCACTGCTGGTGGGCAGCATCGGTATTATGAACATCATGCTCGTATCCGTGACCGAGCGCACGCGGGAGATTGGTATCCGCAAGGCGGTCGGCGCCAAGCGGCGTGATATCCTGCTCCAGTTTCTGCTGGAAGCCGCCATGTTGAGTCTGGCTGGCGGCGCGGTGGGCATCATCGGCGGCTGGGGGGTATCGTGGCTGATTTCCACCTTCTCCGAGGCAGCTGGCATCAGCATCAATGCCGTGGTCTCGTGGGATATTGTAATCCTGGCAATATCTGTATCCGTGTTCATCGGGCTTATTTCCGGTATATATCCGGCGATGCGAGCAGCCCGGCTTAACCCTATTGACGCCCTGCATTACGAGTAGTACAATACAGGAAACTCTGGAACAGGACTAAGCAGGAGAATATGAACTGGCTCGATATCGTTATCCTGATATTAATAGTAATCCCGACGCTCATGGGACTGAAAATCGGGATTATCAAGACGCTTCTAACCGTGGCCGGGATAATCGTGGGTGTAGTCCTGGCAGGACGTTTCTCGGAATCGTTAGGGGGGGCACTCACTTTCATTTCCGACCCCGGCTGGGCTAATGTCGCCGGTTTTGCCATTATCCTGGTAGCCGTGATGATAATAGCCTCGGTTCTGGCTAGAGTAATAAAGAATATCCTTTCCGCAGTACTGCTGGGCTGGGTAAACCGTTTGGGCGGAGCAGTACTGGGTTTTATCCTGGGTTTCTTCTTCTGCGGGGCGCTGCTGTCCATGTGGGTGAACTTCCTCGGTATCGGCGCCACCGTATCGGATTCCGTCCTGGCGAATTTCCTGCTGGACGGCTTTCCCGTTATCCTGGGGTTATTGCCCTCGGAGTTCGATTCCGTGCGGGAATTCTTCCAGGATTAAGAAAACGGGCAGGCAACTTTCTTAGATTGCCAGATTATCTCAATCATCGGGAAAACGAGATAACCTGACCACCTATTACATCGCCAGACAGGTAGACTGTATTATCTTTCTGAATAGCGGCGGGTAATTCTATATGATGCCATATATTGCCGGTATATAATAACTGATGCCTATCCGGATGCCGTTTTACTTTTTAGGGTGGTCCGGGTCGGGTTGGGGGGCATCAACCGGGCAGATTTCAGCGCATTTAGGGGAATCGTTATACCCTTCACATTCGACGCATTTATCAGGGTCGATCACATAAACTGTGTCGCCCTCACTGATAGCCTGTACCGGGCATTCCGGCTCACAGGCTCCACAGCTAATGCACTCGTCTGTAATCTTATACGCCATTCAATTTACCTCCTGAATCTCTCGCTGAAAGATTCCGCTTTATATATTATTAATTGAACGTGATTTATTCTTTGCTAACTCCCTTATGTTTCAGGGCTTCAGCCACGTGTTTGGGGACAAGGCTGTTGATGTTCCCGCCCAGACTGGCTACCTCTTTCATCAGGCTGGAACTGAGGAACTGATACTCCTGGCTCGCCATGAAGCAGACCAGTTCCAGTTCCGGATAGAGTTTGCGGTTCAACATCGCCATTTCAAACTCTCGCTCGTAATCGGCGCTCATGCGCAGACCGCGTACCAGTACCTGGGCGTTTATCTTCCTGGCGAAGTCAACGGTGATGATATCGTACGGCATGACCTCGACATTGGCTAAATGAGACACTGCCTCCGTAGCCAATTCCACACGCTCATCGAGATCGAAGGTAAGACGTTTATCCGGTGTGGAGAATATGCCGATAACGATTTTATCGAATAGTCTGGAAGCACGGGTAGCAATATCGATATGCCCGTTGGTAATGGGGTCAAAGCTGCCCGGGTAGAGAGCGACAATCAAGACCTGACCTCCTTTCGGTATATGGAGATACAGCTGTCACCGTGGCGGTGTTCTTTCATGAGACTTATGGGGCCGTAGGCATTGTTAAAGGATAAACGGGGGGAATGGGTCACTACTACGGTTGTATCTGTGCCGACCAGACTGGAGTTTGCCAGTTGCGTGATGAAAGTACCTATAGACGTATTAGAATAAGGCGGGTCCATCAGTATAATATTGTACTCCTTATCGATAAGCGAGAGAGCTTTGACGACGTCACAGCAGTAAATATATGCATGTTCTGCCAGCTTCGTCTTTTCTAAATTTTCCTTAATTATACCACAACACCTTGGTTCACTTTCAACAAAGTCCACCCAACCGGCCCCGCGGCTCAGCGCCTCGATGCCCAGGGCACCGCTTCCGGAGAACAGGTCCAGCACCTGCGACCAGTCATCGGTAATGTTTTCCAGGATAGAAAAGATAGCCCCGCGTACCAGATCTGTCGCCGGACGGGTTGAGGTCCCTTTGGGGAACTTCAGCCGGTGTCCTTTTGCCTTGCCTGTAATAACTCGCATATATGGCCGGGCGCATTTTCAATGTAGAAAGTCCGCATAAAAAAGAAAAAGCCAATTAATAGGATAACCAGACGGTGCGGAGTTTGTCAATAGATGGGGTTGGCAGGGCAGGGTGTGGGGATATTATTTATGTGGCGTAAAAAGGGAAGACTGCGGGTGGATGACCCACCCGCAGCCGCATATATAGAGTCTTTTTCAATTCCCCTTCATTACACAGAGCATCTTCTGCCACGGGTAATTACTGGAAGTGGTGCTGTTTAACCGGTTCCGGCGTTTCGGTCGGGGTAGTGGTGTGGCGCCGGTGGCTGAATAACGGGCGGCGCAGGAAGGAAGGCATATCAAGCTCGTCTTCCGTCTTCATGTTCTTGAGCAGCTTGGTAAGCTCGTCTTCCTCTCCGTCTCTGCCCATACCCAGCTTGGCCTGGAACCCGGTGGTAATCAGGGTAATCCTGACTTCATTCTCCATGGACGGGTCATTGGCGACGCCGAAGATGATGTTGGCATCCGGGTCAACGGCGGCTTTGATAACATCCGCAGCCTGGTTCACTTCGAACAGGGAGAGGTTGTTACCGCCAACGACATTGAACAGGACTGCCTTGGAACCTTCGATGGAAACGTCCAGCAACGGGCTGGCGAGCGCTTCCTTGGCGGCATCGGTCGCCCGATTCTGTCCCGTACCGTTACCGATGGACATCCAGGCGGGACCGGCGTCTTTCATAATCGATTTTACATCGGCAAAGTCGAGGTTAATCATACCGGGGGTAGTGATAACCTCGGCGATTGCCTGGACGCCGTGCCGCAGCACGTCATCGGCAAGTTTGAAGGCGCTGTCCACTCCGGTCTTCTGGTCGCAAAGCGTCAGCAGGCGGTCGTTGGGGATGATAATCAGGGTATCAACTTTATCGATAAGATTGTTGATACCTTCCTCCGCCGTCTCCATGCGGTGGGCACCTTCGAATTCGAATGGTTTGGTGACCACGGCGATGGTGAGAGCGCCGCTGTGCTTGGCAGTTTCCGCCACGACAGGCGCCGAACCGGTGCCGGTGCCGCCACCCATACCGGCGGTGACGAATACCATATCCGCCCCGGAGACAAGCTCCTTCAACTCGTCGCGGTTTTCCTCGGCAGCTTTCGCCCCTATATTATGGTCGCCGCCCGCTCCCAGACCCTTGGTAAGCTTGGAGCCGAGCTGAACACATACCGGTGCTTCGCAGACCGCCAGAGCCTGGGCATCGGTATTCATCGCGATGAATTCCACACCCTGGATATTCTCTCTGACCATACGGGTTACGGCGTTGCTGCCGCCACCACCCAGACCAATGACCTTGATTTTAGCCGGATTAGCCACAAAACTTGTTCTAGCCATCTCCTCCTCCTTTCACTTGTGCCGAAATTAATTCCTTTTTATTTTTCATTAATGAAACAACTTTCTTAGCTGGGACGCCAGGCGGTTAAAGGCACCGCCGAACACCCCTGACTTCCAGTGTTTTTTGCCTTCGTGCTTGGCTCCCCAGAGTATGAGGCCGACGCTGGTGGCATATGCCGGGTCGCGGAGAACATCGGCGATGCCGTATACGTCGGTGGGGGCGCCGATCCTTACCGGGAGTCTGAGGATGTCACGTCCCAGTGATGCCATACCGGAGAGGTTAGAACTGCCGCCGGTGAGTACCAGTCCGGCGGGTACCAGCGCTTCATAATCCGAGTTTGGCATTTCCAGGAGGATGAGTTTCAGTACTTCCTCGACTCTGGCTCTGATGATGTCGCAAAGGTCCTGGTAGGACACGCCATGTCCGTCCTTGGAGATAGCCGGAGCGGTGTCTGACTGTCCCTCGTAAACGGGTATGACACTGCCGTATTTCTTCTTCATTTCCTCGGCGATTTCAAACGGCAGTCCCAGGCCGATGGCGACATCGCGGGTAAGCTGATAGCCGGCTACCGGCAGGATGGACGTATGCCAGATGCTGCCTTCCCTGAAGACGGCAACATCCGTGGTCCCGCCGCCGATATCCGCCATGATGACGCCTACCTGCTTCTCGTCTTCGGTGAGAATCGCCTCACTGCTTGCCAGCGGTTCGAGGACGAGGTCCTCGATGTCAATGCCGATGCTGCGTATGCACTTCACCAGGTTCTGAATGGAGGTTACCGCAGCGGTAATGACGTGCGTTTCCACGTCGAGACGAAATCCATGCATACCTACGGGGTTTTTTACACCGGCCTGCCCGTCGACGGCATAGCTGCGGGGGATTACGTGGAGCAGCCGCCTGTCTCCGGCAGTTTTGACGCTCTGGGCAGCGGTAAGGACACGCTTCAGGTCGTCCGGGCGTACGACTCGGTCGTTACGCGTGATGGCGACCACTCCGCGGTTGTTCATGGAGGTGACATGCCGGCCGGTTACGCCGACATATGCCGATTCCACTTTGCAGTCGCTGGCCTGTTCCGCCTTTCTCACTGAATCACGAATTGACTCTCTGGCTTCATTGATATTGACCACCAACCCCTTGTGCAGGCCCTTGGAAGGTGAAATACCGACGCCGACAACCCTGGGTCTACCGCCGTCGCTGACATCTGCCAGTATTGTGCAAATTTTGGTGGTACCAACATCGATTGAAGCTACAACATCTCGTCTTTTCATCTGCCCTCCTTATTAACTGGATTTAGATTTCCTTTTTCGGTACCCAGTTGCTACATATAGGTAACCTCCTTGTTAACTCTGTTATAATCAGGCCGCTAAAAAGGCCATCTTAATCTTCTCTACTAAAGCCGGTCTTCGCCAGCCTCTGGACTTGGCGATGGTAATAAAGGCGTGGTCTTCCGGAGTTGCGTAGCAATCACCCTGGATGATGATGCGCTCGGCGGCTCTCAGTTTGCCGCTGCGACTGCGCGGGTTTATCTGGACCTCATTGGTGGTAGGGGTGATTACCTTCTTATTTATCAATCTTACACGCGGCGTGTGACCGCAGGTGCAGGTGGGGGTTCCCGGAGGGCAGATGCAGCTTCGGGCTTCTCTTTGCATGAACTGCTTGACGATGCGGTCTTCCAATGAATGGTAGGTGATAACAACCAGCCGGCCTTCGTAGCCGAGGAGTTCCACTGCCTGCCTGAGGGCCGTTTCCAGGTGCTCGAGTTCGTGGTTAACGGCGATACGCAGTGCCTGGAAAGTCTTCGTGGCAGGATGCAGCTTGCCTCTCCGGCCGACAGCTCTCTCTATCAACGTAGCCAGCTGGCGGGTGGTTTCTATGGGTCTTTCTTTTACGATGTACTGGGCGATACGGCGGCTATGGCCTTCTTCGCCATAGGTCTTAATCAGGTGCGCCAGTCTCGCCTCCGAGGTGGTGTTGATAATATCCGCGGCGGTAACCCTCTGGTTGGGGTTGAGCCTCATGTCCAGCGGGGCGTCGTGCTGAAAACTGAAACCGCGCCCGTTTCCGTTTAGCTGGAGGGAGGACAGACCGAGGTCGAAGAGGATACCGTGTACGGGGAAAAAGTCATATTTAATACAGATAGCCTGTAAATTAACGAAGTTATCATTTACGAGCAGGGTGGAGTCCTTATAATGCTGAAGTCGCTCTCTGGCGACTTCAATGGCGTTGGGGTCGGCGTCGATGCCCAGGAGTTGCCCGCCGGGCGAACTATGGTCGAGTATGGCGGCGGCGTGGCCCGCATTGCCGAGGGTACAATCGATATATCGGCCGCCGGGCTGTACTGCCAGCGCCCTGAGCGCTTCTGAAAGAAGGACCGGTGTATGGCTGGAGGCTGACCAGTGCTTAATCATCAGCTATTCTCCAGACTCTCGATAATCTGCCAGGCCTGTTCCTGACTTATCTCCTTCTCTTCCTCCCATAGTATTTTATTCCATATCTCAAGGTAGGTATTGGAACCGGCGACGACTACTTCATCGACTATCTCGGCGTGCTCGCGCAGCGGTGCCGGCAGGGCAATACGCCCCTGATTATCTATACGGGTGCTGAATGCCGTGGAGAATAACGCTCGGCTCAGCTTCCTCATCTTGCTCCTTGATAACGGGCTGTTGGTGAGACTGGCGGAGAGTTTTCTCCATTCGGGAACGGTATATACGGTGATGCATTTTTCGGCGCCGGGTGTCAGTACCACCCCGTCCTTAAGATAATTGCGGAACTTAGGCGGGAGGGGAACCCTGCCTTTTTCGTCTATCTTGTAATCAAACTCTCCGTAAAACATAGCCTCAAATATTTACCACTTTTCACCACTGCTACCCATATTTCACCATTTTATAACACAATAACCCATATTTGTCAAGTCTTTTTACCGTTATTTTGATAAAATGTGATAAATTCGTGACATGTTTGGCTGTTTTAGCTAGGAAATACGCTGAAAAAGGCTGTTAACAGCCGGTGGGGAAGGGTGGGGGAGTATCTCAGGTACGGATACTTCCCTCGTAAGCCTCAAGTGTGGTACAATATATCTTGTTTTGTGAGAGATGTTATGTTGAATATCGGCATACTTACTATCAGTGATAAAGGCTCGCAGGGAAAGCGGGAGGACGTCAGCGGTCCAGTCGTCCGGGAAGTCGTTTCGCAGATAGAGAGCACCATTGTTAAATATGAGATAGTACCCGACGACCCGGAGGACATCGCCGGCACGCTTCTTGACTGGGCGGATCCGGGCGGGGTTGACGTGATATTTACCACCGGCGGCACCGGACTGGCAAAAAGGGACATGACGCCGGAAGCAACGCTGGCGGTCATCGACCGAGAAGTGCCCGGTATCGTCGAGGTGATGCGGGCGAAGTCGATGGAAAAAACGCCGATGGCGATGTTGAGTCGGGCCGTATCCGGGGTAAGGAAGGACTGCCTGATCATCAACCTGCCGGGCAGTCCCAAGGCGGTCAAAGAATGTCTGGAAGTAATACTCCCGGCCATTCCTCATGCCGTGGAAATCATCAAGGGAGAGGTGACGGAGCATACCATCGATACGTCGGGGTAGGTTAGGGCGATGCGCATTGATATTCTGACACTGTTCCCGCAGATATTCGAAGCTCCGTTCGACTTCGGTATATTCAAGCGGGCTATCGATAACGGGCTGGTGAGTCTCCACCTGCACAACATACGGGACTATGCCCATGATAAACACCATACCGCGGACGATTACCCTTACGGGGGCGGCGCGGGGATGGTCATGAAGCCGGAACCGATTTTCGAGGCGGTCGAGGCTGTTAAAGCTGATGTTAAGGATGAACCGGAACCGCCGGTCATCCTGCTTACGCCCCAGGGACGGCTGTTCTCGCAGGAAGTAGCCCGCGAGCTGTCGCAGGAACGCCGCCTGGTCTTTATATGTGGTCACTACGAGGGAATCGACGAACGGGTGCGGGAGCACCTGGTCACGGATGAGATAAGCATCGGCGATTACGTGCTGACCGGCGGCGAAGTCCCCGCCCTGGTGGTTATCGATGCCGTTCTGCGGCTGGTGCCGGGGGTACTCGGCTCGGAAGACTCGCTGCTGGAGGAATCGCATGCCAGCGGGCTGCTGGAATATCCCCAGTACACCCGCCCGGAGGAATACCGGGGGTGGAAGGTGCCGGAGGTGCTGCTTTCCGGCAATCACGGCATGATTGCCAAGTGGCGCCGCGAGCAGATTATCCGGCGGACGCAGGAACGCCGCCCGGAGCTTCTGGATAAAGCGAACCTCGGCAGTGAAGATAAACAAACGGTAGAGCGCCTGACAACCCGTAAGAAATCGGGGTCGCAGGTTAATAAGGATAGGGAGTCATAACATGGACGTTGCATCACTGATTGATATCAAGAAGAACAAGAAAATCCCTGACATCGCCCCCGGTGATACGGTAAAAGTCAGTGCCAGGATTGTGGAAGCCGGCAAGGAACGCATTCAGGTGTTTCAAGGCGTGGTCCTCAAGTTAAAGCGGGGCGGCACCGGTGCCAGCTTTACGGTAAGGCACGTCGCCTTCGGCATCGGCGTGGAACGCACCTTCCCGTTCAATTCGCCCCTGGTGGAGAAAGTGGAGATAGTGCGGCAGGGTAAAGTACGCCGGTCCCGGTTGTATTACCTGCGGAGTCTCAGCGGTAAGGAAGCACGCCGTAAGATAAAGCGCGTGGAGCGTAAGGCGCGGCAGGTCGGCGAGGAGTTGATAGAAGTCGAACCGGAAGAAGAACTCGAGCCGGAAGACGTATTAATGGACGAGGAGGCGGTCGCCGTGGCGGAAGAGGCGGAAGCGGTAGTTGAAGAAAAGGCTGAAGGAGAGGTCGAGGAAAAGCCCGAAGCGGCGGTGACAGAAGAAGCTTCTACAGAGGCTCCCGAACCCGAAGCCGTGGTAGAGGAAAAACCGGAAGCGGCAGCCCCGGAGGAGACTCCTGCGGAGGAAAAGGCGCCCGAAGCAGCCGTAGAGGAAGCGCCGACAGCCGAGGAAGAAAAAGCGGCTCCTGAGGAAACGCCGGCGGAAGAACCGGTGGCAGAGAAAGAAGAGCCCGCGGAAGCCGCCGCCGAATCGCCCGAGGAAAACGAGAAAGAGACTTCCTGACCCCGGCAGACAAATAGAACGGTGCCGGGCATAATCATAGACCATTTCTGGAGTCCGGAATGAGATACGCCGAGGTTAGTGTAAATTCGCCGGCAGCCCAGCGCCGGACTTTCAGCTATTCTATTCCCGAAGGTCTTGACGTCCGCGAGGGGCAGGCGGTCCTGGTGCCTTTCGGCGAGAGGATTTTACAGGGAGTCGTCCTTGAATTAACTTCTGTCCCCGCCGTGGAAGACACCCGCGAAATTCTGGATATCATTGACCCCGAACCGGTCCTTACCCCCGTACAGATTTCCCTGGCGCGCTGGATAAACGATTACTATCTCTCGCCGATTTTCGATGCCGTGGCCCTGATGCTGCCGCCGGGCTTCGAGCGGAAAGCGATTACCTTCATCAGTCGGGCGCGTGACGATATCGATGTTTCAACTCTTAACGACGACCAGCGCAGGGCCATAGACCTCGTACCGGGGGAGGGCAGGGTGGAGGTCGGGAAGCTGGAGAAAGCCCTCGGCAAGAAAAAGTCGTCGGCTGTTGTCTCGCAACTGGTAAAGCAGGGACTCATCGTCAGGAGCTATGAGCTGGGTCCCGTCCGCGTCAAACCCAGGATAGAACTTTACATAAAACAAATACCAAATACCATAGATAATACCAGGCTTTCGCAAAAGCAGTCGGCACTTATGGAGTTCCTGAAAGGGCACGCCGAGCCGGTGTCATGGGCGGAAGCCAGGCAGCAAACGGGATGCACCAGGTCTATTGCCAATGCTCTGGTAAACAAGGGTCTGGTGGCGTTCGAAGAGGTAGAAGTCCGGCGGGAACCGATTTCCTACGATAATATTATACAGTCCGAACCTCTAAAATTGACCGCCGACCAGCAGGCGGCTTACGAATCGATTAAGTCCAGCCTTGGCAAGCCGGACGTGTTCCTGCTGCACGGCGTCACCGGCAGCGGCAAGACGGAGATATACCTGCAGGCACTGGCGGAGGCGGTCAGGCGGGGGAAAAAGGGAATCGCGCTGGTGCCGGAAATCGCCCTGACTCCCCAGACCATCGAGCGCTTTGCCGCCCGTTTTCCCCACCGGGTGGCGGTATTGCACAGTCGACTCTCCCTCGGTGAGCAGTACGACGAGTGGCACCGTATACGCAAAGGCGAGTTCGATGTGGTTATCGGCTCCCGCAGCGCCATTTTCGTTCCCCAGCCCGATTTGGGCTTGATAATCATCGATGAAGAGCACGAGTGGACATACAAGCAGGACAACTCGCCGCACTACCACGCCCGCGCCGTCGCCCTGAAACTGGCGGAATCGACCGGAGCGACGGTAGTCCTCGGCAGCGCCACGCCGGATGTAGAGTCATATTATAAGGCGCAGAACGGGGAGTATAAGCTGCTCGAACTGCCGCAGCGGGTGGTCCCCAGTGCCGGGGCGGCGATGCCGCAGGTGGAGGTGGTGGACATGAGGGAGGAATTGAAGGCGGGCAACCGCAGCGTGTTCAGTCGGTCACTCTCCGACGCGATTAACGAAGCCGTCGCCGCCCGGGAGCAGGTGATTCTGTTTCTCAATCGACGCGGCGGCGCCACCTTTATCCAGTGCCGTCGGTGCGGTTTCGTCCTGCGCTGCCGCCGCTGCGAGGCGCCGCTCGCCCACCATATCGCCGAAGACGCGCTGACCTGTCACCAGTGCGGCTACAAGACCGGGGTGCCGCAGGTCTGCCCCAACTGCAACAGCAAGCAGCTGAAATTCCTGGGAATCGGCACGCAGAAACTGGAGCAGGAAGCCCGTTATACCTTTCCTCGCGCCCGGCAGATGCGCTGGGACAGCGATGCAACTACCGGCAAGGCGTCTCACGAGACTATTTTACGAAAATTCCGGAACAAAGAGGCGGAAATCCTCATCGGCACGCAGATGGTCGCCAAGGGGCATGATATACCGTCCGTGACGCTGGTGGGCGTGGTCAGCGCCGATACCTCTCTGAACCTGCCCGATTTCCGTGCCGGCGAGAGGACGTTTCAGCTAATAAGCCAGGTAGCCGGCCGGGCGGGACGCGGTCCATCGGGGGGCAGGGTTATTATCCAGACCTTCTCCCCGGACAATTACGCCGTAAAGGCGGCGGCGCACTACGACTACGCGTCTTTTTACGAGCAGGAGATTGCTTATCGCAAGGAATTCCATAATCCGCCCTTTACCCGATTGGCGCGGCTCATGTACCTGCATACCAACGACGCCGTCTGCCAGCGCGAGGCGGAGAAAATGAAAAAGGTGCTCATCGAGGAAAGCCGGACGAGGGGCATTGCCGGCATTGATATCATCGGCCCCGCCCCGGCGTATATCCACCGTCTGCGCGGAAGGTACCGCTGGCAGCTTATACTCCGCGGCTCCGGGCTGTCCGCCTTTCTCTCGCCGGTAGATTTCCCCCGTGGCTGGACGGTGGATATTGACCCGATGGCGCTTGTCCAGTAAACTAAACACGGCTGTTTTCTATGAGCTTTCATTGAAGGAGACGTTATGGCTATTCTCACCATCAGGACGATGCCCGATCCCGTCCTGAGAAAGAAAACGAAGAAGGTCGGCAAGATAGACGGTTCCATCAGGAAGCTGGTCGCCGATATGCGGGAGACGCTGCATGCCGACCCCGGCAGGGTAGGGCTGTCCGCGAACCAGGTGGGGGTCTCACTGCGCGTGACGGTTATCGGCCTGCCCGATGAAGAAGACATCATACTGATAAACCCGGAGATAATCCGCCGTAAGGGCCAGCGCCGCGTGACCGAGGGCTGTCTCAGCATTCCCGGTTATTTCGGCGAACTATACCGTTCGGAGACGGTTACCGCTAAAGGACTCGACCTGAACGGCAAGGAAGTGCGGATAAAGGCGGACGGACTGCTGGCCCAGGCGCTGGAACATGAGACCGACCATCTGGACGGCAAGATGTATATCGACCACATGGACGGCACGGACATGCTGCGCAAAATAGAGCCCGAGGATACGGAAAAAGAGGGCTAGTCGGCGCTTAGAATTTAAGGGCGGTGAAGCGCTGCACGATATGGTTGTAGCGGCTGATGGCGGATGCCTCGGCCAGTTCTCCCGATGACTGTCCGGCGTTGAAGTAAAAGAGCTCGTCCAGTCTGCATTCCGGGAAAGCTTTCTTGGCACCGATGATGAATTTCTCGTTGATACCGCGTTTTCCTTCGCGTACGCGGTAGACCTGGCTAACTGATAACCCCATTGCCCTGGCAAGGTCGGACAGGTTCTGGTATCTTCCGTTTGCCATTTCAAAGACTCTGGTCTTGATTATCATATGCCATTCGTCTCCGTGCCTAAAATTGCCAATTGGCACTATTATAGTATATTTAAATCCTATTGTCAAGTATCTCAATCTAAAAAAATCATTATTTGACAGGAAAGTGGTTAATGCATAAAATGACAGGATTGTCTATGTAATAACTATTGCTATTTGTGATACAATGTATGATTAGTCTAGTGAAGAGCTATGCCTGAGAGTTGGCGACCCAAACTTGGTGATAGGATTTTCCGCCCCCGGAGAATCAAGCGATTTCGCCTGAGAAGAGTACTGGGGATTCCCGCTGTATTCAGCGCCGGCTATGGCAACGTCGGTTCCTCCATCTACTATGCCCTGGGCATCGTTGCCTTGGTAGCAATGGGGGCCACGCCGGTAGCGCTGGGAATCGCCGGCATACTCTTTATTTTTACCGCGCTAACTTACGCCGAGGGAACGGCAGCCCTACCGGAAGCCGGCGGCTCGGCGAGCTTTGCCCGGCATGCCTTCGGCAATACGGCCGGGTTTATCGCCGGCTGGGCGCTCATGTTGAGTTATATCGTTACCATCTCTATCTCCGCTTTCACCATACCGCCTTATCTCGGCTTTTTCTGGGAACCTTTCAAGACCTCACCGATAATCGGCACCTTCGCGTCCGTAGGCATCGTTTTCTTTCTCATGTGTGTCAACGTCGTCGGAATCCGGGAGACCTCGTTCATCAATATCGGCGCCACGCTTATTGATATCCTGACCCAAATCTCGCTGGTGGTTATCGGTTTTGTACTGCTGTTCAATCCCACCGTATTAATCAGCAGAATCGTCGACAACTGGCCTTCGACCAGTAACCTGGTGCTCGGCATTGCCTTGGCGACGATTGCCTATACCGGCATCGAAACGATGTCCCAGATGGCTGAGGAGACGAAGAAACCGGAGAAGAGCGTGCCCCGTGCCCTGGTGATGATGATTGTCGCCGTGCTGGTAATCTTCGCCGGTATCTCACTGGTATCCCTGTCCGCCATGCCCGTCGAGGAGCTTGCTTCGGAGTGGGCAAGGGACCCGGTCGCGGGAATCGCCTTTTATCTGCCCATGGAAATAATCCGTACCATCCTGAAACCCCTTATCGCCGTCCTGGCGGGCACGATATTGCTGATAGCCACCAACGCGGGGATTATCGGCATCTCCCGTCTGGCTTTCTCGCAGGGGAGTCACGGGCTGGTGCCACCGGCGCTCAGCCGGGTACACAGTAAGTTCAAGACTCCGTATATTTCCATCATTGTGTTTTGCTTGATAGCTATCGTCATACTGCTGCCGGGGTTCTTTGCCACGGATGTCTTCGCCAACATGGGTGCCCTGTACGCCGTGGGCTCGCTGCTGGCTTTCATGTTCGCTCATGCTTCCATCATAGGACTACGCATCAGGAAGCCGGAAATGGAACGTCCCTTCAAGGTCGGCTGGAATATAAGAATCAAAGGACGTGAGATTCCGATAAGCTCCATAATAGGCCTGCTATCCACCTCCACCATATGGATTATCATCCTCATAACCCAGCCGTACAGTCGCTGGGTGGGGCTGGGCTGGATGTTCCTCGGGATTATTATCTATATTTTCCTGCAGAGGAGACGCCGAAAACCATCGGATGAATGGAAAATAAAAGCGGGAGAAGTGGAAAAAACATCTAAAAAGGTATTGTAGAATTTTCCTAATAGGATTATAATAGCCACTATCGACTAAAAACGGATAAAAGACTGTATGGAATTTAAGAAGGTATTGGTACCTGTTGTCGGCAGCGACGCTGATGAAGAGGCTATGAAACTTGCCTGCCGGCTGGCTAAAAAAGATAAAGGTAAGGTCTGGGCGGTCTCCGTGGTGGCTATCAAGCGCGCCCTGCCGCTCGATGCGGAAATTGATTCTGAGATTCATAAAGCCGAGAATGTGCTCGATGGCGTCGAGAGCGTCGCCGAAGAAGAAGACCTGGAAGTCGAGTCCGATGTGCTCCAGGCGCGTGAAGTCGGCCCGGCGATAGTCGATGAAGCCGTCGAGAGGGGCGTCGACCTTATCCTGATGGGCATTACTTACAAGAGGCGTTTCGGGCAGTTCAGCCTGGGGAATGTCGTACCGTACGTGTTGAAAAATTCCCCCTGTCCGGTTATACTCTACCAGCAGTAAACTAATATTTACGCGGAGTCTGATTTTCATATGAAGATAGTGATTATGGGTTGCGGGCGGGTTGGTGCCAGGCTTGCTTCGTTAATGGATGAAGAGGGTCACGAGGTCACCGTTCTGGACAACGATACTTACAGTTTCCGCAGATTGCCGCCATCTTTCGGCGGCACGGCGCTCTTCGGCAACGGCATCGATGAAGAGGCGCAGAAAAGGGCCGGAATCGAAGAAGCGGATATGTTCGTTGCCCTGACACAGGGAGATAACCGTAACGTCATGTCGTGCCAGATTGCCAAGCACGTTTTCAACGTGCCCCGGGTCATGTGCCGCATATATGACCCCCTGCGTGAAGAGATGTACAGCGCCCTGGGACTGGAAACCATCAGTCCTACCAAGGTATTTGCCCAGCTACTGAAAGAAAAGATAGAAGCGGGAGAAGAGAAGGCGGAATCTTGAGGTGAAAGCATGTATATTATAGTCATCGGCGGAGGTCGCCTGGGTTATTACCTGCTCAAGGCGTTGCTTAATGAGGGTCACGAGGTGCTGGTACTGGAAAAGGACGCACGCATCTGTAAGACCATTACCGACGAACTGGGCAGCGTCTGCTTCCGCGGCGACGGCTGCGAGGCGGCTACGCTTGCCGAGGTCGGCACCGGCCGGGCGGACATGCTCGTGGCGGTAACCGGTGACGACGAGGATAACCTGGTTGCCTGTCAGGTAGCCAAACACAAGCATAACGTACCCCGCACCATTGCCCGTCTGCGTAATCCGCAGAACGCCGCTCTTTTCAAGAAACTGGGGGTGGATGTCACCATCAGTACTACCGATTTAATATTGGAAGCGATCGAGCGGGAAGTTCCGACACATCCGGCGACCGAACTATTGTCCATCGATGAAAAAGGACTGATAATCGTCGACGTTAAAATTGCCCCGGAGTCCACGACCGTTGGCAAGACGGTCAAGGAGTTATCCCTGCCCAAGGAAAGTAAGCTGGCGCTTATTATCCCCAACGAAGGGAGCGCGCATGCCCCCGCTTCCAATACCGTCCTCCAGGCGGGCGACCAGATAATCGCCGTGACTACACCGGAGACCAAGGAAGACTTGCAGGCTGCCCTGAGGGG
>CAZPAS010000004.1:0-8028 GCA_964584575.1 uncultured Dehalococcoidaceae bacterium | reverse complement strand
TTCTTTATTTGACGTATGTCCGCCGTTTGTTATATCGTCAGGGCGAGTTTGTCAAATGGCGAACTTTTCATTAACTCTCACCAGCGTACGTGGAGAGGCTATACGTGAAAGCGGGGAGGTTTATCAACGGCTGGACCGTGACGGCGGCAGTTCTGGCGGTGATAATCATCGTCGGGGGGATAGTCATATGGTCGAAGGCCGGAAATAACCAGCCGCTGGAGATTTCCCTCGAACCGGAAAGCGAGTTTATAGGCAGTATCTATATCGGCGGGGAAGTGCATAACCCGGGCTATTATCCCCTGAAAGACGGGGACACCGTCGAGGATATCCTGCAGGCTGCGGGTGGTGTTAACCATGGCGCCGACCTGACTGATATTGAACTCATTGTTTCCTTACCGGAATATACCGATTCTCTGCAGAAAATCAATATCAATACGGCGGAGGCATGGCTCCTGGGGGCGCTGCCGGGCATAGGGGAGGTCAGGGCGCAGGCAATTGTCGACTACCGTACGCTGAACGGATCGTTCCGTGATATTTACGAGCTGAAGAAGGTAGAGGGACTGGGAGACGTTACCTTCGAGCGTATTGAACAATTTATCACCGTCGCCGACTGATTTCAGGGATAGTAAATAGTGGTATTAATTTGTCTTAGCTGTGCCTGGGTAGCCGGAATCTTCCTCGGCTACAAGCTAAACGTACCCCCGCTGCTCTGCCTCGCCGGACTCGCCCCGCTGCTGCTGCTCGTTTTTACCCGCCGTTATCTCAAGCCGGTTGTCCTGACCTGCCTCGGTATAATCATCTTCGTAACGGCAGCGGCGTACTCTTATTCCAGCCTCTACTCAATAGACGAAGGTAAAGTCCATTTTTATAACGACCTCGGCACGGTCGAGATAAAGGGCACGGTGTCGGGCGACCCGGATATCAGGGACAGCAATACCCGACTTCACCTCTCGGCGAGTGCCATCAGGCTGGAATCGGGCTGGCATGAAATTGAGGGAACGGTGCTGGTCTTCGTACCCCGTTATCCCGCCTATGAGTACGGCAACGTTCTGAAAGTAAGGGGTGAACTGGCGACGCCGCCGCAGCTGGACGATTTCGATTATCAGAACTACCTGGCGCACCAGGGCATCCACGCCACCATGTTCTACCCGAAAATCGAGGTGCTGGACACGGGGCAGGGCTTCGCGCCGCTGGGGTGGATATATTCATTGAGGGGAAAACTGGCGGCAAGCCTGGCGCAGGCGCTGCCGGAGCCGCAGGCATCGCTGGCGCAGGGCGTGGTGCTGGGAATGCGCGGCAATATACCGCAGGACTTGAGGGACGACTTCTCACGCAGCGGCACCGCCCACCTGCTGGCTATATCGGGACTCCATCTCGGTATCATGGCGGGTATCATGCTTGGCATCGGTATCTGGCTTTTCGGGCGGCGGTATTACCTCTATGTCTGGCTGGCGCTGGTCGCCGTCTGGTTATATACGATAATCACGGGCATGAACCCGCCGGTGGTGCGCGGCGCCATCATGGCAAGCCTGTTCCTAGTGGCCGAGGCGCTGGGACGCCAGCGCAGCGCCATGGTGGCGCTGACCGTCGCCGCGGCGGTCATGGTGGGCGTGCACCCCTATATCCTGGGCGACGCCTCGTTCCAGTTGAGCTTCCTGGCAATGGCGGGGCTGGTCTTTATCTTCCCGGTCATCCGCGAGTGGGGCAGGGGTCTGGTTTCGCGCTGGCTGGGGGAGGAGGGCGTCCTTGTTGCGGCGGCTAACGTCGTCGTGGATACCTGGAGCGCCACCCTGGGGGCGGTCATCGCCATCTGGCCCGTGGTGGCTTACTACTTCGGCATTATCTCGCTGGCGGGTCCCCTGGCGACCTTCCTGGCTCTACCCGCCCTGCCGTGCATTATTATCTTCGGGGGACTGGCGGCTCTGGTGGGGCTGGCATCGCCAGCGGCAGCCGGGGTAATCGGCTGGCTGGCGTGGCTTTTCCTCTCCTACATGATAGTGGTGGTCGGCGGCATAGGTTCGTCGCCGCTGTCATCCGTCGGCGTGGAATCAATTCACCCGGCTATCGTCTGGTGCTATTACCTGGTGCTGGCGGCGGCAATCTGGTGGTACGGCTACCGCAAGCGACTACGCGGCGTGCTGGCGGGTACGGCGGGTCGCATGAGGGCGGGACTTAACCTGTCCTTCGGGCTTTCCGGAATAGGAAAATGGCTTATCCTGCCCCTGCTGGTGGCGGCGGTGCTGGTTGTCTTCACAGCAGCTACCCTGCCCGACGATGACCTGCGGGTCAGCTTTCTCGACGTTGGAGAAGGGGACGCGATATTAATTCAGAAGGGCAGCCGGCAGGTGCTCGTCGACGGGGGGCCCAGTCCGCGGGAGATTACCCTGGGACTCGGCAGCCGGATGCCTTTCTGGGACAGGACAATCGACCTCGTGGTAATGACCCATCCCCACCAGGACCACCTCGCCGGATTGGTGGAAGTGCTGCGGCGCTATCGGGTGGAGCACGTGCTTTATCCCGACCTCGATTCCCAATCGCCCTTGTACGACGAATGGCAGAGACTTATCGAGGAAAAAGCAATTGAGGGTATAGTAGCCCGCTCCGGACAGGTGATAGACCTCGGTGACGGCGTGGTTATCAGCGTATTGAGTCCTCTGCCGGAACCCTTCACGGGCAGCGAATCGGACGTGGACAACAACAGCGTGGTGCTGCGACTCAGCGCCGGGGACGTAAGCTTTCTACTGACCGGGGATATCATGGAGGAGGCGGAGCGGGAGCTTGTCCGTGAGCGTGCCGGGCTTGCCGCCATGGTGCTGAAAGTCGCTCATCACGGCTCGGATACCTCCACGACGCCGGGGTTTCTGGCGGCGGTGAGTCCGCAGGCGGCGGTTATCTGCTGCGGGGCGGACAACCGTTTCGGTCACCCGGACGCCGTTGTTTTAAGCAGACTGGAGGGAGAAATCGATTCCGGGTATATCTACCGCACCGATATACACGGCACGGTGGACTTCTTCACGGACGGGGAGAGGCTGTGGGTGGGGGACTGACCATAGTATATCTGGTATAATGACGGTATTGTTCCAGGGAGGTTGCATGATGGTTAGATACGCCGAAGATATGATGGTGGATAAGAAAGACCAGCTGGAAAAGGTCGAGGGGATATGCCTGCCGAACGAGACCATCCGGGCGGTATTCGATTTAAAAGGTCGCGGCACCGGTTTTCTGGGTATCACGGACAAGCGCATTATCTACTTCGATAAAGAGTTCATGAAGAATAAAAAGGCGATTGTCAGCATCCCTCATTACCAGATTGCCTCAATCGCCAGCGAGGACAACTCCGGGCTGTTTGTCAAGAAAGGCTTCTTTGTCAGCGATGTCCTGACCATAAGCCCTGTGGGGCAGGAGCCCAAGACGTTCGAGTTCCGGGGTGGAGAGAAAGCCCACGCGGCGCACAATATGCTCATGGAGTACATGCTGGGGTAGGGGGTTAAGGGGACTTCCGCACCAGGATGCAGATGTTCCTGGAGAAGGTCTTGACAGGGAAGTTGTACTTGCTTTCCGGCGAAGATTCCACCACCTCGAAGCCCGCCTTGCGCGTTAGTTCCTCGATTTCGCGGTAGGAGAACAGGTAATAATACCGGTAAAGGGTCTTGTCCTTGCTGCGCCAGGGCACCAGCACGTCTTTCGTCTTCAGCCAGAACTTGGGCTGCCACTTGTTCCACACGGTGATGAACGCCTCGCCGCCGGGCTTGAGTACCCGGTAAAGCTCCGTTAACGCGTTCAGTCGTTCGTCCTCGGCTTCGATATGGTGATAGGTAGCCACGGCAACCGCGTAGTCGAAAGAGTCGTCGGCATAGGGGAGGAGCCGGGCGTCGCCGTTCACCAGCTGCACAACGAACCGGTACTTGATGGCGTATTTACGGGCGTTTTGCAGCATGCGGTCGGAGAAATCGATGCCGTACAGTTCGAACCCGTTTTTGAAGGGAATAAAGTCCGGACCGTGTCCGCAGCCGACGTTGAGCAGACGACCCTGCTGCCAGCGTTTCGCCAGCGCCTCGAGCTCGTTGCGGAAGATGGAGCGGTGCCGGAAGTTATACCAACTCGCCGCTATCTGGTTGAATACACCCTGCGTTGTTGACATAAGCTGATATCTGTTAAACTATATATATTACCCCACTATTCTAATAGTAAGCGCAAGATGAGGAAATTTGCAAGAACTATATCCGGCGTGACGCCGCTGGCGGTGATGACCAAGCCCATGAGCTGTCCCGGCGAGTGCCTGTACTGCCCCACCTTTGCCGGTTCTCCCCAGAGCTATACACCGGAGTCGCCGGCGGTGCTGCGCGCCGTGAAGTGCGACTATGAAGCCCGGCGTCAGGTGGAGATGCGCCTGCGGATATTCACCGAGATGGGGCATCCCACCGATAAAATAGAGCTTATCATCATGGGCGGCACGTTCCTGGCGCATCCCATTGATTATCAGTACGCGTTTATCAAGGAGTGCTACGACGGACTCAACGGGGTGGGTTCAGCGACGCTGCCGGAAGCGAAAAAAATCAACGAGACCGCCGCGCACCGCTGCACGGGACTGTGCATCGAGACTCGTCCCGACTGGTGCGGGCAGGCGGAGATAGAGCGGATGCTGGAGTTCGGCGCCACGCGGGTGGAACTCGGCGTGCAGACCCTCGACGATGATGTATACCGGCTGGTGAGGAGGGGGCACGGCGTGGAGGAGGTAGTTGAGGCTACGGCGCTGCTCCGCACGTATGGGTTCAAGGTCTACTATCACTGGATGCCGGGACTGCCCGGTTCTACCCCGGAAAAAGACCTGGAAATGTCACGAACACTTTTTACCGACGAACGTTTCAAGCCGGATGGGTTGAAGCTGTATCCCACCATGGTAGTGGAAGGCACCGAACTGGAGAAATGGTGGCGTGAGGGGCGCTACGTGCCCTATGACGACGAGACGATGGTCAACCTGATAATAGACATCAAGAGGATAGTCCCGAAGTATGTTAGGATTTCACGCGTGTTACGGGATATACCGTCGAAGTACATCGTCGCGGGACTCAAGGACTCCCTGCGGGATATCGTCAGGGAGAAGATGAAACGGGATAACATCGAGTGCCGCTGCATCAGGTGCCGCGAGTACGGACACCGGGCGCGGGCAGGCCGGGAAATCGGCGAGCCCCGCCTGGTAAGGATGGACTACGATGCCGCCGGCGGCAAAGAGGTATTCCTGTCCTTCGAGGATGAGAATGAAACGCTCTTCGGGCTGCTGCGACTCCGGGTACAGTCGCAGCCCGTTCCAGCGCTGGCGAAGGATGTCAACGGTAATATTGCCGTTGTCAGGGAACTGCATATCTTCGGTCCCGAGGTGCCCCTGAGCGAGCAGATTAGCGATGCCGCCCAGCACAAGGGACTGGGCAAGGCATTGTTCCGGGAAGCGGAGCGGATTGCCCTCGAAGAGTTTCAGGCGGGGCAGATGGCGGTCTTAAGCGGCACGGGGGCCAAGGAGTATTACCGCACCGAGTTCGGCTACCGTTCCGAGGGCGACTACATAGTAAAGACCCTGAGACCTCAGGGTTAATCGTACCGGTATTAGCCCCTGCCCAGTTCCTCTAATCTGTCGTCGCTGATGCCGAAGTGGTGGGCGATTTCATGTTGGACGACCCGCTGCACCTCGGCGATAATCTCGGCATCGTTCTTGCAGATAGACTCAATCGGCCTCTGGAATATGGTCACCTTGTCCGGTATGACGAAGCCGTAGCCGTGAGTGCGCCGGGTCAGGGGGACGCCTTCGTAAAGTCCCAGCAGAGTTGTACCCCGCCTGCCCCCAAGCGCCCGCAGCTGCTCGCGCGTCGGCAAATCGGCAACCACCACGTCGATGTTTTCCAGCCTTTCCTGGAACTCTTCCGGCAGGTCTTCCATTGCCCGGGCTACGAGCCATTCAAACTTTCTGCTGTCCATCTCTCACGGCTTTTCTCTGCGACCATATCAGGTAGACTAATATAAAATAGGCACTGACGCTGGAGGTAACCACCAGCCAGCCGATGACCTTGCTGAATAAGGGGTCTGCCTGCGTTGAGACGATGAAGCGGTAAAAGTGGGTAACCCCCGCCAGGAGTCCCGCGCTCAACGCCACCGTCAGCCCAATAGAAAACGGCAGGTTTTTGATTTTTTCCGGCTTGACCACGAGGTAGGCGGCCAGGGCGTCGGCGCCGATGAGCGCCACGATGAGCGGCACGAAGATAAGCATGGTCTTGGGCGTGGGTATGACTACTATCTGCCAGATTGCCCGGATGACGATGGCTATAACCGCCATCGTGAAGGTAATGATGCACCATGCCTTAAATCGCGATTTACTCATCTTATTCAATTCCTCCGGTAGATAGTTATCTTTTTACACCCCGTCCAGTTCCGCCAGGTCGAACTTCATGCCGTCCCGTGCCGCAATGACCCTGACGCCGGTCTTCCCGGACAGTTCTTCGGCTATCTTCCATGGCTTTGCCTGCCAGACGTGCAGCCCGAAGTGGCTCAATATGGCTGTCTTGGGCTTGATTTCCCTGATAATACGTTCGGCGTCCGGTATGGAAAGGTGCTGGATGGGCGGTCTGGGTTCCGTCAGTACCATGTTGATAATCAGCAGCTCGCTGTTATAGCTGCGGCACAGACCGTCGAAGTACTCCGTATCGGCAATATAGGCGAAGGTGTGCCTGGAGCCATGGAAGACCATGCCGTAGGTCTCCGCCGGGTGTACGTGCCTGACCGACGTGGTGAAGGTGACGTTGCCGGTGGTGTACGATTTTTCCGGTTCCAGCACCCGGATTTCCGCGAGGTAATTCTTAAGATACGGGAAGATAACAGGTTCGTTTTCCAGGGCGTCTGCGGGGGCGAACAGGCAACCGCGCCGATTGAAGCCGCCGTTGGTCATGGCTTCAATCATCACATTGGTATCCGCCGCGTGGTCCAGATGGCGGTGGGAAAGGATGATGGCGCTCAGTTTCTCCGCGTTCAATTTTCTTTTGGTGGACTGGACGATACTGCCGGGCCCGGGGTCGAGGAGTATTTGCGTGTCTTTGATGTTCAGCCAGATGCCGCCCGACGCTGCCAGCTGGCGGCTGACCATGAACCGGGCGCCGGCCGTCCCGAGAAAGGTAATCGTATCGGTAGAGTTGTTGAGATCTTTCATATCCGGTAGAACCGTTTCTATAATAAAAGATAGTGTATCTTTTTACAATCGTACCTGTGGAGGCGTACCCCCTTTGACAATTTCTGATTTTCGTATATATACTTAAATGTAGACCTTCTTTCTCTGGTGCATATCCGGGATTCCATTCTGGCAAACAGGAGGTAGAGAACAATGGAGAAACAGACAACAACGCCCCGCGGCAATCTGGAGGCTTTACTTAACAGCTGCCCGGATGCCATTCTGGCCATCAACGCCGAAGGAGTAATCAAGTTCGCCAACAACGAAGCCTGCAAGCTCACCGAGCGCAATATGAACGAGCTTATCGGCGAGAGTATTGTTGAAGTCTACGAGAGTATCGAAGCCGCCCGGGAAGCCAACCGCAAGATATACGAAGCCGGCGGGACGATTCACGACATGGAAACGACCACCCGGACCAAAAGCGGCAAGCTTATCCCGGTGCGTGTTTCCGCGTCCCATCTCTACGACAGCAACGGCAAGTACATCGGCGGGGTAGGCTACTTCGCCAAGTACCGTCCCTGGAGCGGCGCCGAGGCTCAGGTCAAGGCTCGCGTCGATGAACTGGAATCCATGCTGGATAAATGGAAGGCGCTGGCGGCGCCGGTTTTCGAGCTTTACCCGGGGCTTTCCGTCATGGAAATCGTGGGACACCTGGATGTCGACCGATTTGAGGACATTACCACCAACCTGCTCGACCATATCGTGGGTATCAAGACCCGCGTTGTCCTCATTGACCTGTCAGCATCTGTTATGGACGAAGAAAAGGTCGCCGAACAACTGAAAAAGACGGTACGTGCTGTCCGTTTGCTGGGGGCGGA
>CAZPAS010000003.1:37161-45232 GCA_964584575.1 uncultured Dehalococcoidaceae bacterium | reverse complement strand
CCGGATATCCTTCTCCGAGAGGTCGACGACCGGCACGCCCACGGGACCGCGGATGGCGGCGGCATGCACCAGCATATCCAGCTTGCCGAATTTCTTCAGGATTTTATCCATGACAGCATCGATTTCTTTACTGACGTTGATATCGACCGTCGCTGCCAGGGCTTGCCTGTCCAGCGCTTCGATTTCCTTGACGATAGAATCCAGCCCTCCCCATCCCTCGTCACCCGGGAAAAGGCTTTTCGGCGCGACTATCTTATCGATGACTATTACGTCGGCTCCTTCATTGGCGAGGCGCACGGCAATGGCATGTCCCATGCCCCTCTTGCTGGCGGCTCCGGTAACTAAGGCAACTTTTCCTTTGAGACTGCTCATGGTGTGTATTATCTCCTTACGATGTTTTTTCACCTGTAAAAACTAGTGTTCTTATCTCTTAACCGCTTTAACGATGTCCCGGCAGAGGTTATAGAAAAGCATCTGGTCTAAAGAGTATAAAAGTATTTTGGTGCCCCTGGTTATGGTCTCCCTGGCGCCCTCGGGCGAAAAAGCCATGTCCATTATCGGCACGCCGGTCTTCCTGGAGAGCGCTGCTACTTTTTCAGCGGCTTCCTTGACATACGGGTGCTGTCGGTCCACTTTCTGCCCCGGTTTTACCAGTGAGAACGCCAGGTCGCCCATGCCCGTACCGATGGCGTCCGTTTCCGGGTTCAGCAGGGCGAATATCTCCTCCGCGTTGTCGAATCCGTTCCTGTCTTCTAGCAGGGGGACAATCATGTTGTTCCGGTTGGAGTACTCCATGTAGTCCTGGTAGCCGGCGTCCGAGTAGTTGGCGGCGCGTACCAGTGGGCAGACCCCGCATTTACCCTCGGGGGGATAGCGGTACGCGTCGATTATCTTCTGGAGGTCCTGCGGCGTTTCCACATGGGGAACCACCACGCCTTGGGCACCGGCTTCTTGGGTGTGGCGGATAAGACCGGGGTCGTTCTGGGTTACCCTGACCAGCGTGGTGATTCCGGCGGCGTCGGCGGCGCGAACGCAGTGCTCCATTGTTTCGCGGTTCAATCGCGTATGCTCCATGTCCAGCATGTAAAAATCGAACCCGGTATAAGCGAGAATCTCGATAATGCTGGGATTACCCGTGTTGATTTCCATGCCCAGCGGGACCTCGCCCTTTTTCAAGGCTTCCAGGACGCGATTGGGTTTGGGTCTGAAATTCATCTTCTTTAACCTCGATTATACTCTATCCAGGTCCGGTATGAGATGGGCAAGTCCTGCTTGTTTCAGGGTATCCGGCAGGGGTATGCCGGTTTCCGGGTCCCAGCCCATTTTCTCGTAATAATTACGGCGCAGGGCGTCCCAGTGCGGCATGATAGCCTTGCCCTGTGCGGGACCGTCGACGGGCGTGGAGCCGTAGCGTACTGACGGGGCTTCTATCTCTTTCGTTAAGCCGTGCCGGACGTTGAAGACACGCAGCTGATTCACGATACGCTTGCCGACGTCCATCGCCTTACTGACATCAAATTCCCAGCCGGTAACCGCGCTCAGGGTATCCGTCAACTGCTGCAGGTCCTGCCCGCAGAAGAAGCAGATAACCAGGGAGTCCTCGAACAGGCGCCGTCCACATACCATGGCGTTGAAGGACGACATTTCTATGGCATCGAATGGGTCTTTCGGAGGGGACATTCCCAGTTCCTTGACGGCGGGCATGCCGGGACCCACTTCGATGGTACCGGTATTGGAAAGGCAGGTATCAATCATCTCCGACCAGCGCGCCCGGTGGTCGTGACCGCGGGGTGAGGCGCCCTTAAGTGTATACACGGCGCAGTCCTGTGCTTCTCCGCCGTATTTTTCGGCGGTTCTTTTCACTCCCTCCGCCCAGAGATTGCCGTTGCCCTCGCGGTAGGCAATCTTCTTAAGCACCGCCAGAGTGGCTTCGGCGTTGCCCCAGGTTATATCTATACCGTCGAGGTCGTCCTTTTTCAGGAGTCCCTTGCTGTAACACTCCATGAGCCAGCCGATGAGCCAGCCGCTTTCGTTAATATCGATGCCGAGTCGGTCTATCTGATTGCCCAGCATTACCATGGCGCCGGGGTCGGTCTGCCCGATGACGGAGCTCATAGCGGCGACGCCCTCATATTCGGGTTCCTCCCCGACGAAGCCTGTGTATGGTCCCTGGGTGACCTCAGTGGTGCGGCAGTGGCTGATGCGGCACGCCCAGCAGGTGGTGGGGGTTACGTTGAAGGTAGTGCGGAGGGATTCGCCGCTGAACCTTTCGAACTCCGGGAAGATGCTGGTGGTGTAATTCCTCACCGGCAGCTGGCCTATCTTGTGCAGCATGGGCAAGGCTCCGGCCGTGCCCAAAGAGGACAGCGTGGGCATGGCTTGCTTGGCGCTTTCGAACAGGGCATCGGCAAGTCCTTTCATTTCTTCAGGGCGGGCGACGGCTACCTTGCTGCGCCCGCGTGCGGCGACTATCGCCTTGAGCTTTTTCGACCCCATAACCGCCCCCAGCCCGTTATGCGCTGCCACGTGACCGTGGTCGCCGACGATTGAGGCGAAGCGAACCAGATTTTCCCCACCGGGACCGATAGCGTAGACACTACTCTGTCCGGCTATCTCTTTTTTAATGGTGTCTTCCGTTTCCCAGGTGTCCTTACCACGCAGGTGTTCGGCGTCGCGGAGTTCGGCGGTGCCGTCGTGGACGTACAGGTAGACCCAGCCGTCCGCCTTCCCCTGGACAACGATGCCGTCATACCCGGAGAACTTCAGGAAAGCGGCAAAATACCCGTTAGCCTGGGTGGTACCCGCCAGGCCGGTCATGGGGCCCTTGCTGACTATCGAGAAGATGCCGGTACCGCCGATTGTTGTCCCGCTTATGGGACCGGCGAAGAACATGATTCGGTTCTCGGCATCGAAGCAGTCAACGCCGGGGGGAACTTCTTCGTAGAGGTATTTTACTCCCAGTCCGGTCCCTCCGACATATTGGCGGAGTACTTCTTCATCCAGCGACTCCTCGCTAAGTTCCCTTTTTGACAAATTGACCCTGAGAATTTTACCCATGTAGCCGCCGGTCATGGTTGCCTCCTCATATTTCGGCAGTATTGCTTATATAATATTGCCGTATTTTAGATGGTTGATGCAACTTTAATTGTCAACGGGTGGGAAAATCAGTTATATTGAGAACTGGATATTTTTTAAAGTACATGAATGTCAAGGAGGCAGAAAGTGTTACTTGAAAACAGGGTCGCCCTTGTTACCGGGGGTGCTAAAGGAATAGGGAGGGCTATTTGCCTCAAGTTCGCCGAGGAGGGTTGCAACGTAGTCGTCAACGCCATGCACCTGGAGGGTTGCGTAAAGGTCGCGGATGAAGTCAAAGCCCTGGGACGCGAGTCTCTGGCGATAGCCGCCGATGTTGCCGATAGCGCCCAGGTAAACGACATGGTGGAGCAGACCGTAAAGAAGTTCGGCAAGATAGATATCCTGGTCAATAGTGCGGGCGGGATTTCCGAGGGGAAAGGCGGACCGATAGAAAATACTACCGACACGGACTGGGATAGGATTGTCGGCATCAACCTGAAGGGGCAGTTTTACACCTGCCGGGCGGTGGTGCCGCACATGAGGAAGAATAAGTACGGCAAGATAATTAACATATCGTCCATGGGCGCCATCCATCCGCCCGCGCCCATCGTTCATTACCACGCGGCCAAGGGGGGCGTTATCTCACTGACCAGCAACCTGGCTTTTGAGCTGGCGCGTGAGAACATCACCGTCAATGCTATTCTGCCGGGTCCGATACGCTCGGAGTTCTTCAACAATATGCTGGACAGCATGTCGGAAGAAGACGGTAAAGCCTTTTTCAAGATGCTGGACAACCGCGTGCCGATGCTGCGGATGGGCATGCCGGAGGAAATCGCGGGAGTGGCGCTGTTTCTGGCTTCCGACCTTTCTTCCTACGTTACCGGCGAGGCTATCAACGCCGGCGGGGGACTGCCCTTAACTCCGCGCGACGACTAGGGTGTTATCTGGGTAACCACCTCGCCGTCCTGCGTGAAAGTATACTGGCAGTCGGACGCCACCTTGCCGTCGACGAGTCCGTTAATATACAAATCCAGGCTCAGCACACCGCTGTCGGCGGTAACGGTGGTCATATCGTTGGTGGGTGTGTCATAGTCATCGTCCAGCAATTTACTATCACTGTCAGCCAGCAAGGCAAGCGTAGCAACCCGGATATTGTATAACTCGGTGGCGTATGCTTCTTCCTGTCCCTTGTCTATGAATTTACCGATGTTGGGGACGGCTACCGCTGCTAGAACTCCCAGAATAGCGACGACTACGAGAAGCTCAATTAGAGTGAATCCCTTTTCATTACCTGTGAAAGGTTCCTGTATTTTTCTTAATATCCTCACATCATTACTCTTGCCCAAGCGAATAAACAGTTTACATAATTATAGGTTAAGCTATATATCCATAAAAGGGAATCCCTCTTTAGTAACATTTATACTGGTACTTAGGTAAAGAGATGAGAGTGTAGCGTGAGACTTGCGGGTAAGGGGGTTGCGGGGGATTTCTGGTGAGCCGCGGAGGACTCGAACCTCCAACCGGATGATTAAGAGTCATCTGCTCTACCAATTGAGCTAGCGGCCCACGTGGTGATACCGTTCAATATTTTATCATCATGAGGTGCATCGTGGCAAGCAGGTCGAGGCTGACGGGCAGGGGGAGAAGGAACAATATGAAGCTCTCCCACGCAAGGAGGATGGGAGAGCTTTCATCATATCCTGTGTAATTACTTATCGGCGGAGTAAAGTACGAGTTTTAGTTCTGTATATGCTCGGCAAGTTTTACCTTGTCTACCGGCGCCAGCAGGTTACCGTCCGCCGTCACGATGTCTTTGGCATTGATAAGGCTGGTGTCCGGATGTTCCAGGCGGAACTGCTTCATAACCTCGTCGTGTTTCTGGAAGGATTCCTTATTATCTTTTACCGGGTCGTCCGGCTCCTGGTTCTTTTTCTTCCGTATCCAGAGTATTATCATGTTCTTACCTCCTGCGTCGGTTAATTGGTGTAAATATTAGTTGCTGCTCTTTCTTCTATCACGTCGATGTCAGATAAAACTTGGGGATGGCAGCGATTCCGCTCTCATCGACTCCATAGCAGTAAAAACAGCCGCTATCGATTGTAATTTTGTAGCTGTTGTATCCCGGCAGAATGAACTCCGTTATACCGCTCTGCATCGTTATAAAAACCTCATGGATTTCTTCCTCAGCGCCCCAGGTTACTTCCTCCCACCGGTCGGCATCCGTCTGCCTGTAGATGCCGATTTTCAGGTTCATGTAGCGGTACTGGTTGACGAGTTCGTCAGTGTTGGTGATATACAGCGTGTAATGCGTATCGGCGGTCATATTATCCGAATCGATATAGAAAAGGTCGCCCGCAGTAATCCCGCCGATGGCGTGCCCGAACACGTTCATCTTCGGCGCGGCGGCTTCTTCGGCAGGCTCTATGTTTGCCGGTGAGTTCATTGCCAGGGCGTCGTCATGAGCGTACGCTACCGGCCAGGGTGCAAGCAGCAGAGCCACAACAAAGGCGAATATTATCTTCCTTTTCATTTCATCGTGCCTTCCGCATCAGCGGATTTTGTCTCACAGTCTCAGCTTATCGTTGAAACGGGAAATAAATCATAAATAGGGGGGGCGGGGCTATAAACAATGCATAAACGTTTGGAGATACGGTGAAGGTTAAAAAAAACAGAGAGGGCCCGGCGTTTTTGCCAGGCCCTGCGGTCTTTTTGGGACGTTACCAAGCCGGGGAACGACTTGCTGTAAATCAGTTTTTACCGGTATTGATATTCGCCAGCGGATCGACCATGGCGGCGTTGCGTTTCAGGGTCTCTTCAATCCGTGCTTTTAATACATCAACTCCAAAAGGCTCGGTCAGGTAGCTGTCGGAGCCGAGGTTCAGTCCCCTCACGGTATTATCGCCGGTGCCCCAGGTGCTGAGCATCATAATGGGCAGATGGGTCCACTGGCGTAGCTGCAGGCAGGTACCGATTCCGTCCAGCGTGGGCATCATGATATCGAGGACGATGAACTCCGGGTCTTCATCATCGATGACGTCTTTGAGACGGATCCCGGTATGGCGGGTGCTGATTACCTCGTACTCGCCGTTATTCAGTCCCTGCTGCAGGAAAGTGACCAGTACCGGGTCAGTGCTGATGGTCAGAATTTTAGTTTTTGCGAGCATGTTAGCCTCCTTGGAGCTATTGTTTTATCTTCTTGTATAAGACTAACATCGGGACAATAAACATAGCATAAACGGCTATGGGAATAAGATAAATATCCCATTAATGATTGGGTAGGGTGTAGTAGACAAAAGATACAACAGTATCAAACGTAAACACGCTTGACATAAAGTGGTTATAGTGGGCTATATATCAATCCGTTTTATCGTAAACGCTCTTGGGTCCGGTGCTGAAGTAAAATATCGGTCTGTCCACACGATGGAAGATGACAGGACAGTGCATGAGGCCGCTGGGTATGAAGACGGCGCTGCTTTTAGTGATGATATGTTTCTCGTCGCCCAGGTGAAATTCCACCTCGCCGCAAAGGTCGTGGGGGTCTTCCGGGTTGCTGCCGAAGAACCCGATATACTCGGGCCAGTCGTGAGAATGGCTCCCGTCCGGAGTCCCCCTGCCGGAGGCTTTCCATATCAGGGCGCAGTTGAGGTAAAAAGCCCCCTCGATGACCTCATCATCTATCAGGACAACCATTTCTCCAGTGCGTTCTCCATCAGGGGGCGGGGGAGGAGGTGTTTTGAGCGGCTTTACCGTACTTATTATGTATTTACCGTATTTAGTTTCCGCCATATAAATCCTCCTTGTCAGTAATTTACGGGTTGATTACTTTTTCTCCGGCGGGGGTTCGACCGGTTTCCAGATACGCGTCAGGGATATTTCCAGGAAAATCATCGGCTTGGTCACTTTCTTAATGGCGATGGGGCAGTGTTCCACGTTGGAGGGGATAGAAACGACAGCGGTTTGATTTATGGTATGCGTTTCACCGCCGATGGTGAAGTCTATCTCCGCGCCGAGGTCGGAGACATCCTCCGGGTTGCCGCCGATGAAACAGAGCATCTCCGGGAAGTCGTGCGAGTGGGGATGGTCGAAGGACATGGGCTTGGAGATGCAGTGGTAGCCGATGCTGCAGTCCGCGTCCAGCTCGCCGTTGTGCGCCAGCACCGATTTTCCGGTGTAGTGTTCAATGTCAATGATAAGCCCGGTTTTGATACAATCGCCGTATTTGGATTTTGCCATTTTCAACTCCCTGTTATTTCTTATTTTCTAAAAGACGCGCATTTTTATAGTTTTCAGAGGTGGGTTTGCCGGTGACCGGGTGGTTGTAGTGGAAGGGGAAAATATAGCCGGATACGAAACGCGGGTCGTCCGGCGTGGGCTTGATATCGGGCACGGACATCTCAAATTCCAGTACCGATTTACCTATCATTTCCGCCGTTCCCCACGCGTCTTCCGGGACCCTGACGGTATACGGGATAATCCACTTTATGGTGAGGAATTTCCAGACGCCGTTCTCTTTAATGTACTCGATTTCATAGATGCCGCCGACCATCGAGCCGCGCAGCTTGCCGTCTTTATCGGGTACGCAGACGCCGCCGAAGGCGTACCAGCGTCCCTTGGCTCTCATGCCTTCATCATCCACGTCAACGACGCCGGCGATGGGCATGACCTGATGAATGAAGCCGGGCGCCGGTTCCGGACGGTCCGTGCCGACCCCGAAATAGGTTTTGACGCCTTCCTTGCCGAGCCAGGTGCCTTCCAGCCAGTACAGGGCGACATCCGGGTGGTCGGCGAAGCAGTCGTAAATCTCGTCGCGCATCATGTGCTGAACGTAGTAGCTGTAGACCCTTTGCAGTCGCTTTACTTCGTTGATGTCGTCCAGGATACCAACCTTCTTTTCCAGCGCCTCCAGCCTGGCTGACATTTCTTCTGCGTTCATAAATCACTCCTTCTGACACAATGAAAAATATTTACCTGATTTTACTCCCAAACATGCGGAATA
>CAZPAS010000003.1:11223-37061 GCA_964584575.1 uncultured Dehalococcoidaceae bacterium | reverse complement strand
TTGCCGTCGACGGTGACACGCCGCTTGGCGAAGTTGATTTCCATGCCGTCGCAGACGAAGTTCGATTGCGCCGGTGACACGGTGGGATCGCCGCGGTGCCGAAATGCCGTCTTGATTCTCGCCATCAGCTCGGCGATGCCGAACGGCTTGGTGAGATAATCGTCGGCACCCAGTTCCAGGCATTTCACCTTGTCGTTCTCGTCGCCACGGGCGCTGAGAATGATGATAGGCACATCAGACCACTCCCGGATACGCCGCACCACTTCCACGCCGTCTACCTTGGGCATCATGAGGTCCAGTATTATGAGGTCGACGAAATCTCTCTGCACCGCTTCCAGTGATTCCTCACCATCGGTGGCGGTAATCACCTCGTAGCCGCGTGCCTTGAGATTCGTGCTGAGCAACCTCAGGATTGCCGGGTCGTCGTCCACGATGAGTATATGTTTCTTGTCCATAAGTTGTTCCCCCTTAATCCACCGGCAGGCTGAAGCTGAACCTGGTCCATTTGGACGGTTCGCTTTCCACCCAGATTCTGCCACCATGTGCCTCGACGATGCCGCGGCAGATGGCAAGTCCCAGTCCGGTTCCCTTTCTCTTGCCGGTCTTATGACCGTCTCCCTGGAAAAATCTTTCAAATATCTTATGGTGAAGCTCCGCAGGAATGCCGCAGCCCTCGTCGGCGACGCTTAAAACCACTTCCTTGCCGTTGGACTGCGCCTCGATGCTGATAATCGTGTTTTCTTCCGAGAACTTCACCGCGTTCTCCACCAGATTGGTCAGCACCTCGCCGATACGTCCTTCGTCGATGGCTACCGGCGGTGCCGTATCAGGTATTTCAATATGTAAACGGTGCCTGGCGGTCAGTTTATCCAGCCTGTCCTTCACCGAATCGATTAACTCGGTCAGTTTGTGGGGCTTCTTCCTGACCTCGAGAGCCTCCGCCTCCAGCCGCGACATCATGAGCAGGTCTTCCACCAGGCGGGTCAGCGTATCCGCGTCCTTGTCGATAGAGGTCAGGAAGTCGCGCCGCGTCTGCTCGTCGAAGATGACGTCCGGCTGCAGGAGGCTGTTGGCGGAGCCCTTGATTACCGCCAGCGGCGTACGGAGTTCGTGGGACACGTTGGCGAGGAACTCGGTGCGCATGGCGTCCAGTTCCCGTAGTGCCCGGGCGCTTGAAGCTTCTTCGTAAAGCTGGGCATTACGCACGGCGATAGCTATCTCGCGGCTTATCCCCGTGAGAAGCTCAATGTTGTTATCGCTGAAATAGTGGGCGAAGCTGGTAGCCGCGCCCAGCACGCCGATGCTTTCCCCCAGGATGGTCAGCGGGACGCCGGCGAACGAATGGTAACCCGCCTTGCTGAGAAAGGCGAGGTCTGGTTCACTATAAGCCTTAAGCTCTTCTACAACTTCGTGCCTGGCTTCCCCAAAGATACGGCCGATAACGCCGTCGTCCTTACCCAGCTCCACGGGCATGGTCTGGACGATTCTCCGGGAAAAACCGTGATGTCCTTTTAATTTCAGAGATTCATCATCGATGAGATAGAGAAAATTGGCTTCCAGTCCGGTGGACTGGGTGACCTTGTCCAGCGCCGCGTCGATAATCTCCTGCAGGTCCAGCGACTGTGATACCGCCTGGGACACGTTGAGCAGGGTATCGGTGACGTGGTTGTGCCGTTCCAGTTCTTCCACCAGCTGGCGATTTTCAATGACCAGGCGCTGCTTCTCCAGTCCGCGGCTGATAACGGAAAGCAGGTTCTCCGGGTCCAGCGGCTTTTCCAGATACGCGAAGGCGCCGCGATTGAGCGATTCCACGGCGTTCTTTACCGAGGAATGACCCGTCAGCATGATAGCAATGATGTCCGGGTGGATTTCCATGATTCCGGAGAGCAGTTCCGTGCCGTGGGCATCGGGCAGACTGATATCCAGGATAGCGGCGTTATAGAAACGCTCTTTCAGCCGGGACATCGCTTCGCCGGCGGAAGGAGCCGTTTCAACCTCGTAGCCCTTGCTTCCCAGTATCTTGCTGATGATTTTCAGGAAATCGAGGTCATCATCGACTACCAGTATGCTGTCACTTGCTTTCATCTACTCTCCCGGAATTGTGCTTCCTTTTAGCGATTTGCTTGACGATATCGGCGGCTTCGGCGGGGTCGAACGGCTTGTAAAGGCAGGTTATCGCCGAGGCTTCCTGTGCCTTATCCAGGGCATCTCTCACTTCGTTGCGGAATCCGGTCATCATGATGGTGAGGATGTCCGGGTTGATTTCCTTGAGGCGCAGGAGGGTTTCCAGCCCGTCTATATTCGGCAGCTTGACGTCTATAAAAGCCATCTGGAAGTCCTTATCCTGCGCGATGACCACAGCCTCTTCGCCGCTGCCCGCCGTCATTACCTCGTGTCCCTGCTGTTTAAGGACTCTGGTCAGCGTATCGCAGATATCGGCATCGTCGTCGATGACGAGGATCGGCTGGCTGCCCGCCGCTTCGTTAATCATTTCTATCAGCTTGTCTATCCTTATCGGCTTGTTGATAATACGTCGAACGCCCTGGTCTTTAGCCGTTTTAATCAGGTCTTCATCTGAATAAGCCGTCATTAAAATAACCGATGCTTCCGGCTGCATCTCCTTTATTTTCCGGAAGGCTTCCACGCCGTTCATCTCCGGCATGACGATATCCATCAGCGTGACGTCGAATTCCTGGTCTTTGAACTTGTCCACGGCGGCTGCCCCGTTGTCCGCTGTTTCCACGCTGAACCCCCGCCTCTTTAAAATCATGGCAAATGTCTCTAACAGGTCTTCGTTGTCGTCCACGACGAGGATTGTCGGTTCGTCTTTCATTTACGTTCTAACTCCTTTTCTCCAGCGGTAGCTTTATGGTAAAGGTCGTGCCCTGACCCGCCTGGCTGGCGAGTTCTATCTTCCCGCCGTTTTGTTCGACGAGTCTCTTGGTGATTGCCAGCCCCAGGCCGATGCCCTTGGGTTTGGTGGTAAAGAGGGGCTCGAATATCTTGTTCAGGTTTTCTTCCGGTATGCCGCATCCGTTGTCCCGGAACGTAACCCAGACGTTCTCGTCTTCCGTCCCGGTATCGATGTTCAGCTCTCCGTCTTTCCCGTTCATCGACTGTATGGCATTGGTAATGATGTTGGTGAAAACACGGCTTATCTGCTCGGCATCCGTTCTCACGTTCATGACGTGACCGTTAAAGTTAGTGTTTATTTTTACGTGCTCCGGTACGGTTAGCCAGGACAGGCTTTCGTTGATTAATGTCTTGAGGTCGACCCTGTCCGGCGAGGGAGGCGTGATGCGGGTAAAGTCCAGCAGGTCGGTGACGATTTTATTGGCGATATCTATTTGCTTGTCCAGCACTTTCAGGGTGTTCGCCGCTTCCTCGTCGCCTTTCTCGGTAACGGCTTCGTTGAGCAGGTAGGCGCAGTTTCTTATCACGTTAAGGGGGTTGCGCAGTTCGTGCCCCACGCCGGATGCCAGTTCGCCAACGGCGGCAAGCCTTTCGGAGCGGATGAGCTTTTCCTGTACCTGCTCCAGGTCCTTGGTACGGCTCTCTACCTCTTCCTCGAGCTGTTCGTAGTAGCCCTGTAAAGACAGCTCCAGTTCCACCTGCCGGATAGCGCCGCCGATTCTTTCAACCAGCGTCTTGGTCAGGTGGTTTCTCTTCTTGAGGTAGGGATTGTCGCGGTTGGAGTATATCTCCACGAGTCCCATGGTCTCGCCGCCGACAACCAGGTTCTGGGTTATCTTGCTGGATGATTTCTGGAAGTTGTCGCTCTTGAATACCTGGTCGTGGAAGGTGATTCTCACCTTGGTTTCTTCCGGGAACTGCATAGCCTGGGGAATAATCCCCACGACCTGCGACAGGAATTGTTCCACGGTGCTGCTTTCATCCGTCGCCTTGCCGATGTCGTAAAGGCATTTCATCTCTTTCATCCGCTGGCGTTGTTCCTGATCGCTCCTCTGGAGGAGGGCAACCGCCGCTCCAACGGCGCTGAGGATAATGACGAAAGCCGTGGGTTTGAACATGGCGTTGGGGTAGGTGTCTATCAGTATGGCATGCGGAAGCAGGACTATCATGGCAACAAGGGCAGACATCACGGCCGGAATCACGCCGAGTACATAAGCGGCGTAAACCACCGGGGCAAAGAATACCAGCCCCAGAAAGTCGATTCCGTAAAAATCGTGCAGGCTGGTAAGTGAATTTTCCAGGGACGTCCAGCCAAACAGTCCCCCGATTACAGGTAGATAATAGATTATGGAACAAAGCACCATGATGATAACGATGTATTTCAGGTGTTTGTTCGACCACCAGCTTTTCTTAATCCGTTTGTTGCTCATCTCCGGCCTCCCTGATAGAGATGGGGTACAGTCGCTTTTTCCATCATGGCCTGATTGATTACAGCAGTAATCGCGGGCAATTTTACACACTTGCCCTGCATTTTCAGGCTACTACTGCGCAGCCACGTGGAGCAACCATGATAACCCCCTATTTTATCGGGGTATTCCCTAAGTCCTTGAAATAGGAATCCCCGCACGGTTCGGTACATATGAATTAGCCTTTCTGCCATTCCTTGATTATCCCCTGTATTTCCTCTAGATCGTCCACCAGTTCGCTGGCAGTGACATCTGGCATTGCCCTGATGAGGTTAGCCAGCGGGTTTTCCTCTTCTTCTTCGTCAGCGAAGAGGCTGTTGATGGAATCGTTACCGAGTTCTTCCGTCTTCGGTTCGCTCTCTCCTTCCGCCCCCGGCTCAGTACCCGTTTGTACCTCGACCACCTTGATTCCGCCGGCACCATCGGGAAGGGCGGAATCCGGTTCGCCTTCATCGATTTCAGCCAGTTTATCTTCAGGTACTGGTGACAACTCATCCAGGGGCCCGTGAGGCTTGGCTAGAATTTCTTCGCCATCGGACGGTTCGTCCTCCGGTACTACCTTCAGTTCGTCCAGTGGTCCATGGGGTCCGACCGGCGTTTCTTCATCCTCAGTCAACTCTTCGGAGAGTTCTTTAAGCTCCTGTGCCGTTTCTTCCAGGTTTTTAGTCTTGCCGTTAAGCTTATCTTCCATCTCCACTATTTGTTCGGCAGTTGTTTCTTCCGTTACGGCAGTATCCTTTTCCGGCTCATCTTTTGATTTGCCTATCTTAAATCCTTTAATCCTCATTTGTGACCTCCTTTAAGGCAAGCTTAGGTAAGCCTGCCGGATATTCTTTATAATTAACGGAAATGCCCGTCGCGATAGGCCTTGGATAATATCGCATAGACATCGTAAAAATTCGTTTTTCCCTGCTCGGACATACGTCTCAGGATGTCCGACCTTTGCTTTAATAACTTATATATCTGCCGTCTTTTTTCTTCCGGCAGACCGCGCCTGGGGGCGATTTTATTCTCCAGTAAATACGAGTTCTGGAAACCCCGGAAAAGAAAAGTATCGTCCAGCGGGTTCCAGCAGAAAGTCTCGATGAAAGAAAAAGAGTCGCCAATTGAATCATAGCTGACGATTTCATTAACGCTGGTAAGTTTTCTGGCAAGACTGCCGTTTGGCAGGCGGACCTGCTGGCAGATAACGACCACGTTAAGGTTGTCCACGTATGTCTTGGGCACGTTGATGGGATTACCGGTAACACGCTGTATGAGCTTGGATACCGATGCGGCGTGGAAGGTGCTCATGCAAGCATGGCCGGTCTGCATTGCCTGGAAGGCGATAGCGCCTTCGACACCACGAATCTCACCGACGATTATCAGATTGGGTCTCTGTCGCAGGGCAGCCTTGAGAAGGTCGAACATGGATACCTCGGAAGAGTCGCCATCTTTATCCGAGCCGCGCGTGCAGCCGCGTATCCAGTTGTGGTGCGGCACCTGGACTTCCGGCGTGTCCTCGATGCTGACGATTTTCGCTTCCGGCGGTATAAAAGTTGTGAGGGCATTCAGCAGGGTGGTTTTGCCGGAAGCCGTTTCCCCGGATACCCAGACGTTCATGCCTTCCTGGAGTATTATGGAGAGGTAAGCCGCCATATCGTAGCTCAATGCGCCGAACTGGATAAGCTCAATTATGCTTAGCGGTGTATCGCTGAATTTTCTGATGGTGAAGTTGCTGCCCCGCTTGGAAACGTCGGTGCCATAGACGATATTGATACGGGAGCCGTCGGGCAGGGTAGCATCGACGACCGGTTCACGGAAGGTGACCGGGTGCTGAATGCCCTCGGCCAGCTCGATGACGAATTTATCCAGGGTTTCGTTGGTCTCGAATCCGATGCTGGCGCGGAGACCTCCGAATACCTTGTGTTCCACGAAGATATTGCCCAGACCGGAGCAGGAAATATCCTCAATATTAGGATCGAGTATCATGGGGTCGAGCACGCCCATACCTTCCAGTTTGCGCCGTAGCAGGTAGCGGAGTCCGTTGTACTGGAGTTTGGTAACGTGTATTTTACCCTTGGAGCCTCCCTTGGCTTTGGGGGGTGAGGCTTTTTTCTTAGTAGCGTCTTTGCTATCGGCTTTGTCGTTCTTGCCGCCTTTTTCTTCCTCTTTCTTCTCAGGTGTGGCTTGCACTTGGGGGTTATAACCGTCGACATGAACAATCCTGTCGACGATATTCATGATTATTTCGAGACGCTTCGCAGAATCGGCGACGCCTTCCAGTTCTTTCACGTAGTCGGCAAGCTTAAGCTCAATCTCGTCAAGGGTGTTGTCCTGGGCGTCGATGAGACTTGGCTCGACGGCGACATAGTAGTCCCTGATATCCTCCATATTGGCAAGGATATGCACGAACACGCCGCCGCCGACGTTATAAATCAGGTTAGGGTCTTTGGTGCCCTTAAGAGCTCGTGTAACCTTTTCATAGTACTGCGGTATGCCAATCTTATCCTCGGGGAGCATGCGCAGGTACTGGAGGAGATGCGGGTTTTCCTTGCATACCTCCTGGAATTCTTCGGAGAGCTTCGCGAATATCGGGCACTTATCCAGTGCAGCCCCGCAATCCTTTCCGCATTCCCCGGGACAAGCTTTTATTTCAAAGGGCAGTCGCAGCATTTAATCTCCTATACTCTGGCTTTGGCGAGCGGGATAATCCGCATGCCAAGCTTGGGTTCGATATCGAAACTCACCACGTCTCCGGTAGGGCGTTCGGCGCCGCGTACCTTGAGCACTTCCATCAGCTTTATCATGCTATCGCCGACCTGCTCCAGACGCATCCTGAAGCGCGCGTCGCAAAGCGAACGGGTACGGGCGAGCATATCTTCTTCAAAAGCGTATGAGTGCGCGACGACTATTATCGTCTTGCCCTCGTCGCATAAACCTTTGCATCTGGAGAAGAAGTCGATGATGGCCACCGGATTGCTGTGCGCCACCAGCAGCGTTATGGAATCGACTATTATCAGCTTGAAGTCCTGCGGCTGGTTGGAGAAATGGTGTGTCAGGACGTAGAAAGGTTTCTGGCCGCCCTGCATACCGCTATGGAAGGTCAGCGGGTAGATACGCAGGTGGTCCGCCAGGAAATGGTCCTCCACTTGCATCGCCAGCGAGTCCATTTGACTGATGAGACTCCTGACGTTATTCTCCGTGGTATAGTAAGCCACCGAGATTTCGCCGGTGACGAGCGTGCCGTTGGTCAGGTGCTGGCACAATACGCTTTTCCCGGCATCTGAGTGGCCTTCGATAAGGCATAGAGAACCCAGCGGAATACCGCCGCCCAGCTTTTCATCCACTTCCGGTACGCCGGTTATGATAAACTCCTTCTTTTTCTGTGTCGCCATGATGAATCACCTCTCTCGTGCCGGTATTATTTCTTTTTCTTCTTCTTGTTTTTATTGCCGTTTTTATTGTTTGAAGAGTCGTCAGTATCCTCCTCGGGATTAAGGTCGATGCAGAACTCCTTGTTCTTGCCGTCGCCGTTGGGGAATACCAGCTTAAGTTTTACCGGCGATTCCTTGGCTTTATCGACTTCTATTATTTCCTCTTCTTCCTGCGGTTCTTCTTCGCTCAGGGACGGAATAACCGGATGAAGGGGCGCGTCGCCGCCCGTGAGTATGCCGTGAAGAGATAACATTGACTGTCCCCAGACCTCGGCGGCGTTTATACCGTCGGGACGGTCAGCGGATATTTCCGCAAGGTGCAGGATAATCTCCTTGAGCTCGGGGGACAGATGCCCGCTGATGCCGTAGACTTCCAGGAATACGGGCAGCTGCTCGGTACCGATTTCTTTCTTGGCCCGGGAAATCCAGGTTATTAAGTTAGCCAGCATGTTGACTTTCGGTATGGCGTCTTTTTCTTCTTCGACGGTAGCGGTGCCTGTCCTTTCGTAATCCACGGGTTGCTCCTCCTCTTCTGGTGTTTCCGAATCGTCTTCGGCGGTCTCAACGTCCTCAACGTCCTCATCGTCCTCAACGTCCTGTTCATCAAGTCCTTCAAGCTCGTCTATTCCTTCTGATTCTTCGATATCATCAGACTCATCCAGTCCTTCGAATTCTCCAAGGTCATCCGGTTCATTGAAAGCTTCTTCTTCGAGCGCTTCTTCCTGGCTGGCTACCGAACCATCGCCATGGCTTCCACCATGCCCTTGGTCCTGGTCATCTTCTGTAACCGTTTCGGTTTCCTCTTCGGCTGGTTCTTCAACGTCGATCAGGTTATCGTCTTCGGCGGGTTGTTCCAGCTCGTCCTCGAAGCTTTCCTCGGTGGACTCGATATCGTCTCCACCGGCTACGGCTTCGGCAGCTTTATTACCCAGGGCGTTGGCGATACTGCCGTCAATGGTTACTTTCTGATTACCGTCACCGCCCAGAGCCGCCAGAATGGTGGAAAACTCCGAAGAAGGAAGTTCCATATTCAACAGGTAATCACGGACACTTGCCAGCGACTGCTTTACTTCCCCCTTCAGCAGCCTTATTTCATCTTGAATAGCTTCCAGTCTTTTTTCTTCTGCCATGGTTTATTACCCCCTCTCCGTGTCGAGTTCTTCGCGGAGTCTTTCTCTATCCAGGTCATTGGGAATCGGCGTCTGCGCTTCCATGATGTAAGTGCGAATATCAAAGAGTATATCTTTTAATTCATCTCTTACTTCCTGGAGTTCAGCTTCGACCTGGTCTATGCCGGATGCTGTCTCTTCACTCGTTTTAGTTTCCATGGTACCTCCTTATATTTGAGCAACGGATGTAAATAATGAGCTGGCCAGCGCCGGCAGTACCATAAGGCATACGCCGGATATAGCCGCTGTAATTCCCAGGTTGCTTAAAATCTTATATCTGCTGCCCCCGTCCGCTACGCTGGGTACGATGGCGTTGGCGACCGTAAATATCAGCACCAGGGGCAATACCAGCTGGTGCATCAGCTCGAGTCCGGAGAGATTGAAGCTGGAGAGTGTGTTCATGGACGGGGCACCGGGCACCGACGGCATCGTTTCCTGGGCCTGCGATACCATGCTGCCGAAAGCCACTATAACCTCTGTGATGAAGACCAGGATAACGACCACGGCGGTATGCATCGTGATGCACAGCCAGCGGAACGGCCCCGTTATTGTCCGGCGCTTGGCTCGCAGCCGCGACACCCGGTTGGCGAATGCGGCGGCGTGTTGACCTGCCTGACCCGCCGAGCCGCCTACCTCGATGGCGTCATAGAACATGCCGATACTGCGATGGGCCAGTTCGCTGCCGGTTTCATCGATGAATATCTTCCATGACAGCCTGGTCTTGATACCGGCGGTGAGTCTGGTATGCAGGTTCTTTACCGAAGCCCTCAGTACGTTGATAGAATCGAGGTCAAGGCGTCCCAGTGCCGCGTTTACCGTCGTCCCCAGGGCGGTGCAAACACCACCCAGCGAGCGTAAAAACGTGCCTACTTCGTCGTCTCTCTTGGATACCTTATGGTCGTCATGTGTGACTATGAAGCCGATGGGGAATATCAGGGCGGCGATGATAAGGAGAGCTATGCCCAGGTTTTGCCCGGTCAGCATGAACAGCGCGCCGACGACCACCGCTACCGGCATAATGAATTTAAAGAGCTTGCGGAACAGTTTTTGCTCCTTGGAGCCTGCCCAGCGCAGGACCATTGTCTCCTTGGGCGATACCAGCCATATCAGCCAGACGCCGATGGCGGTGGTGGCGATAGATATAAAAGCCATGGCGATAATCAGCATGGTTTCGATCTTCCATATCATGGTGGAGACTATCCCGATGACGATCACCAGTACCGCGGAAAGGATGAGAGATACGTAGGCATCCGTCCACATCTTCAGAGCTTCCAGGTTTCTGCCGTACTCGTTTTCATAATCCTCGGCACGGGCGTCGGCTTCTCTGGTGAGGAAGTCCGCCTCCGGTTCGCCGGAAATGAGCGAACTGGAAAAACGGAGAAGGAGTCCCTTGACGTCCTCTTCCTTGAGCGGCTCGCCGACGGCACGGCAGGCGCGTGCATAGTCGTATTTCAGACGTGTACGCGCCAGCTCAACCCGTTTGAAATATTCGGCGGAGGTGCACTGCAACTCGGCGGAACGCTCGAAAATCTGGTCGCGAGGGACACCGGCGGCAGCGATTGTGGACATGTAGGAGAGCTGGTAGAACATGTCAAAGCTATTCATGCGGTTGGTCTTATTCTTACTCCTGCCGCTGTCACTGTCTTTAAATATAAGTTGTTTTAGTTTCCCCAGCATTTAGCAAATCCCTTTTTTTTTATTATGACCAGCTCAATCCCGTAATCCTCGTCTGGTATGTTGGACTCAAAGTAGGGTCGTCCACCCTGAGCAATATTGCCCCGCTCTGGGTTGAAATTCCCCATCCCGTCGACTGCCCGTAGTAAGCGATTTCCAGGTAATCCGTATCGTCTACCACCGTATATCCCGGAAAGTAATATGTTGCCGATACGGTCTCCCAGCTATAATGATTCGATAAAATGGCGTTAGCCTCAATTGTGTCTATAACTTCACGGACGTTGCCGTCAGCCTGCCTGATAATAATGTCAACGTTGATACTCGCATCTCCCCGGTAGCCTCCCCACCAGCGTCCGTCCGCCTGACCTCGGTAGTAAAATGTCCAGGTGCCGGCCTCTATTTCGTTTACATGTGTCAGCGGGAACAGATGCCGCGCCGGCATGGTGTCATCCAGCGGGTTATGTATTTCAAAACGTCCGATGTCATAGCGGTAAAGTGTATCGGTTGTTTCCGTAACCGCCAGTCCATCGGCGGCAGTCCATCCTTTGAGCGTGTAATAGTAATCGTCGAGGAGCCATGTCTCGGAATGAGCGGTGAGGGTAGGGGGGCCGCACACCAGAGACGCGGCGATTCCGTTGGGTGTGACCAGCGTCATATCTATCGCCCGGAAGCCGGCCTCCGGGTCCAGTATCGCCTCCAGCTCCAACTCCTCTTCCGGATTTAATATATTCGGTTCAAAGGCCTCGGGGTCGCCGTCCAGGTAAAATCCCGTTATCTGCCACTCGTTGTCACCCGGCGACTCCTCGGTGTAGGGCAGCCATGTGGAATTGAAATTATCGGAAGAATCATAGTAATTAACGATGAAGTCCCACTTATCGAAATAAGCCAGCTTGGTCTGGCCGCTGTTATCGAATTCCGCCTGCAGCGTATCGGAGGAGGGCAAAGTGGCGCTGACGCCGGTCAGGTCCGTCCTCATCATCTCGCCTTCCCTGACGCTCAGGTCATCGAAACTGAGCGCAGCGGTATCCGCCGAGGTGAGGATGCCCTGGGACAATGTCATACCTCCGACAACTATCATAGCTATACATATGATTGAGACGACGATAGTCGCCATACCATTAACTCCTTTGTTCCGGTGTTGGTATTAATTTTTACTTTCTGTATCATGCGATATCCTGCCACTGCTACGGCGAGAAATAGGTAGAGGCGGTGACCCCGCTGGGGGTGGAGATGGTCACCATGTTGGTGGTGCCGCCACCCACCGACGGGTACAGCCACGTCCTAATCATTATCTGCTCGCCGGGATTCAATACGTCGGGCTCGAATGTCTCCGCCTGACCGTCCAGCCGTATCCAGACCACCTCCCACTCGTACGTTCCCGCGGTACCCTCGGTATAAGGGAGCCATTCGACGACCAGGTCTCCACCCCAATCGTAATACTGGACGATGACGTCCCACTTATCATAATCAGCCAGCTTGGTCTGGCCGGTGTTCTCCAGCGTTATTTCCAGGGGGTCCGGTCCGGAAGGAGAGGAAAGGCTGGTACTTATCGGCGTCAGTTCCGTCCTCATAATCGATTCATCCCTCTGTCCGATTTCCTCCAGACCCGTGGCGCCGGCATCCACCGACGTGATAAATCCCTGGGACATGGTCATCCCGCCGAATACCACCAGGGCTATGCATATTATCGAGATTATGGCTGTTTCCACTATTTACTCCATTACATGCTAAAGTAAAAATCGTCCGATATACCGTTAGGTATAATAAACTTGCTAAAGTACGTCCCCGCTCCGGGGTCGCTGCTATAGGTTATAGTAAGTTTAAGAGTGGCACTGGTCTGCCACTCTGAATCATTCTCGAGGTCGTAGTCCCATTGTGGATAGGAACCCTCGGCATCCGTGTAGAAGGGGATACGGGAGAAGTTATCAGAAGGACCCAGAAAAAGGTCGCTTTCCTCAACCTCCACGATGCGTTGAGTACCCACGTTCTTTACCCATATATAGACCGACGTGCGGTCTTCTGTATTTGCCGCATGAACAATGTTTATCCGGCTTTTCATCCGTTCATCGACCTGTTCGGCCATGCTTACCATGGCCTGACTGGAACGGTTTACCATCGGATAAACACTATTAAAGACAAATATCATACATACAACCCCCGCTATAATAAGTAGAGCTGTAGTTATGGCTTTGTCCACAACAGACCTCCAATTTACCTTCGGAGCGGATGCTTGCGGCTGTAATCATCCACATTGCCCACAGCTACTGAAAGCGGGTAGCACCCACTGATTACACGGTTCGGGTGGGGGCCCGGTAAAGGCCCCCACCCTGTGTCAAACTTTAACTAACTAGCGCAGGTTCATGATTGTGTCGAGGTAAGCCGGGATGGTACGCTCTATCTCCAGCACGGCTCCAACGGGCGTCTGAATGACCAGACTGAATTTGGTATTGGCATTCAGTTCAGTCGTAAGTGCGTCAATGAGGTCGCCTCCTGCAGCGCCACCAACGACAACCTTGAACTTTTCGTTATTCTCCAGCAGGTAGTCATCATCAGCGTTCCCCAGCTTGGTAACATCCCACCAGAGGTCGTTCTTGGTCTGGTACTCGTCGATGTAGTTGATTACTACTTTGTGGTCGTCGCCGGTACAAATTCCAAGTGCACCGCCGGCCGGCTCGGTGAAGTCAATCGCTTCACCGCCGAGCACGTTGGCCACGACGAAGCTTATCGACTCAACCCTGCCGTTGCTGCCGGACTCGTTAGCCGTGGCGATAACACCGCCCCTGAGTTCCAGGGTACTCCGGGCTTCTTGCAGGCCAGCATAGACGGCCTCCTGTCCCTTCTGGGTCGAGAAGAGTCCAGCGGATAATGCCGTATAAGCGAAGACCGCAGCGACCACGACGAAGGCAATCAGGATGATGGCTGTTTCCAGCCCGGTGATACCTTTTTCGCGATTCATGAATTTTCTAAACATGTTTCCTCCTTCTTACTTGATTGGTTCCACTGACTAACGCAGGTTCATGATAGTGTCAATCCAGGGTGGCGTGGTGCGCTCGATCTGCAGTACGGCTCCGACGGGAGTCAGTACCTCCAGGTTGAAGGTAGTCTTCGGGCCCAGGGCCTGGGTGGAAAGAGCATCGGCAAGGTTGCCGCCGTCGGCACCAGCTGTATCGTTACCGATGGTTATCTGGAACCTTTCGTTCATCTCCAGCAGGTTGTCACCATCGTCGTTACCCAGCGGGTCGAACTGCCAGTAAAGGTTGTCTACCGACTGGTACTGATCGGTGTAGTTGATGACCACGACGTTGGTGTCGGACGTGGTGTCGGCAATACCGGTGTTACCGCTTGCGGCGGTGGGTTCGGTAAAGTCAATCGCTTCACCACCGAGTACGTTGGACACGATAAAACTAATCTGACCAACATCACCGCCAGAACCGGTGTCGTTAGCTGTAGCGATAACGCCGCCCTTGAGTTCCAGAGTACTCCGGGCTTCCTTTAGTCCGGAATAGACTGCTTCCTGACTCTTCTGCGTGGAGAAAAGACCGGCGGATAATGCCGTATAGGCGAAAACCGCGGCCACCACGACGAAGGCAATCAGGATGATGGCTGTTTCCAGCCCGGTGATACCTTTCTCATGATTCATGAATTTTCTAAACATTTTTCCTCCTTAGTTATTGGGATTTTTCAGGTAAAGAAATTGTGGTTCCTTGGTCGTCCTAAACACCTCTGCTCTTTAAAACATCACCCCCTTCCATTACATAGCTTTTATATTCAGTTGTTACACCTTATATTCACATTTCATCACCCTCCTTTTGCGCCGGGTTTACGGGATTTATCATGTCGGCATACGCCGTTATACGGAAAATGTCCCCTCTATCCGAGGGGCGTAAACCGGTGCGCGTGTATTCTGCTGGTCCAGGAGGCTGCCACCAGTGTTATCCCCGGGTGGGGCGTACGATGGTGCCGGTACGGCATACTCCTGGCTGAAAATGCTGGAAAATGCGCCGGCGATAACCGGGACATACGCCAGGACCGCCGTTAAAAACATACCTGCAATAAAAGCAACCGCCGTACGCTGCAGGGCAGTGTTGGGCTTGCCCCGCTGGATAAGACTGGCGGTTGTTCCTCGTGTTTCGTTTATCATTTTTATAGCGTTAGCGGTGTTAGGTTTTGATTTCTCTGACTAATAAAGGTTGACAATCTGGTCAACTCTGGCCGGGACGGTGCGCTCCAGTACCAGGACAGCGCCGACCGGCGGCTTAACTTCAAGCTGGAATTTGTGATAAGGGCCGGGTTTCCAGGCATCGTCGACATTATCACTTACGGGACTCAGGTCGACGGTAATTAAAAACAGCTCGTTCTTGTCGAGCAGGTTATCGGTGGTATCCGTGTTCAGCTTGGTCATCGTCCAGTTCACGGTAGGGATTAGCTGGTAGGCGTCAGTATATGAGATAACGACCAGGTTGGAGTTAGCGGAAGTAGTATCGGTGAAGTCTATCATGTCGCCCCCGGTGGTGGTGGCAATCGTAAAGTAGACTTCCGTCAGTACGCTGTTGGTCATTCTACCGTAAATATTGCCCTTGACCTCAATCGTGCTTTTAGCTTCGTCGAGGCCGGAGTATATGGCTTCTTTGGCTTTCTGAGTTGAGAACAGCCCTGCGGAAAGCGCTACGTAAGCGAATACGGAAGCAACAATAACGAAAGCGATGAGGATGATGGCTGTTTCTATACCGGTGATGCCTCGCTGGTTGTTGAAAACCCGGTTTGCCAATCTGTGCATCACGATGTCCTCCCTTGCGATGGCATGGATACTTCCAATCTACCGCTGATAGCAGACAGTGACCACTAGACCATCCCTAATCTTGGTATGGCATTTTCTTTATAATCATCTGGGGGCATTATCCAGTTGCAAAGTAAGGAATTCCCTATGGCGAATTGGGGGTTAGCATCCATTGAGTTTTAGGGGGTGAAATGGCACAATCAGAAACGTACATATATATTTTTTCGCCGATTGGCTAAAAAAATATGAAATTTTAATGAAATATTAATAGGATATTTATGAAATTTTATTCATCTCTTTATATATGTGGACTACAATCATAAATGGTTGATAGCTGAAGAGGTGAGGCGAGATATAAAGAGAAAGGTAAAAACATGCTGCAGGAAAAGACGGATACCGTAAGCTTATACATCGTTGAAGAGCAGGAAATCTACCGGGATATGTACAACTATATCCTGCCCAGCCGGGCCAATATTGAAATACTGAAGGTCTCGGGAAGCAGCGATGCGGGAACAATGGAGCGGACGGTAGCGGAACTTCGTCCTGATGTCATGTTGCTGAGCGTTAAGAAGCTCGATATAGAAATTATTGAAGAACTGGAACGAATCAGGAATAGCTATCCCAAGATGGGGATAGTTATTTTAATAATATTCTACAGCTCGCAGGACATTGAACTGCTGCGGCGGCTGGCACTCTGCGGCGAAAGCGGCATGGCTCTCTTCCTGAAACAATCACTGGATAAAGTTGAGCAGTTGTGCCAGTTTATAATGGCCGTAAGCCAGGGGCAGGTTATTCTCGATCCGCCGCTGGCTACTTTCATGTTCGCCGGCAAGCCGGAGTGCCCCTTCCTCAAGCAGCTTACCACCCGCGAACTGGAAATACTCAGTCTTCTCTCACAGGGTTACACCAACTCGGCAATCGCCGAGACGCTGTTCATCGACATTAAGACGGTCGAGCATCACCTGAACAGCATGTACAGCAAGCTCAAGGCAGACCCCGACTATAATTCGAAGCACCTGAGAGTCAGCGCCGCAAGGCTGTACCTGGAAACAATGGGTACCCTGTACCAGAAAGAAGAATCGTTCGCGCCCACCGCAAGTCGTTGAGGACTTTACACCAGGAAGACAACCAGTTCCTTGATATTCCAGACAACGACGAGTATCAGCAGTCCAATCGAAGGCCAGAGCAGTCTCCCCGGCATTAACCAGGCTATAATCACGGGTATTACCAGTTTGACCGTCAGAAGCAGCGCCGGGATTTGAACGAGGTATCTCACGAAGGGATTAAGCTCCACCAGCCCCAGGTACAAAGCCAGCACCGTCAGCGTAAGGTCAAATCCGCACAGCAGTACAAAGGAAGCTTTTTCCGCCACACATTTCTTAAACGTCGCCGAAGAGTCCCACCAGCTGGTTTCCATTTACCGGTTATCCGCCCTTTGCTTGATTATCGATAATAGCCTTTAAGGTCTCTCTTTTATGGTAGAACAATTAGATTAGCAGTGGCAAATTTCCGCTGCTACTGCTCCCACACCTGTATCGGTTCGTAAGCTGCCATCCACTTGATAGATACTTCTTCATCCTTCCAGGAGCCCTGCATCTCCTCCATGGCGGCAGCGAATTCCGGACTCGTGGAGAGTCCATCCATTGCCTCTTTGGTCTCGTATCCGTAAACAGCCAGGTACTTCGCTTGCCCCTCGACTGCATCCGCCAGCCGGTATCTACCCACCTGTTTCAAACCTTTATACTTTAATAACATAGGGATGTGCACTTCGTTATACCATTTATTGAACCTGTCATCCTGACCGGCAGCACACTCGGTGGCTACAATATTCAGTACGAGTCCTTTCGCCATTTCAGTTTCTCCTTTCGGGTGATATAGCCTATCATAATTTTGAGACATGTCTTTTGTCAAAAACATCATTTGACTTTATCACGCGGGGGAAATAGACTGATTACGGCATAAATATCAGGAAAAACAACCATATAAGGAGGATGCCTTGAAAGCTGCAGTATGCTATGAATTCGCTAAACCACTGGTGATAGAAGACGTGGATATCGACCCGCCGAAGGACGACGAGGTGAAGGTAAAGGTATCCGCCACGGCAATCTGCCACAGTGATATCCATGTTTGCATGGGCGACCTGGGCGGACCGTTACCCTTCATCGGCGGGCACGAATCGGCAGGATACGTCGAGGAAGTCGGCAAGAATGTCAAGTCGGTAAAACCCGGCGATACCGTGCTGATTACGCTGATAGCGTCCTGCGGCAAGTGCAGTTACTGCCGGACGGGACGCAGCCACCTGTGCAGCGCTATATGGCCACTGGACACGGAAGCCCGCGTGCATAACAAGAAAGGGCAGGACATACTGGCGATGGTAAGGACGGGGAGTTTCGCCGAATACGCCATCGTGCACGAATCGCAGGTGGTCAAATTGCCCGAGGACATGCCGCTGGATAGTGCTTCGCTGCTTGCCTGCGGCGTGATTACGGGATTCGGCGCGGTGGTACATCGAGCCAAAGTGCCGGTATCAAGCAACAGTGTAATCATCGGCTGCGGTGGTGTCGGACTCAACGCCGTGCAGGGCGCGCGTATCTGCGGTGCGTATCCCATTGTTGCCGTGGACGTGGCGGACAATAAGCTGGAAGCCGCTAAAACCTTCGGGGCGAGCCATACGGTAAACGCGGCGAAGAAAGACCCGGTGGAAGGGGTGAGAGAAATTACCGGCGGCGCGGAATATGTATTCGTAACGGTCGGCAACGCCGACGCCATCGTGCAGGGCTTCAATATGCTGAGACCGGGCGGCACGACCGTCATCGTGGGGTTGCCCAAATTCAGCGATACCATAACCATTCCGCCGCTTATGTTCATCAAGGATGAAAAGACGATTACCGCCAGTTACATGGGCTCTACGGAACTGCAGACGGATATCCCCAAGATGGTCGAGCTTTACAAGGCGGGTATTCTCAAGCTGGACGAGCTTATCACGGGACGTTTTCCGCTGGAGCAGATAAACGAGGCGATAGATGAAGTATTGCAGGGCAAGGCATTGCGCCACGTTATCATGTTCGATTAGTCCTATCTAGTATTTAGTATTAAAAAAAGAGGGCGGTTCTTAAGAGAACCGCCCTTACTTATAGCCTGATTAGGTGAATTGTTTTACTGGCTCTGCGCCGGGGGCGTAAAGAAACTATCGCCCCAACCCTCCATCATGGTGCCGCAGTTAAGCATAATGGCCATCTCGATGAAAGGTTTCTTGACCTCCAGCCAGTTGAGCGGACCGTGGCGCAGGCCTCTCGGGACATACATACCGTAGCTGGTATCGAACGTCAGCGTATCGCCGCCCATGCCGAATTCCATCGTGCCGCCGAGGTCTTCCGGATTATCCGGGTCGCCGCCGATGTGCAGCACTATCTCGTCGAACTTCTTGTGCGCCATCTCCGGGATGCCGGGTTTGACGATATCCCATATCCAGCCGAATTCTATGTAATAATTAGCGACGTTTATCTGGGTGCGACTCATGTATGTCATCGTCGGACTCTGACGGCCGCTTTCAAAATTGGCACCCGCCTCCCGCATCGGACTGCGGATTACGTACTGCTCGTAGTCGAACTTATCTTTCTTGGTCGGAATTCCTTCCTTCGGCTTGGAGATTCCACTCTCGCCCCATCCCTTGAAGGGGTCTCCGGTGCCCAGCATCATCGCCATCTCGATGTGGGGGAACTTGAATTTCTTCCACGTCAGCGGCCCGTGGGGCGTGCCTTTGGGAATGAAAATACCGGTGGTGGTATTGAAGGTGATGGGCTGCCCGCCGATATAAAACTCGATTTCCCCGCCGAGGTCCTGCGGGGTTTCCGGATTGCCGCCCCAGTGCAGGACTATCTCGTCGTAGTCATGCACGTGCTCGTGGATATGCGGATTGGGTTCGGGGATATCGTATATCCAGCCGAGTTCGATATAGTAGTTGGCTTCCGGGACCTGCTTGCTGCTCATGAAGGTCATCGTGGGACTCTGCCGGTTCTTATAGCCCGGGCCCGCTTCGTAGATAGGCTTGCGCACGGCGTATTTTTCATATTCCGATTCAGCCATTTTTTCTGCTCCTTTATCGTCGTCGTTACTTTACTTTATACACTTTGCATAACAACGCCGTCAAATCCGGCGAGCCGAACATGGGGTCGCAGTGGTCGTTGGACGTCAGCACGTTAGGGTTGGAGGTAAGTAGACCGTGCAGCGGTCCCGGCTCCTCGGGGTAGAAACAGTTAGCCGTCGCCATGACAACCCCGGGATGAATGCCGGGGAAGAGCCGGGCTTTCTGCTTTATCCTGCCCCGCGGCGATTCAATCCATGCCCAGTCGCCATCCTCGATGCCATATTTCTTGGCGGTATCCGGGTGTATCTGTACCACCGGGTCTTTCTGGAAGCTCCGCAGCCAGGGGAGGTTCCGGTACTGGGAAAGGAAGTAGAAGGGCTGGCGGTATCCGGTGGAAAGCACCAGCGGGTATTCCCTGGCGAGTTCGGGGGTGGAAACCGGGCTTTCACCGGGTTCCTGGAAGTAGGGAAGCGCGTCGTAGCCCAAATCCTCAAGAACCGTCGAGAAGAACTCGAACTTACCAGTCGGCGTGGGAAAGCCGCCGCCTTTCTTCCAGTAATCGGTCTTGTATTTATAATAAATCTGGTCTTTGCCCATCTTGGCCATGACGCCCATTTTACTGAAATCTTTCCAGGTTATGCCCGCCTTTCTAACCGTGTAATCGAGCATCTTCTCGACGTTTTCAAACCATAAGTCGGGCGCCATCCTCTTGCCGACTTCATTGAATATCTTGTTATCGGGCCAGGCTTCTCCGGGCGGGTCGACGGTCTTGTTGATGGCTTCAATCATAAAACGCGGGTGCATGTTGTAGATATCGTCCATTTCCAGCCAGTGCGCCGCCGGCAGGACGATATCGGCGTACTCCGCCATGGGTCCCATGAACTGGTCGGCGTGTACCAGGAACTCCACGTTTTTAATCGCCTGTAAGACTTCATTGGTATTGGCGAGGTGCAGTATCTGCTGGCCTCCGACGCTGAACCATACTTTTACCACGGAATCACCGTTGACCAGCTGCTTGATGATGCTGTCCGAATGAGCGGTCCGCGCCGCGCCCATCTTGTACGTTTCGCTGCCAACGATTCCCTTCCGCATCTCGTCGGTAAGCGGCAGTTCCTGGAAAAATTCCTCCAGCAGTCCCGTGTCCGGCACGACCCAGCTCATCATGCTGCCGGGTCGCTCGATGTTGCCGGTGACTCCCAGCAGGCAGATGATGGACCTGACCGTCTGTCCGCAGTTTGCCTGCCGTTCCAGCGAGCTGCCTATCTGTATGCAGCCGGGCGTGTCCTCGGCGAAGAGACGGGCGGCTCTAATAATATCCTCTTTCTTCAGCCAGGTTATCTCCGCGACGCGTTCCGGCGTGTATTCCTGTACCCTTTCCTTGAGTCTGTTGAAGCCGTACGTCCAGTTGTCGACGAACTCCTTGTCCCAGAGCCCTTCATTGATAATGACGTTAATCATGCCAAGCGCCAGGGCGGCGTCCGTGCCCGGCCTGATTTGCAGCCAGAGGGTTGCCCGCGAGGATAGCGCCGTTTCCCGCGGGTCGATGACGATGAGGTTCTTGACGTATTTCAGTGAATTTAAAAACCAAACCGCCATCTCGGAGTCGGCGCTGCTTATCTCCAGCTGCTTAGCCCAGGATATCTGCGTCTTGGGGAACTCGCCGCCCCAACCGTGATAGTCGCAGTACAGCCGGCCGTAACCGGTGACCAGGCCGTACATGCCCAGTCGTGGACTGTGGCAGATATAGCCGGGGGTGATGATATTCGCCGTGCCGATGGAACGCGCCAGGCGATGGGTGTACCGGTTGTAGCCCCGCCCCGTTCCCTGTGATATGGCAATGGACGAAGGACCGTATTTCTCAATCGATTCCTTCATCTTGCTTTCGATTTCGTCAAGGGCTTCGTCCCAGCTTATCCTCTTCCACTTACCTTCACCCCTCTCGCCGGTGCGTTTCAGGGGATATTTCAGGCGGTCGGGGTGGTTGATATGCTGGATGCTGGACAGCCCCTTGGAGCACATTGTGCCCCAGGTCGGCGTATCCGGATTACCCTCGATGTGGGTGATTGCCCCGTCCTCGACGGTTACCAGAACGCCGCAACCGCCGTGGCAGCTCTTACATGTGGTGTTTATAATTTTTTTCTCGCTCATTTGTTTATCTCTTCCCGGGTCGATAGTAGTCGCCTGTCTTAAAGTTAATTCCTTACTGGCTGGCGATGGCAACCAGAGGTTTATAGGCGCCGGCTTTCAGGACACAATACCTTAACGCAAGACCACCGATGACCTCGCAGGCGACGCCGGTGACCAGCAGTGCCGAGGATACCTCGCCGACGAAGTAGCTGGAAAAGGCGATTGCCAGCGGGATTATTATGCCGAGAACGACGATGCCTATCCAAAAAACGGGCGCGAGGTTACCGCGCATCTGTTCCATGACCGACTTTTTACCGGTGGTCTCCCGGTTTGCCGCTGCCCATAAATAGACGATTATCAGCAGGGCGTTGATGATGAGCAGCCAGCGGCTGCCTGTCTCGGCGGCGGTGATGTCAACATCGCCACCGTTTAACCCGATGACTACCGAAAGTCCGAATCCTCCCAGTATCCCGCACAGTACGAACAGCAAGGGCAGCAGCGTCGAGTTCCAGAAGGGTACCGCCTTTACCGTGTTCAGGACGAAGCCGGTATACACCGTAACCGCCAGCGCCGAAATACCCGCCAGTACCTTAAAGACTATTTCCGTTGCGGTACCGGGAAGCCAGAAAGTCAGCGCGAGCTGTACTGCCGCGAAGGCAACAAAGGCCAGTACGAAGATAATGCCGCGTGCCAGCCAGGAGGAGTTGGGACGGAAAACGATGCGCCAGAAACGCAGCGGTTTACCCAGGTATATCAGGTGGGCGCCCCCCTTGATTACGGCAATAATCAGCCAGCTGATGAACATTCCCCACAGGCTGTTGAAATACAACGATACTAGGTATAATCCCCCGCCAAGTCCGCCGGCGTAGAAGGCTATCCAGAGGAAGATGCCACGGCGGTCTATCCACTCCGTCTGGCGGGTGTAGTTTATCATCCACTCGTGTATTTCCAATTTATCTCTCCGCTCCCGCCGAAGCCGGTTCCTGCTTTGATTGGTCTGTCGGTTGGTCCGCGTGACCTATCTTGCCGTCGATGAAGTACACGGATGGATCGGTGTCATATTCGGGGTGAAGCTGAAAACCACCCTTTTCCCTGATGAGCTTTGAAACCTCACTGTTAGGGTCGTCGAGGTCGCCAAAGGTAAGTGCCTGTGCCGGGCAGGTGTTCACACAGGCGGGCGTGGCATCGCGGTCGATACCCGGCTTTAAGCCTTTAGCCAGTCCCGCATCAATCCGCTCGGCGCAGAAATTGCACTTCTCGGTAGTACCAATCTGGTGTTTGTAAAGTTCCTTGCCCGCTTTTTCGAAGTCGGTAGTTACCTTGCCGGGAAAGAATCCGCCGTTCTTGTCTTTGGAAAGGAAGGTACGGTTCTGGTAGGGGCAGGCGATAATACAGTAACGACAACCAACGCACTTGTCCTGGTCGATGGCGATAATGCCGTCCTCGCGCTGATAGGTGGCGCCGGTAGGGCACACCTCGACGCAAGGCGCGTTCTGGCACTGGTTACAGCGGACGGAGTAAGTGGAGACCGTGGGACTGTCGCCGCCCGTTTCCATGGCGACCAGTCGCGGCCAGGACATGCCGACAGGCAGAAAGTGCTCGATGCGGCAGGCGGCTACACAGGCGTAGCACCTCACGCATTTCGTTAAATCTACAACCATTCCCCATCTCATAATCTTGTACCTCTAATATAGAATATCATATTGCATATATAGTGTCAATAGAATATGACGAAAACGTAGTAATAATATTCAATAAATATGCAATAAGTAACTTAGGATACAAATTAATGTGTATAACGTAAATAACAATGTAACTTAGGATACAAAGATTGCGCTCGATTTTGACAGGATTTCATAGAGTGGTATAATGAGACCGTTTTAGTTAAATGGAGGTAACGATGAGTGATAAGCAGACCATAGTGAATACCAAATCGGGGAAGGTGGAAGGATATTTCAAGGACGATCTCTATGTGTACAAGGGAATTCCTTATGCTGCGCCGCCGGTGGGCGACCTGCGATGGATGCCCCCGCAGCCGGTAAAACCATGGGACGGCGTGCGCATGGCGAAGGAATTCGGGCCGATTGCCCCGCAGAATGCCATGATAGGCGGGCCGATAATGCAGGTCGAGCAGGCTCAGGACGAAGATTGCCTGTTCTTGAATATATGGACGCCCGGACTGGATAATGAGAAACGACCGGTAATGGTCTGGATACACGGCGGTGCCTTCACCATCGGCTCCGGGTCCGACCCCATGTACGACAATCCCAGTCTGGCATCACGAGGAAATATCGTCCTGGTGACCATTAATTACCGACTCGGCATGCTGGGTTTCCTGAACCTGAAGGAAGCCACTGGCGGTAAAATACCGGCGACGGGTAACGAGGGCTTACTCGACCAGGTAGCCGCCCTGAAATGGGTGAAAGAGAATATCGCGGCTTTCGGCGGCGACCCCGCCAATGTCACCGTCTTCGGCGAGTCGGCGGGCGGCATGAGTATCGGCTGTCTCCTGGGGATGCCCGCGGCAAAAGGGTATTTCCACAAGACTATACTGGAAAGCGGCGTCGGCAGCACGGCGGTGCCCTTGGACCAGGCGGTGGATACGGCGAAGGAATTCCTGAAACTCATGGGTATTAAAAGCGACGATGTCAAGGCTCTGCGGGCGCTGACTGTTCCGCAGTTGCTTGAAGTGGAAATGAAACTCAGGGTAGGGGTGGCGGGCCCTGGGGAGGCTTCCAAGATAACGGCGACAACGCCCGTGATAGACGGCGAAGTCATCCCCGATATACCTACAACGGTCGTGAAAAATGGCGCCATGAAGGACGTGCCTTTACTTATCGGCACCAACCTTGAAGAATGGAAACTGTTCGCGATGATGCAACCCGGTATCGACAAAATAGACGATGCCGAGGTAGCCAATAGACTTAAGATTTTTATCGCGGCTGAACACGTGAAAGAGTTTATGGATATTTACCGAAGCGCCAGGGAAAAGCGGGGCGTCCCCGCTACTCCCGCCGACCTCCTGTCCGCTATTCAAACGGACCTGATGTTCCGCATGCCGGCGCTGCAACTCGTCGAGGCGCAGCGCTCCAATAACACGTCTGTCTATAATTACCTGTTTACCTGGAAATCGCCGGTAATGGGCGGCATCATGGGCGCCTGCCACGCCCTGGAAATCGGGTTTGTCTTCGGCGGGTACGACGACATGTTCTGCGGCAGCGGGCCGGACGCGGATAAGCTCTCGGAGTGTATTCAGGAAGCCTGGATAGCCTTCGCGCGCACCGGCGATCCCTCCTGCAAGGCTATCGGGAAATGGAATCCGTACGGCGACCGCCGCATGACGATGATACTGGATAAGGACTGTCATGTGGAAGAGGCGCCGTACGAGGAAGAGCGCCGCGCCTGGGATATCATGCCTAATATCTATAACGTCGTGCTCTAAACAGGCTGTAACCTGACGTCCAGAACGGCGGGGGTGCCGCTCCTTACCATCGCCAGGCAGTCTTTCAGCGCCACGGGAACATCGGCGGGTTCTTCCACCATGTGTCCGTAGGCGTTGTTCGCCAGGGCTATCCTGGAGTAGTCCGGCGGAGTCTGGATATCCGCGCCCATGTTGGCCACGTCGTACTTCTCGCGGAACAGTCCCTTGATGGCGCCGTAGCCCTGGTTGTCGTAGATGATGGCCAGGTAGGGGGCTTTGTAGAAACTCGCCGACCATAAAGACGCCTCCGGGCAGCCGTAGATGAAGGCGCCGTCACCCATCAGGCTGATGACGGTCTTATCCGGCGATGCCAGCTTGACCCCCAGCGCCGCCCCGGGCGCCCAGCCGATGCAGCCTCCGGCGCAGGAAAGCAGCGTGCCTGGCTTACTGCGTTGTATCAGGTGCGCCACGATGACCGAGGGTGATATCGTCTGGTTGACGATTATCGTATCGTCGTCGATTGCCTCATTAATACAGTAGCTGAGCCAGTGGGCGGATATCGGTTTCTTTTCGGCGTGGCTTTTCGCCAGTTCACGCCATTCGCCGGCGAGTTTTTCATGTTCCGCTGCGTAGTTTTCGTACCGTTTGCGTAACTGCCGGCGTCTTTCAGGTGTGAGTTTCTTATCTATAATATTGGTAAGCGCCGGTATTGCTTTACTGGAATCGGCTCTGATGAGTAGGTCCGGTTTTCTCTCCCACAGCGGTACGCCTTTTTTCGCCGTGTCCAC
>CAZPAS010000003.1:0-11123 GCA_964584575.1 uncultured Dehalococcoidaceae bacterium | reverse complement strand
ATCAGTATCTCCGCCGCCTTCTCCAGTTCCTTGACGTCGGCTTCCGGCGCGGCTTCTCCGCCGATTTTAGGTTTCGAACGGCTGGCTTTCGCGCCTTTTTCCCAGAAGACTTCCCGCGGCAGGTTAAGATAGACCGGACCGCATGGCTCGGTCATGGCGATATTGAAGGCTTTGTTAAGTGTATCTACGATATCGTCATTTTCTTTCAACTCGTAGTCCCATTTGACGAAGCTCCGTACCATCGCCCCCTGGTCGAACGCCTCTCCCCGCCAGTTGGTGCGCTGCGGCGGTCCCTGGTTTTCCGTGAAAAAAACCACGGGCACCTTGCCCCACTGGGCATTGTGCAGAGCGCCCCCGATTTGCAGGACGCCCAATTCGGAATGCACCGAGACTACCTGAGGCTTGCCGGTTGCCATGTAATGTCCGTGGGCGGCGGTCATCGCCACGAACTCGTCCAGGCAGAGGATACTGCGGGGCGCCTTTTTGCCCTCGGCATTATATTTGGAAAGCGTTTCCAGCACGGGGACGTTGTCTATTCCCGGATTGAAGAAGACATACTCCACGCCATTGGCGTTCATGACATCGATAAGCGTGTTGATATTGCCGTACTCTTCCATGGGATTCGTTCCTCGATTCTCGACTACTTGTCGGCGGACACGTAGTGGCTGGACTCGGACGCGGCTTTGGGGTCGAACGTCTTTTTGATGTTTCTCAACCACCTGGTATAGTTGGACGTATCCGGGCCGTACATATCGCATATGGCGTCGCTCCAGACGTGGTGGGGCACGCCGTAATGACCTTCGACGGCGGTACGGTTGGCAGCCATGAATACCTCCAGGCTTGCCTCTACCGCGGCGGGATTATTCGGCACGTAGCGGATGAGCAACTCGCCGTGCCCGCAGTGTCCGTGCTCAATCAACTGGACGAAGGGGTCGGTGCCGTCGGCGAAGAGCAGCCCCTTCTGGATAAAGCCTTCCTTGACCCTCGAGCCCTGCTCGATGTACTTGCTCATCAGGTTAAAGACATCGGTGCCGCCAACTTCACCTCCGAAGACCCCGGTGGCCCGGCAGGTCTCGCGTATCGAACCTGTTACCCTGATGAAGCGCCAGATAAAGCCTCCGGCGTTTTCCGGGTCTTCCACCGGCGCCAGCGATTCCCCGTGCATTTCTTCGGTAATCATTTCCAGGGCTTGCTTTTTATAAGCGAAGTCGCCGGGAGAGTTGCCGGCAATGATAATCATGAACCCCGGTCCCTGCACGAGGTCGTTATACTCTTTCAGGTAGGCGGCGTCCTCTTCGTTGTCCGTGGCGATGTTGGACGCCATCATGGCGGTGTTGAAACCCATCAGGATAAAGGCGATTTCCGCCTCCCCGATTTTTCTGACCGCATCACGCAGCAAGTCCTGCGACGGGAAGGAAATATAGCGTATCATGAAGTTGGACGGCGTGTGGGCGGGCTTATAGCGCGGGGATACGCCTTCGATTGGGAAAGTAGGCGGTCCGGGCCAGTGGTATATCTTCTGGGCGGCCTTGGTGTAAACGCCGAGTCCACCCAGCGGCACGGTATTGCCCCGGACAACCCCGCGCAGGGAAGGTCCCGGGCCGTCACCGCAGAACCACTCGCCCAGTCGGGCGAGCGAGCCCGTCCTGACGATTTCTCCGTCCGGCGTCACCCATTCCAGCGCCAGCTGGTTCCTCTCGCCGTAGCTGCCGCTCACGGAAAGATGCCCCAGGTTGGAATGAGCTGCCAGCGGCAGCGCCGAGCAGTTGCTGCCGGCGCCGGTGATATTGGTATTCAGGCCCCTTTTCATGAGTTCCGCCTGCAATTGAGCGTAAATTACGTACGGCTCTACCACCGCGTACATGTTCTTTTCGTTGATTTCTATGATGTGGTTCATTCTGCGCAGGTCCAGCTTGATAACACCCGGTCCGGCGGGGTCGCAGTAGCAGCCCCAGCCCGTGCTGGAAGCCTTGAACTGGAGCCCGCACTTGTTGCAGAGCTTGACGATTGCCTGGACTTCCGCGGTGTCCCCGGGGAGGGTTACGGCTTCGAAGCGAGGAACGAATTTATCGACCTTGGCGACCAGTCCGGATCGCCATGCGTAGGAATCGAGCACGGCGGGGTCGTCGGAGACGTATTCCGGTCCTACTACATCCTCGAAAGCCCGGTAAATATCCTTCGCTAATGCCATATCGGACTCCTTATACTGTTATTGCCCGATTGAAGTCTACTTCTTATAATATCCGTACTCACGTATCGCCGCCATCATCGCCTGGATGTTTTCCAGCTTGGGATTGTCCGGCACGGTACCTGCCGAGAGTATGAAACCGCCGCCCTTGCCGACTTTTTCAATCAGATTGCGGCAGTATTCCTTAGTCTGTTCCGGAGTGCCGGTGACAATCATGGAAGAAGGCACGTTGCCCTGGAGGCAGCAGTCCTTACCGAGTATCTCCTTGGCGCGTACCATGTCCGTGCGGTCGAAGTACCAGGTTACTGCGCCTTTGGGGAACTCGTTGACGTACTCCAGGCGGGTGTTGTAGCTGCCCTCGGCGAAGAGGGTCTGGATGAGCCCCTCTTCGATAAAGGCGTTCATGACCTTCTTCATCGACGGCCAGTAGAAGGTATCGAACGCCTTCTGGGACATCCAGCCGTCGGCGCCTTTGTGGAGGGGGTACATTACCGAGGTCATATTAGCGATGTTGGCTGAATTTAAAATGGTGCTGATGGTCAGGTCGGCTACCTTATCCAGAGCTTCCAGCAGCACGTCGGGACGGCGGAACATGTCCTGCATAATGCCGCGAGTGCCACGGAGCGTATCCCCGATGGTATCGAAGGGGGCTTTGGCGAAACCGCCCAGGAACCCCATGGCACCGCCGGATATTCCCATCCCGCTGCCCCGCATCATGAATTGCATTATTTTCTGATATTCTTTACCCACATCCAGCATTTTCTGGAGCATTTCCTGCACCGCCGGCATGGCCAGAGGCATGAACTGCAGTACATGGACGTTTTCCGTGATATTGGTAAACGGCTGGAACATGGTCATGGGCTGGAGGATGCCGAAGGCGCGCGGCATGTATTTCCTTATCCAGAAGTCGGAAGGGTCACGGATGAGGTCGGCATATTCGTCCGCCGTCATGTATTCGCCCTCGATGAACTGCCAGCTGGTCCCGTCTTTTGCGGTACCATGCCCGGGCCAGGCGTAGAGTTTATAGTCGAGCAATTCCAGTATACTCCCCGGAGCCATCATGGTCATCGGCATGGCGGTATATTCCAGTTCCTCGGCGTATTTTTCGTTAAACTGTGCCGTGGCTTCCATGGCTTTTTCCATGTCGTACATGGCGGTGTAGGTATCGATACCGGCAAGTTTCAGCGGCAGGTTGCCGACTGGTAAGTTGACCGGCACCCTGTCCGGTTCTTCGACGTTATACACGTCAATCAGCCTCTGTGTCCTCGTCCGGTAGGCTTGCTTCGCCGCTTCATCGGGGAGGTTACTGTCGTTGTTAAGCCAGCGGTTCAGGCGGTCGGCTCTCTTTTCCTCCGGCGTCATATCTTCCCATTTTTTATCAGTCATTAATCATGTCCTTTTCTAATTTATAATATGGTTCGAATCCCGGGGTTTACCGTCTAAATTATACCAGCGCGTTGCGTGATATTACAAAAATGGTTATTTATACCTGGCGGTCTTGGAGTCGTGGTTCCTGAAATGGGCGATGCGGATGCGTTTCATCTTGCCGTTTTCATCCAGATTGTAGATTACCCAGTTGGTCATGATGTTGATATCGCCCTTTTTCCAGCCCTGTCCCGGCTCCGGCGCATCTTTGAAGGTATGGAACTCGGTATATAATTCGACGAATATCAGGTCGCCTACCGCCATGAAATCGCCGAGTTCCAGTACCTCCCGGGTATGGGAGTGGAGGGCTTTATAGCTGGCGGCGAATTCATCGCGCCCGTGCAGGGTACGGGCGGGGAACTGCGGCCCGTAGGCGTTGTCGAAGTATTCCACGGTGACGTCCGGCGTAAAGTAGCTGGTGACTTTGTCATATCTTTTGTTATTGAAGTGGTCGGCATATTCAAGATATTCTTCCCTGGTCATTTTTTACCTCCATTCTATGCATTTCATGCTATATTAATACTTTTATTGTCAATCATCAAATACAATGACGCTTATTTGACCGGGAATTTATGCCACGGTTATAATTACAGCAGTACCGGGGGAAGGAGCTAAGCATGTCCAGAGGATACATGGGGAGATTACTCTTCGTTGACCTTTCCAGAGGTGAAGTAAAGGAAGAGCCGCTGGATGAGAAAATGGCTAAAGACTTCATCGGCGGATACGGCATCGGTGCCAGGATTCTTTACAGTCGCCAGAAAGGCGGCGTAGATCCCCTGGGACCTGAAAACACTTTCGGCGTGCTTACCGGACCGCTTACCGGCACTCCTGCCACCTTCGGGGCGCGTTACTGTGTCGTGGCTAAGTCGCCGCTTACCGGCGGCTGGGGCGACGCCAACTCCGGGGGGCATTTCGGTCCCCATCTCAAAATCTCCGGGTATGACGGCGTATTCTTTACCGGCATCTCGGAGAGGCCCGTCTATCTGCTGCTGGATAACGGCAGAGCCGAACTGAAAGACGCCTCCGAGCTGTGGGGCAGGAGCACGTATGAAACGGAAGATACATTGGAAGCGCAGTATGGTCCCAGCGCAAAGGTTATCAGTATCGGTCCCGCCGGTGAGAAAGCGTCTCTCTGCGCCTGCATCATGAGCAATAGGGGAGATGCCGCCGGTCGTTCCGGCATCGGCGCGGTGATGGGTTCCAAGCGACTCAAGGCGGTCGTTGCCAGGGGTGACATGGAAGTGCCCGTCTTCGACCGTGAAAGCGCCAATAATCTGCGTAAAGAGCAAATAGCGCAAGGCAAGGAGTTCCTGGAGCATTTCGGCGTCTACGGCACCGCCGGACACGGCGATATCTCCGCCCACAGCGGCGATACCCCGGTGAAGAACTGGGGCGGGGTGGGAGTGGTGGAAATGCCGGACGTATCCGGACTCAAAGGCGATAACATGATTGCCAACCTGGAAAAGAGGAAGGGCTGCTGGCACTGTCCCGCGGCATGCAAAGCCACCCTGAAAGCGGGCACGAAATATCCTTATCCTGCCGGCAGTCACCGACTGGAATACGAGACCATCGGCGCGTTCGGGGCGAACTGCTGCTGCACCAACGCCGAGGCGATTGCCATGGCGAACCACCTCTGCAATTCCTACGGGTTCGATACCATATCCGGCGGCAGCATCATCGCCTTTGCTATGGAACTATACGAACACGGTATTATAAATAAGAAGGATACGGACGGCATCGATCTTACCTGGGGCAATCCCGACGGTCTGGTTGCCATGACCGAGAAGATGGTCAAGCGCGAAGGTATCGGCGCGGTGCTTGCCGACGGCGTCAGAGCAGCCGCCGGGAAAATCGGAAAAGGCGCCGAGCAATACGCAGTGCATATCGGCGGACAGGAACTCGGCATGCACGACCCCAAGGCGAGCTTCTTCGGGGAACGAATGACCATGGCGATGTACCACATGGATGCTACTCCAGGTCGACATACCACCGGCTTCGGACCGAGTCAGTTCCCGCAGTACGTCAGCAGTGCCGCCGGACTCTGCATGCACGGCGGTCTGGCAGGCAATCCGGACAAGTACACAGAAGGTTTCCTGAAGTACGTCACCGGCTGGGACCGTTCCATGGACGAACTGCTCGAGAGCGGCGAGAGGATTGCCATCATGAGGCATGTTTTTACCCTCCGCGAGGGCGATAACCCGCTGAAGCGCTTCGTCCATTCCAGGATACCGGGCATCCCGCCGCAGACGGAGGGACCGCTTGCCGGGGTTACGCGGGATATGAAAGCGCAGGCGTACTGGAACCTGGGCGCCCTCGGCTGGGACAGGTTTACCACCAGGCCGGGTCTGGAAAGACTCCTGGAGCTGGGTCTGGACGACGTGGCTGACGACCTCTATCCACCCGACCAGCGAAATCCAGAAAAAGTTACGCCTGGATAACCCATATTATCATTGACAATTATTACCTGTAATCGAACTAAACACGGAGAGGGATAAAGATGAGAAACCTCGTTATTTTGTTAGTTGTCCTTTTAGCCATGCTGACCGCATGCGGTACGGCGGACAAGGAGCCGGAGGACATACCTGCGCCGTCGCCGCAGGAACCCGGCGGAGATGTCAAGACCACGGAAGGTGAGGAGGAAGATGTGGAAGAGCCGCCCGTTGCGGAACCGGAAGAAGCCGGCGGACCCGACCGGGAAGTAACGCCTCTTGAAGAGGTCAACCAGAAAGATGTTCAGGTGGCGGCACAGGTAGCCGATATTTTTTACAGCATTCAGGCTATCGGTAAATATTACGAAGACGGCGTAACGGCTCTGGCGACGATAAAGGTAGACCCCGGCAGTATGACCACGTGGGGTCGCAGCACGGGACTGGGGGGCTTGCTTGCCTGGATTCTCGAGCCGCTTCAAAACACCTTCCCGAACTCCAACGGAGGATTCGTGGCTCCCAGTATCCCCGCCGAATTTCAGGGACCGATACCTTCAAGCGGCGCCATGGCGGCGGGAGAGGGCGCCTGCCCCGCCGGTGCCAGGCCTGATGTAACCTTTGAAACCGCAGCGGGCGAGGCGGTAACGCCGGACCTTATCTCGGAAATGGATATCTCCACGATACCGGCGGATATGCTGTTGCTGCCGCAGGACGGTCCCGGCAGTCTTACGAAAGTAATGAACGACCTCGTGCCGATGGGAGACCATAGCCTGCAGACTGCCGCGGGCTGGAATAACCTGCTCTGGGAGCCCCTGCGGGATATGCAGACTAACGCGGAATCGCTGATGGACTACCAGATGTGGAATGACTCGGGAGGTCTTGAAGAGCAGATAATCGACATATACCGCCAGCAGCTGGATGTCATGGGAGTTCCGGACTCGGTAAAGCAGGCATTTGAAGCTTCCAATAAAGACGGGTGGTATTCCGGCACGGAGCCCACGGATGAGACCGCCCTGGGGCACATGGACATTTCGGCGGAGATGACCGGCAGCGTCAGGGGTACGGTGCATGAAGAGCGTGATTTCAATATCCCCGGCGGCGGTGAAGAGCCGGATTTCGGCGTCCAGACGGGCGACGGCACGGTAATCTGGGAAGACCCGGATATGGGTGAGATGGCTTTCGACGTGGATATCCTGCTGGACCAGTATGACGAGGAAGGCAGGGCTATCGGCGGCAATGTCGTGGCCGTGGGCGCCGAGAACGGGTACACCGTGAACATCATATTCCAGCCGGACGGCTCAAAGGTGGGCGAAGTCTATAAGGATGGAGAACTGGTCGGCGTGATGAACATGAGCGTCGATGCCGAGCAGTTCGAAAACTACGTTGACATCGAGACCGAGCAGTCCGTGCAGATGCCGACGGGGTCGATGTACTATAAATAAGTAGCTAGCCGCTTCTTGAATATTCGTTAGATAATAATCCATAAAAAAAGGAGAGACCTCAACATGGAGCAAAAAATACCGGAAGATACGACCTTTAAAAAAGAGGACTATCACCACGTAGGCGTAATTGTCAGAGACATGGAAAAGACAATCGCGTACCTGACGTCCATTGGCATAGGTCCGTTCGGCATCAAGGACGGGCCGCTTTACGTGGAAGTACCGTTCAAGGGCGAGCTTCACGGGAAGCCTGCCGAGTGGAAGGTGAAGATATCCAACGCCAAGGTGGGCGAGTCCGAGCTTGAGCTGCTGGAACCCTCCGGCGGGGAATCGGCGTTGCAGGAGTGGCTGGATAATCACGGCGAGGGTCTTCACCACATCGCTTATCTCGTCGATGATGTCCGCGGCGAAGTAGAAAAGCTGAAGAAAAAAGGGGTAGAAATTATCACCAGCGCCAATCTTGACGGCAGGGGATTTGCCTACGTGAACACCGGCGTTGTCGGTGGTATTATTACCGAGATAAGGTTCAGATAAAAGGAGAGAGTAATCGATGAGAGCAGCCGTAATCAGGGGAGCGGGTAATATCAACGTGGAAGAGTGGCCCGAGCCGGAGCCGGGTCCGAACGAAATCAAGGTAAAAGTAGCCTACTGCGGCGTCTGCGGAACCGACCCCGAGATACTTGAAGGCCGTTTCGGGCGCGTCACCACGAAAGAAAGCAACGAGCCGATAATCATCGGGCATGAAGCCTCCGGGACGATTGCCGCCGTGGGTGAAAATATCAAGAATTATAAGGTAGGCCAGAGAGTTGCCTGCAATTTCCGCAGTCCCTGCGGCGCCTGCTACTACTGCCGCAACAAGATGGAGCACTTCTGCCGCAACGGATATCATGCCACCGGCGCCTACGCCGAGTACGCCCTCTACGATGAAAAAGCCATTTACGTTCTACCCGACGATATTACGATGGAAATCGGGGCACTCCTCGAGCCGGTGTCCGTGGCAGTCCACGCGATGGATGTTGCTAATATCCGCCCGGGCGGCACCGTGGCGATATCCGGTGCCGGCACCATCGGGCTGCTGTGCCTGGAACTGGCTCTTATCTCCGGCGCTTCACGGGTGCTCGTTTCCGAGCCGGTCGCCGAAAAGCGTCAGGTGGCGAAGAAACTCGGCGCCGATGTAACGGTAGACCCCACGAAGGAGGATGTCGTACAGGCGGGTCTTAAACTTACCGACGGCAGGGGATTCGATACCATCATCGAAGCCAGCGGCAATATGAAAGCCGCCAAACAGGCGCTCGATATGATTGATTACTGCGGCACCATTCTTTGGGCCGCCGTCTATCCCCGGGGCGAGGAGATCGGCGTGCCGCCGTCTTTCATGTACTCCAAGGAACTGACCATACGCGCCATGTTCACCTCCCCTTATTCATTCCCCCGCGCCCTGAATCTCCTTCCCAAACTGGAACTGGAACCTCTTATCACACATATCATCCCCCTCGATGATATTAAAAAGGTATTCGAGACCCACAAAACGGGTAAGTCCATCAAGATACTTATCAAACCTTAATTAATCAGAAAGCGAGGCTGCGTATGACGGAAAAGATAAACTGCGGTAAATGCAATATGCTGCTGTATTTCGGCGAGGAGATTGACCGCCGGCTCTACATGCGGGCGATACCCTCGGAAGAGACCGTGCTGGACTTCTACAACAACGCCTGTCCCAGATGCGGCAGTAAGCTGACGCTGAAGACGGTGAATATCAGCAAGGAAGGACGGAAGAAATGTCGCACAGCGAAGAGTTGATAAAAGACCTGGAAGCCAAAGCGGATATCGTCCGCCGGAATATCTTCACCATCTTCGATGCCAGCCGGATGGGGCATGCCGGCGGCACGATGTCGCTGGTGGAAATCGTTACCGCCCTCTATTTCCATCACCTGAAAATCGACCCCAAAAACTGCGACTGGCCCGAGCGTGACCGCGTGGTGCTGTCCAAGGCGCATTGCTGCGAGGCAATCTATGCCATACTCGTGGAACAGGGAGTGCTGCCCCGCGAGAAATTGAAGACATATTACCGGTTCGGTTCGCCATTGCAGGGTCACGCCGACCGCTGGTGCACGCCGGGCATTGACTATTCCGGGGGCTCGCTGGGACAGGGACTCTCCTTCGCCAACGGGCTTGCCTACGCCGAAAAGCTGAAGGCGATAATCAATCCGCCGTCTTTAGAGTCGGCGATGCCGCGCTTCATCAGGAAGGACAATCCAGTATACCGCGTCTACAGCATCATCGGCGACGGCGAGTGCCACGAGGGGCAGATATGGGAAGCCGCCATGTTCGCCAACAAGTACAAGCTGGACAACCTTATCAATATCGTCGATTATAATAAGTTCTCCCTGGACGGTCCCAGCAACGAGGTGATGCAGCTGGAGCCCTTCGTGGAGAAGTGGAAGGCTTTCGGGTGGTACGTCGTCGAGGTGGACGGGCATAACCTGCGGCAGCTCGTGGACGTCTTCGACCTGGTCAGCAATCAGTACGGTGACGGCAGGCCCAAGTGCATCATCGCCCATACCGTGAAGGGGCACGGCGTTCCGTACTGGGAGGACGCACATACGCACATCGGCAGGGGAGACGATATCAGCCGGGGTGTCGAGCAAGGGAGAGCTAAATATGGCGAAGTATAACGAATACGTAAAGATAACCGATGAAAAAGCGATGGTCGCCGACGGCGTCAATACCGGGATGATGAAGGCGGCGGCAAAGGACGACCGGATAATCGCCGTGCTGGAGGATATGGGTTTTCCCGGTGCCGGCTGGTTCAAGGATAACGCCCCGCACCGGGTGATAGAGTGCGGTATCGCCGAGGCTAACGCGGCGGTGGTCGCCGCCGGACTGGCGGCGGAAGGCTTCGTGCCTTTTATTCACAGCTTTGCCTTCGCGGCGGTCAGTCGCGCCTGCAACCAGATTCGACAGAGTATTTTACAGGACCGCTTCAACGTAAAGATACTGGGCAGGGAAGGCGCCTGGGGCGAGCCGGGCATATCGCATAATCACATCGAAATCATCGGCATCACGCGGGTCATGCCCAACATGGTCATCGTCGACCCCGCGGATATCGTCGAGGCGGAGAAAGCCGTAATGGCGATAGCCGATTACCACGGGCCCGCCTTTCTCAAGATAGAAGCCAGCCCCCCGCCCCTGAAGATATTCACGGACGACTATCAGTTCGACCTCGGCAGGGCATACATGGTGAAAGACGGCAAAGACGCCACCATCATCGCCTGCGGCTACATGCTGACGGAAGCCATACTTGCGGCAGAATTGCTTGAGAAGGAAGGCATCGACGTTAGGATACTTAACATGAGTACCATCAAGCCGCTGGACAACGAGGCGGTTATCAGAGCGTCGCAGGAGACTGGCGCCATCGTTACCGCCGAGAACGCCAGCATCATCGGCGGGCTGGGAGAAGCGGTAGCGACCGCCCTCGCCGAGTATGCCCCGGCACCGCTGGTGAGAGTGGGCATAGAGGACGAGTTCAGTCAGTCCGGCAGAATCCTGCCGGAGATAGACGAACTCAAGACCCACTTTGGTCTCGATGCGGAAAATGTGGCATTATCAGTAAAGGAATGCATGGCTAAAAGGGACTCTTTCAAG
>CAZPAS010000002.1:5825-46986 GCA_964584575.1 uncultured Dehalococcoidaceae bacterium | reverse complement strand
TGCCAGCGTAGCTCAGGGGTAGAGCAGCGGTTTCGTAAACCGCCGGTCGATGGTTCGAATCCATTCGCTGGCTGTTTTTTTCTGCCTGCCGTTCAGGTTGTTTTACGGATTATTATATTCCGTGCGGAGGCAGGTCAGTGTCCCACCATGATTCAGGCGACATTCCGTAACCTTGGTCTGTGTCCAGCTTTCTGAACATTTTATTAAATACAGGGGTAGTAGACACAATTTCCCTCACCATGTTGTGTATGTGTATGAACGATTTATCCAGCTTGGAAAAGGGACAGGCAGCGAGGCAGATACCGCAATCATGACCGCCTATACTCAGCCAATGTGAAAAACAATTAGGGGCTTTCTCGTAGTAAGTCCTGACGCCGGCGTTGTTCCAGTGTCCTTGGATCTCCCAAGATGGTTCTTTATCCATGCTGAGAGCATTGCTCGGACAGACCTCGGCACACTTCTTACAATCACGGCAAAAGCGAAATATCCCGGCATCTATTGGTTTAGTAGGAGCCAGTGGCAAATCGGTAATCACCTTGTATACCCGCACGAAGGGCCCCCACCTGGGGGAAAGCATCCTGTTCAAACGACTTAACTCACCCAGCCCGGCAAGTACGCCAAAGCCGGGACTGTTACCTGAAGTACCCATGTTGCCGTCGGCAAGACACTGATAGCCGAGTCTGCGTATAAACTGCTGGAGGCGAAGCTGGACGGAAGTACCTTCAGAATAGGCCAGCGATGAGGCGGCGGTAGCCAGCGCTGTTGGTGCGGTAGCCAGGGACGCCGCGGACATGCGGATAGTGTATACAATCACCCACTTCGCTTTATAAGGTATCACCTTCTTCTTTTCCGTTTCGTACGCTTTGTCTACATCCTCGAATTCCCACTTTTTCCCATCCCAGCCGTCGAATTCATAAATCAGTTTTCGGGTATTCTCATCGAGTTCTACAACACCGACGGAATCGGCTCCGTAAAGTTTTGCTGCAGCCCGGACCATTCGTGTATTTTCCTCGGGCGTACCCTCATAGCGAGGGTATTTAAGGTCGTCAGGTATGCCTGACATGCCGAAAGGAACCATTAGTTCGGGACCGAGGAACGCATGTTCCGTGGTTAAGAGCGATGTCAGCCAGCCGCCGGCGACCAATGCCTTTTCCCTCAGGGAGTACCCCGGCTCGTTTTCTAATATGGATTTGGTTGCGTACTCTACCGCTTGTCCCCCCAATTTCATGGCATTATCGGGACCGATAGCTTCAGCAAAACCCTTAACAAACATGATATTACTGGAATCAAAGCGCTTCATTCGACCCCAGTCAATTTCTACGGTCGGTTTATCAACTTCCTTTATCCACCACGGTAATTTCCTCTCCGCTGCCGGTGATGCTTTAAAATCATCAAGGTCATGGTATCTCGAGGGGCCTGAACCACCGCCGTCAATGCCTCTCTCCTCACCAAATGTCATGCTTTTACGCTCTGGGCCGTGATACTTCATCACCATGCGCTCCTTTCTGTTTCCGCTGGTACCAACCGCTTGATTAAGGGATTTCCCGTTCGTTCGGATATGAGGTAAATCACCATGCCTCTACGCACTTGATGAAACTTTGTGCTGGCGTTTTCAACATGATAGACATTAGCTATGGTAATGTCAATGAGTATACATGAATTTCGTGGAGGCATTTTCTGAAGGTCACCAAGGGGAACAAGCTGGCAAAAACGCCGGTCGATGGTTCGAATCCATTCGCTGGCTGTTTTTTTATTCCTGCCGGCCGAACGACCACATTGCCAGGATAATCATGATGAAGCCGAACGCCGCCATTACCATGATGTTTTCCCAGATGCTCATGGCGTGGCCGAACAGGTAGAGGGTGAAGGGGTTTTCCGGTGGATTTCCCAGGACTACGGCGCGGATAGTGGCCACACCGTAGGAAGCCGGGTTTATTTTGACGATAAAGCTCATCCAGGCTGGCAAGTCGTTCACGGGGAAGAACACCCCGGAGAGGAACATCATGGGGAACATCAGCATCTGCATGATAGCCTGGAAAGCCTCCGTGGACTTAATGCGCGACGCCAGCAGGATGCCCAGCGAGCCCATGGAAGCTGCCAGCAGGAACATCAGCGGTATCAGTGCCAGCACCATCCAGACGGAGAGAGATACCTTGATAACCGGTGCCAGCACCAGTATCATCACTCCCTGTACGGTGGCGACGGTCGCCGAACCGAGCGTCCTGCCCAGTGCCACCGAGACGCGACTGATGGGCGCCACCAGCACCTCTTTCAGGAAGCCGAACTCCCGGTCCCAGACGATGGACACGCCGGACATGAAAGCCCCCATCAGTACGGACATGCCGATGATGCCGGGGTACATGAACTGGATGAAGTCCACGCCGCCACCCATCATGCCGATACTGCCCCGCAGCCCGCTGCCGAAGATAAAGAGGAAGAAAAGAGGGAAAAGCAGCGCGCTCAACATGCGGGTTTTGTCCTGCCAGAAACGCAGCACGTCCCGGTACCAGATGGTATAGACGCCGATTAAGTTATTCATTCTTTATTTTTCCTAGTGGGGCGGCATACGCCTGCCGCCGTGCTGCTTCATCATTTCTATGAGAGAGCCGCCTATAAACTCCTCGCGGATTTCACGCCCGGTAAGCTTGAGGAAGACGTCCTCCAGCGTGGGGCGGCGCAGGCTGATGCTGATTATCTTGATGCCGGACTCCTTGATGAATACCGGCAGGAACTCTTCCCCATTGTCCACGGTAAACGTAAGCTGGTCGCCGTCCTTCCGTACCTCGGTCTGGTAGCGGGAGGTAATCTCCTCGGCGGCTTTCGTATCGTCGTCGGTTTTCACGGAAACGATGTCCTGGCCCACCATGCGCTTGAGTTTCAACGGAGTGTCCATGGCTACCAGCTTGCCGTGGTCGATGATGGCGATGCGGCTGGCTTTCTCCGCCTCGTCCATATAATGGGTGGTCAGGAAAACGGTGGTGCCCTCGCGCTTGCGGAGCGCCAGCACGTATTCCCAGATATGGTTGCGTGTCTGAGGGTCCAGTCCCAGCGTCGGCTCGTCCAGGAACAGTACCTTGGGATAGTGCAGCAGGCCTCTGGCGAGTTCCAGGCGGCGTTTCATGCCGCCGGAATAGGTGCGTACGTTCTTTTTACGCCTGTCCCAGAGGTCGACCATCTTGAGTACCTGCTCGATGCGCTCTTCGCGTACAGACGCGGGTACGTTGTAGACCATGGCGTGGAATCGCAGGTTGTGCAGAGCGGAAAGTCGGTCGTCGAGGCTTGAGTCCTGAAACACGAGTCCGATGGATTGGCGCACCTGGTTCGGGTGACTTACCACGTCGAACCCGTTGAGGGTAGCCTTGCCGGAGGTAGGCCTGGCGAGGGTGCACAGTATGTTGATAGTGGTGGTCTTGCCGGCGCCGTTGGGACCCAGAAAACCGAATATCTCGCCCTGCTCAACGTTGAAGCTTACATCGTCAACGGCTACCAGAGGCCCGTATTTTTTAACCAGGTTTTCTACCTGAATGATATGTTCCGGCACGTAAGTATTATTCTTTCCCCATGATATCTTCGACTTCACGGTAGGCGCGGGAAATGATTTCTTTTATATCCGCCCATTTCTCCGGCGGCAGGAATGGGGCTTTATGATGAATTATTTCTCCCAGGTTCTTGAGTTCACGGATGGACTCGTGAAATTCCTCATGGTCGCGTGTTCCCCACCAGTCTTTCATCTGGGCCTTTATCTTTTCGATGACTTCCTTCTGCTCTTTAAGGAATTTCTTACCCTCGTCGGTAATGGTATAAACCTTCTTGCCGTCCCGCTCCGAGGAGCTGACATAGTTCATGTCGTCAAGCATCTGGAGGGTGGGGTAAACGCTTCCGGCGCTGGGCGTGTAAAAGCCGTGGAAGGTGTCTTCCATGGCGCGGATAATCTCGTAGCCGTGACTCGGCTTGTCCTTGAGAAGATTCAGGATAACGTATTTCAGGTCGCCTTTTTCAAAGAGACGCGAATGACGTTCGAACGGGGGAAAGTGCCTGTTAAACATAATATCCAGCCTCCCTGTAACACATCACGATATATCGTAACATATCAGGACACGATTGTCAACAGGATAAAGAGTAATTGAATACATTTCCCGGATTTCTATTTCTTTCTCACTCTATACCTGATTATGACTCTGGGGGATTTGGCATCCGGGCTGGTAACGTATTCCTCCTCGTGTACGCCGATTATCTCGTAGCCATTATCGATGATGAAGCGGAGCAGGCGTTCCACCGCGTTTCCTTCGTTATCATACGAGCCGTGGTGCAGAATCTGGGCGACCGTGCCGTATTCCCATCTCTCTATTTTTACCTCGGCGCCGCCGACTTTTTGCGGTAGAAACGTGGTATCTTCCGGCACCGGCATGCCGATGACGTTCGTCCACTCTTCCACGGGGGTGAAGTGGGCATCGGGGTAGCGGGCGCGCAGTCCGCCGATTTTAAAAGCATCACTACCGCCGCTTTTTTTACGGTCGAATTTAAGAAAAGAAACAGAGCTGTAAAGTACCGGCAGCACCCGTGGAAATACCTCTCCCGGCTTGCCCCTGGCGTAAATTGCCGCCATTTTCTGGGCGGGCATTTCCAGGATTTCAGGCTCGTTTTCGGACGGTTTTCCCCGTGTCATTCATCTGTCTCCCATGGTCTCCTGCACTGTACGCGGTCAGTTATTTTGTAACATATATAGACGAGAATCTGCAACCGTATAACCGGAAATCGAGATAAATGGCAGGGAAGGCGATATATTGTAATATATTAAAGATAATTATATAATTAGCTTGATTCGGAGTTTTTCCCTCGTATCACGATATAGCTCCGGTCCTCGGTTTTAATCAATGTAATTGGTATGCCGTATCCCTGCAGGCATACAGTGATTTTGAAAGGAAGAGACGATTACACAATCCGAATCTAACAAACGTTCGTTTCTCTGGCGTTCTCTACCGTTTTTTATCATTGCGCACGCCGCACATCATTTCCTGATGGCGTTACAGCAGCCGCTGTTCCCTGCTATGCGCGATTATTTTAATATCGAGACATATACCAAGGCTTCCGCGATACCGATGGCTTTTGCTCTTTCCAGCGCCACGGGACAGCTGCCGGCGGGCTGGTTCGCCGACCGTTACGGACCCGTTCCTTTAATTATGATAGGCACCCTGGGGGTAGCCGTCGCCGGTGTTCTCGTCGGGCTTTCCACCAACTTCGTTATGTTATTGGTTGCCCTGATGCTGATGGGGCTTTTATCCGGGGGCTATCATCCGGCAGCAACGCCGCTTATCTCGGCATCGGTACCGGACCAGCAGCGCGGACGGGCACTCGGTTTTCACCTGGTCGGCGGCAACTCCGCCTTCTTCGTTACACCGATTATCGCCGCCGCCATCGTGGGTGCCTTCGGTGAGACGGCTGGCTGGCGGTACTCGTACCTCATCCTGGCGGCACCGACGGTCATATTCGCCCTCATTTTCTGGTTCTATCTGGCGCGCCACGGCGGCAGGGCGCACGTGCAAACGGTTAAGAAGCAAATCACCGAGGAGAGTCCTCCCCAGCCCGGCTATAAGCGGCGCCTGATTGCCTTTCTGACGATGATGGTGGTCGGCGGCGGTATCAGCATGTCGGTGATGCCTTTCCTGACTCTATTTATGACGGACGAACTGGGGGCGTCCAACGCTCTCGCCGGCGGACTGATGTCGGTCGTGTTTTCCTCGGGGTTATGGGCGGGTCCGGTCGGCGGCTATATCTCGGATAAAATCGGCAGTATTAAGGTAATCATTGCCACGGGTATCCTGTCCGGCGTGCTGATTTACGCCTTTAAACTGGTGGAACTGGGTCCCAGCCTTTACATTGTGTTGTTTTTCCAGGGTCTGATTATGGCTATACGCATGCCGGTAACCGAGGTTTTTATCATGACCCAGGCTCCCGCCAAACATCGCTCCAAGATATTCGGCGTTTACTACTCTACGATGCAGTATACCGGGGCTATATTCGTGTTGCCCGGCGGTTACCTGCTGGAAAGGTTCGGCTTCCAGACAATGTTTACCTGGGCTTCAATCGGCGTTACCATAGTGGCGATTATTACGGCGTTCTTCATCTACGACGCCAAGGACCATTATCAGGAAGAAACGCAGGTTTCCTGACCGTAATTTAGTCGCCGTCTCCCTCTATCAGCTTCTCCCCGTATTCCAGCAGGAGCGCGCGCCTTTCCGGTGAAATCTGCTGCTTATCCAGCCAGGCTTCCAGGGCGGCAATTGGCTGGATTTCCTCGCCGGCAGCATCGCCCAGTCTCAGGCGGGTCTCGCGCTGGACTTCACGGGCGACGGTGGCGTAGTGGGCTTCCTTCAGAGCGTCGTTGATTTCGTTGTTGCGCAGCTGTCCTTCGAGGGATGACGGCAGGTTGATTTTCAGGCGCACCACGGCGTCCCGGACGCCGGTTGTCTGCTGGTTGATAGCTTTTACCACGGTGGCGGTGGGGTCGAGGTCGTCGGCTGCCGGGGCGACGTCTATGGTAAGAAAGCGGCGGGCGTTGACGGGGTGGAAATCGTAAGAGACCCGCCTTTTCCCGGTCGTCGCGTCCGGCACGATATCCACCACGTAGAACCCTTTGTCGTCGTTCTCCTCCCCGAAGTCCACGCGTTCCAGACTGCCGGAATAGACGACCGGAGGATTTTCCCGGAGCACCTGGTGCTTGTGAATATGCCCCAGCGCCACGTAATCGAAATCCGGCAGGGCGATATTACTGAGCAGTACGGCGGGCTCCTGCCCGATGGTCATCATGCTCTCCGAGCCTACCTTTGCTCCGGTAACCCAGAGATGGGCGGCGAGCACGGCAGGCAGGGACGGGTCGAGGGCGGCGGCTTTTTCCGAGATGACCTGGGTTAAAGCCTCCTGCATTCGCTCGTTGACCTGCTCCAGGGTCAGGTTTTTATAGTCCTCGCGATTAAGCAGGGTGCTGCGCCTCAGCCAGGGCACGGCGACCACCTGCACGGTGCCGCTTGCCGTGGGAATATTGTAGGTATCTGGCTTGTTGGACGATACGTAGATATTCTTCACTGCCAGGGTGTGATAAATTTCGGTAGTGGTGGCGCGCCAGCTGGCGTTGGGCATATCATGGTTGCCTGCCAGCAGGAATACCGGGATATTACTGGATGCCAGCCGATTAATGCGCCTGGCGAATTCCCGCTGCTGGGTCTGGCTGGGCTCGCGGGTCTTGTAGGCGTCCCCGCAGAAGAGCACTAGGTCGGCCTTGTTTTCCAGGGAGTAATCGACGAGCTGGTCGAGCGCCGAAAGGAAGTCGCCTAAGCGCGAGGACAGCCCTGTTTCGGGGTCGATTTTTCCGTAATTCTCCACACCCAGGTGTAAATCGGCAAAGTGGATGATTTTCACTTTTCAATTATACCCGCCCGCAATTCTTACATCAACACGGTACATAGTTTGATTTCCAACGACTGTTTGTATATCATGGCGCTATAACGGGTCAGGCAGATAAATGTGAATTCCGAGATAGAAGAAACAACCGTAGAGAAACCTGCATGGGGTTTCTGGGCGACGGCTGGATGGGGCGCACTGGTGATGTTCATCAGCTTCGTCATTCAGGTGGTAATCGCGGTTATTTTCATCGTAGCCAGACTCGTGACCGAGATAGAGCCGGCGCTTACCGAGTTCGATTTCTCGGAGTGGATGGATATCATCGACCTAGGATTGCTGCTTTCAGTGTCGATTGTGGCGTCCTCGATTATCTGCGTCCTGCTGATTTTCTTTATCGTCAAGGTCCGGCGGAACGTCGCGATTGCCGATTACCTTGGTTTCAGGTCGCTAAGCACCCGTGCAGTACTGGTAGCCTTGGCGATATCCGTGGCGTACCTGATACTTTCCATCGTGGTAAATATGGTTCTGAAAAGGCCTGCCGAACCGGATATCATGACGGAGGCGTACGCCTCCAGTGTCTGGCCGGCGCTGTTCTGGGTATCCGTCGTTTTTCTGGGACCTTTCTTCGAGGAAGTCCTGTTCCGCGGTTTCCTGTTCGAGGGCTTCAGTCGGTCGAAACTCGGCGTCGCTGGCACGATATTCATCACGGCGCTGGTCTGGGCGGGATTTCACCTTCAGTACGGGCTCTTCGAGATAGCCTCGATATTCGTTCTGGGTCTGATATTCGGCGTCATGAGATACAAGACGGGGTCGATATGGGCTCCCATGATAATGCATGCGTTCAACAACCTGGTGGTGGTGCTGATGTTGTCCCTGGAAATGGGCGTGTGAGTATGCCCTGATAAGGGATGTTACTCTTTTAACAGGTCGAAGACTTCCTTCAACGACGTGATTTCCGGGCCGTTCCACGCTTCCTCGCGGTCGATGAAGTGGGTGTCGTCGGACTCGGCGGGGTCGCGTATCAGGACGGGGTGCATGCCGACCGCCCGCGCGCCGGTCAGTTCGTGGCTGCTGCCGTCGCCGATATAGAGGCAATCGTCAGGCTCGACTCCCAGTTGTTCCGTGGCGGCGTGATAAATACGCGGGTCTGGTTTTTTTATGCGGACCACGCAGGAGAACACGACGACGTCGAAGTACGGTGACAGGGAGGTGCTGTCCCAGACGCCGGGTATCTCGCAGGTGCAGTCGCTGATGAGCGCCGTCTTGCATTCTGACTCTTTCAGATGAGTGAGGACTTCTATGGCGCCTTCCCGCGGGATAATTGAGCGCCGGGTATAGTCCGTTCTGATGCGTGCGGCGCGTTCTATCTGGCCGTCGGTCACGCCGGGGTTGAACTTAACGGCGAGGCCTTTGATGGAGTCGGCGGTGGTGGCAAAGACGCCGGTCGCCCGCTGGTCGAAGGCATCCGCCCAAGCCTGCAGGAAATCGTCGGCGGGGACGGAGAGGACTTCGGACATTTCTTTAAAAACGGCGGCATACTCGCTGCGGGAGAAATTCTCAATCAATGTCCCGAAGAGGTCGAAGATAACCGCCTTATATTTTTGAATAATAGACCTTACCCCTCAAACTTCCTCGCGAAAAATTGCGACGTGATACCAAAAACTCCCAGGAGGGCAAATATAGAACGGGCGGCAACGACGCTGATAAAAGAAACACCAATCATCAGCATAAGGATAATACAGAATCCGAGTGAGCCTATCTTGTCCCACTTTACTAAACGAGGGCTGATATCCTTATCCACCAGGCGGTGCTTGCCGGTAGCGTATGTCCAGATTAATAATCTCATGATACTGGCAACGATTATATTGCTTATGTAAATAATAAGCGGTAGCTGTTCCTTTGCGAAACTACCGAACAGGGCTGTGGAAAACGGTATCAAGGCGATGAACATGAGGAAAACTATATTTAGCCATATAAGTCCGCTATCAGAACGTTTGATATGATGAAAAGCCATATGATGGAGATACCAGAACAGGCCCAGGATTATAAAACTGATTATATAGCTCAATACTTGGGGCCATAGTTCAATAAGTCTGTGGGGCAGTTCAGTATGCGCCAATGACGGCACAATCTCCGGGATGCTAATCTCCAGTACCAGTAATGTCATAACGATTGCGAAGACGCCGTCAGTTAAAGCCGCAAGGCGATGGGTGGAGAGAAAAGCGACGAACTGCTTTTGGGTAGATGCGTTCATATCTCAACCCCCTATTGCAGTAGTACAGGGTATTGCATCTCAGTATTACAGCATTACTATATTACACTGCTAACAAGGAAGGGAAGCTGTTACAGTTTTCCCTGTACGATGCTTTATGAATCAAGTAGAAATTACGTATCTTCCCCGGCCTGCTTCCATATCACCCCGCCCTCGGGCAGGACGAAGAGGTCTTCGCCGGCGAGCTTGGCGGACAGGGTATCCCGCAGCGCGGCGATGGGCACGCGTATCTGGTTCATGGTGTCCCGCTCGCGGATGGTCGCCATTTTGTCTTCCAGCGACTGAAAGTCGATGGTCACACAGTAGGGGGTGCCCAGTTCGTCCTGGCGGCGGTAGCGGCGGCCGATTGCCTGGGTATCGTCGTAGTTCGTCACGAAGCAGGGACGCAGGTCGGCGTACACTTCTTTAGCCACTGCCGAGAGGTTTTCCTTGCGACTCAGCGGGAGGACGGCGACCTTGATAGGCGCCAGGTCGGTGTGGAAGTGGAACAGCACCCTTAGTTCATCGTTGACGATTTCCTCGTCGTAGGCGTCGCAGAGTAAAGCCAGGATAATACGGTCGACACCGACCGAAGGCTCCACGATATAAGGGACGTAGTGCTCGTTCGTCTCGTTATCGAAATACTCCATGGACTTACCGCTGGCGTCGGCGTGCTGCTTGAGGTCGAAGTCCGTGCGGTTGGCGATGCCTTCGAGCTCCGACCAGCCGTGCGGGAAAAGATAGTTGATATCCGTGCAGCTTCGGGCATAGTGCGCCAGCTTCTCTTTGGGGTGTGGATTCAGTTTGAGATGCTCTTTCCTGATACCGAGTTTTACGTACCAGTTGAATCGTTCTTCCACCCAGTAATCGAACCATTTTTCATCCGTGCCCGGCTTGACGAAGTACTCGAACTCCATAATTTCGAACTCGCGACTGCGGAAGATGAAGTTGCCGGTGGTAATCTCGTTGCGGAACGCCTTGCCTATCTGGGCGATGCCGAAGGGCAGCCGCTTGCGGCTGGTATTGAGGGCGTTCTGGAAATTGACGAACATGCCCTGGGCGGTCTCGGGGCGGAGGTAGACGATGGCGGCTTCTTCCTCCACCGGACCGATGAAGGTCTTGAACATGGTATTGAACATGCGTTCCTCGGTAAGTTCTCCGCCACAGGAAGGGCACTTATCTGCGGTGAGTTCATCCGCCTTCCACCTCAGGTGGCAGTTCTTACACTCCACCAGGGGGTCGGAAAAACTCGTTACGTGTCCGCTGGCTTCCCAGACTTTGGAGTTCATCAGGATGCTGGTATCCAGTCCCACCATGTCGTCGCGTTCCTGCACGTTAGCGCGCCACCAGGCTTCTTTCACGTTGCGTTTCAGTTCGGTGCCGATAGGTCCGTAGTCCCAGCAGCCGGACAGCCCCCCGTAGATATCGCTGGAAGGGAAGATAAAGCCGCGCCGCTGGCACAGCGAGACGAGCTTTTCCATGGTGACTTTGCCCGGTTTGATTTCTGTCATCAGTATTACTCCCCGAGAGAATTAGTCTGCTGGCGGCGGGTCTGACGGATAGCCCGGACAAAATAGTAACCCAGGGCGAAGCCGCCCAGCGCCAGGACAACAACAGCGAACACCCAGATGGGTATCAGCTTTATTTGATATGCATTGTATAGAAAAATATCCAGCATTGCAAAGAGGAGGATAATCTGCGGTAGCGCCATCAGGTTTCCCATGACGGTGAACAGCGTCCTGCTCAACTCCGTCTCCTCGACTTCCAGCCGCCGGCTGGCGCCCGTCACGATATAGGTTATGGCGAACGCAATCAGGGCGAAGACGAACTGTAACCCGATTACCCAGGCGATAACCCCGCCACGACCTGCCACGTGGGTGGGTTCTCCGCCGGAGAAGCGGTAAGCGACCTCGTCCGGCAGCATGGCGTAGAAAACGGCGGTCAGGATTGCGGCAGCGATAAAAAGCGATATCGGCAGGACGACGTATATCCAGCGGAAAGCGCCTTTATTTTCTGTCTTTGAGGAACTGATAACGACCACCTGCCTGCGAGCTATTACCGTTAAAGATTAACAGCTTTCAGGCTGGAGTGTCAAAGGTGATGTTGGCTAGTCGAAGAAGCTCTTATCAAGGTCGCCTTCATCGGAGTAGCCGCGGCTCTCCCAGAAGCCCTGGTAGTCTTCGTCGTCGGATAACTCGATTTTAGTTATCCACTTCACCCACTTGTAGCCCCACTTACTCTCGGCAACCAGCTCGAAGGGGAAGCCCCTCTCCGGCGGGATGGTGACATCGTTCATCTTGTGGGCCATGATGATGTCGTTGTCCATGATATATTCCAGCGGGAAAGAGGTGGTATAGCCGTCGTGGGCGTGGAAGATGACCGTGTTGGCCTCCGGCAGGGGTTCGGCTTTCGCCAGTATGTCCCTGACCAGCACGCCTTCCCAGAGGATATTCACCGCCCACCCCTCGACGCAGTGCAGGCTGACGACTTTCTTGTAGTTGTCGAAGTCGTCGATTACCCCGTCGTAGGTGTAGCTGGCCGGTTTACCGGCAAGTCCGGTGACTTCCAGCCGGTAATTTTCTATATCCACCTGCTGGGGACCCTTGATGGAGTTCTCCCTGAAATCTTCAATCGAGGAAAGGTTTTCGCCCTTGTATTCTCTCACTTCGACACCCCCCAGTTCCTGGACTTTTCCGCCGCACGACCCGAGTGCCACCGTACCTGTTATGAGTGCAGCGACTATCGAGCCGATGATAATCTTCTTCACGTATATATCCCCCCGTCCACAAAGATGTACATATTTATGTGTATCTAACTGGATTGTAGGGGAATTGAGGGTGATTGTATGTGATTTTTATCCCACATAAGTGAAGGGTTTCAGTAGAAATCATTGATAACGCACTAAAGCGCGTTGTGGATTTTCGACGCTAAATCGTCCAGTTCTTCGCGTGCAGGATTAGTCCAGTCCCCGGTAATTCTCATGGAGTCGTTCTCCAGCCTGGGAATAATGAGAATATGCACGTGAAAGACCTCCTGGTTGGCAGCTTCGCCGTCCGCCAGGAAAAGGTTTATGCCGTCGCAGGCGATACCGGAGTTGCGGATACCCCGGCATACGCGCATAGCAGTCCTGAACAGGTGCATACCGGTGGCTTCATCCATGTCGGACATATAGGGGAAGTGCTTTTTGGGGAAAACGACGACCTGTCCGCGATTCAGTGTGGAGATGTCCATGATGGCAAGGGTGGTATCATCGTCGTATACCAAGCTGGCAGGTTCTTTGCCGGCGACGATATCGCATAAAATGCAGTCGCTCATATCGAATAAATCGGCGGCTCAGGACGCGCAGGTGCTGCAGTTACCGGAAGAGCAATTGGAGCAGGAATTGCCGCCCGTGCCGGCTATCGTCTTGGGGACGCCGCCGGGGGTGGCGCTGTAGGCGGCAAAGGTGGACATCTTACGCCGGGCGGGCTTATGGCACTTGGGGCAGTCCGCCGGTTTTTCAGCCTGACTTAAAGGACGTAGTTGTTCGAACTTGGTGTTACATTTGTCGCAAACATACTCGTATATGGGCATGATGATTCTCCTGATTACAGTGTAACGGGTTTTAGCTGGGCGGTCAAGCTGTACTCTCGCTCTCCCCACTCCCCTCATGATTATCTTTTCCCACCAGGGCGGCTATTTATGATTCGTTATTCGTTTTTAAATTTTTTAGTTTTTCCGTAGCTAATCAGCTTCAATTATTCGTTTTTCGTTATATGTTAAGTTAGCTTCATTTTCAGGGTATTCGTTTTTCGTTATATGTTAAGTTGCTCAGGGTGTATGAAGCAGCGGGTAATTGTTTTCATCCCTGTTTATTTTAAGCCAGGCGCCGGTTATCGGCAAGGGGTTTTTGTCGCGTGCAGGGAGAGATAAAGGTCGAAGGCTCTTCGAGGGGTGAGATCTATAATAGTTATCATTTTGCGCTATTGTCAGCCGGGGGAGCAGGGTGTAGGATATGGTATGAATCATGGTGTGGAGGATAATACTATGATTAACAAAGTTGACATAAAGACATATTCCCGAGTGGAGTTCCAGGACATCACCGCAGAAATCAACGATATTATTCAGTCAATCGGGGTGAAAAGCGGCATCTGTTACATCTTCGTCCCCCATACGACCGCCGGCGTGATGGTCAACGAGCATGCCGACCCCAGTGTCGCCGAGGATATCATAGCGCAGATGGATAAGATGGTGCCGCAGCAGGGGAACTACCGCCACCTGGAAGGGAACTCGCCGGCGCATATCAAGGCGACGCTCGTCGGCGACTCCGAGACGTTGTTCATCGAGGACGGCAGGCTGGTACTGGGGACGTGGCAGGGCGTCTTCTTCTGTGAGTTCGATGGACCCAGGAGTCGTAATGTACTGGTTAAGTTGGTACCGGACTAATCATGGCATTCACCGGGTGGTTCAGCGGAAGCACATCCGGTACGCCAGCACGTCGAATAGACCGCGAAGATAGGCGAGTATGTCTTTTACCAGTTTCATTGCCCCTTACCCCGTTTGGCTTTCCTGTGACGATATCCGGTAAAGCCCGCAGTAGCGGCAACGCGAGTACCGCTGTCGGACGGAATACAGCCCCTTAAGCCCGCATTGAGGACAGCGGCTGTACTGCGTTTTACGTTTTGCCTCGCCCGGTTTGGCAATGTGATTGTCTACTATTATCGGTTTTTTCAATGGACTATCAGCTAGTCTAGTCCGGCTACCTTGCATAGCAATCACAATAGGCGTAATAACCGTCACAGATAAGTCACAAACGGCAAACGTAACAACAGGGGGATAATTGTGTGTATGGTTGACTCTGATGACTTTACGGGTCTATTCCCTCGCCCATGAGCTTGACGTACATGTCTTCCAGCGCCGACTGGCGTACCGAGAGGTCGATTAACGCCCAGTCCTTCTCGGAGATGTCCTGTAAGAGCGCGGCGATGCTGGCCACGTCGGACGTGGTGAAAACGTAGTTATCGCCCTGTTTCTCGTAGTCGAGCTTCTCGTCCGCCCGGAAGACGACCTCGTACTCGCGCTTGCCGAGTTTCTCCCGGATAGCCTCGATGGTATCGCAGATGTAGATTTCCCCGTTTTTCATGATGGCTACGCGTTCGCAGATGTACTCGATGTGAAAGAGGTTGTGAGCACTCAGCACGATGGTCTTACCCTGCTTGTTCAGCTTTTTCAGGTAGTCGATGATAAAGAACGATGTCAGCGGGTCGAGGCCGGAGTTCGGCTCGTCGAGTATCAGGATGGAAGGCTCGTGCAGGAGGGTGCGGGCGATGGCTACCTTCCTTTTCATGCCCTTGGAAAGGTCGCCGGTGTATTTGTCTCTCTCTTCCAGCTTCAAAGAGTCGAGCAGCGTTTCTATTCGCTCGGAGGCGGTCTTTTTGGGAATTTTATATAACTCCCCGAAGAATTCCAGGTACATCTTGATGGTCATGTTCTCGTAGAGGGGGCTTTCCTCGGGCAGGTAGCCGATGTGCTGCTTGACCCTGGTGCTCTCCCGCGAGATATCCTTGCCCATTACGGTAATAGTGCCGGAGGTGGGCGCCAGCAGTCCCACCATCATCTTGAGCGTGGTCGTCTTGCCCGCGCCGTTATGTCCGATGATACCCAGTATTTCCCCCTCCCTGATTTGCAGGTTAACCCCCTTTACCGCGGTGAAGTTCTTGTATATCTTGGTAATAGAGTCCAAATTTATAATGTCGGTCATTCCGGTAACCCGTTAGCCTTTCTTTTTTCTATGAAGAATATACTCACGATGTCCCGGCGGGAAATCACCCGCCTTAGAGCCAGATTCAGCGGTAAGTCCAGGTTTATCGTGCTGGGAATCCTCGCCCTGACAATCATCGGCTCTTTTGTAATTTACCATCAGGACCTCGTAATAAGCAAGGGTCTGTACAACGTGGGCGTGTCCGCCGACGCCCCTCTGATTGCGGACAGCCGATTCAACATCACCGAACTCGACCGCGAGGTGGGCTACGAGATGCTGGAGCAGGGGACGATAGACCTTTACCTGGACGGCAGCAGCATCTTCAGTAATTACACCGAGCGCTCGGAGTACGCCGCCGGGGCTCTGCAGAAGTACCTGGAGAAGCAGGAAATTCTGCATGTGGCGGAAGAGTATGAAATCGACCGGGCATTCCCGCTGCGTATCGAGGTCAGCTATCTCGATACGGAAGATGAGGGACTGGTCGAGGATTCCGCCGTCTCCATCCCTGGCGTGGGAGACACCACGGAAGCACTGACAATCGCGGAGGATGAAAGCCCGGGCCTATCTGTGCTGGACGAAAATATTGCCGCCGCCACGGCGGCGGCGCTGCCGGAGTCGCTGCCCGCCGCTCCTTCTGCCACCGACGAAGCCGTCCGGCAGCAGCTGGCAGACTTCGCGGAAAACAAGCAACTGCCGGAATTCAAAGCCGAATTCGTCGCGGAGAACGATATCATCATTCCCTCCCTGATGAACCCGCCGATTCCCCTGGCGCAGGTGATTATCACCTTCCTCTACGTGGTGCCGGTGTTCTTTATCAGCCTGTTTTTTACCAGCAGCTTCACCGAGGAAAAAGTCAGCCGCAAGCTTATTGTCCTGCTCTCGGCACCGGTGACCCGCTTCCAGGTCATCATGGGCAAGATGCTGCCGTATCTGGCATACTCGATTGTCGTCATCATCGGCGTGACAATGGTCCTGCAGGGCAACATCCTGCTGGGGCTGGCTATCTTCGTCCCGGTGATGCTCTTTATCTTTTCCATCTACCTCATGGTCGCCCTGACCTACCGCACGTTTAAAGACCAGACGTTCTTCTCCGTGCTGGCGCTTTCCGTGGTGACCGTTTACCTGGTGGGTCCGGCGATGTTTACCGGCGTGAACGACTTAAGCTATATCTCGCCGCTGACGCTGGCGGTGACGATGTACCGCGGCGAGACTTTCACCGTGTCCCAGTACTTCCTGGCGACGACCCCCTTATTGCTGGTGTTCGGGCAGAGCATGTACGTCGGTACGCGCGTCTTCAACGAGGAATACCTCATGGGATTCCGTCCGCTGCACAGTAAAATCGCCGAGGCTATCTACCTGACCCTCGACCGCGCCCATTTGAGCCTGTCCACGCTTTTCATGGGCATGAGCCTGGTGCCGCTGGTGTTCATGGTGGAACTGGCGTCGATTGTCTTCGTGACCAACCTGCCGCTGCCGTTCATGCTGGGCTTCATGCTTATCGTGTCCGTGGTGGTGGAGGAACTGGCGAAGTCGGCGGGTGTGGTGATATTACTCCAGAACAAAGCCCTCGCGAGGAAGCGGGACGTCCTGAAACTCGCCGCGCTTTCGGCGCTGGGGTTCATGCTGGCGGAGAAGCTGCTGCTGCTCATGGCGATGAGCGTCGTGTCCGATTCCTCGGTTATCGAGGTGATGTTCGGCGGCGGTATGCTCCTGCTGCCGCTGGCGCTGCACGTGGTGTCGACGTCCGTCGTCTGCCTGTTCACGGCACGCTTCGGCACGCGGTACTATCTCCTGGCAATCGTCCTCGGCAGTATCATTCACGCCATCTATAACGTAAGTGTCATGGGGGCGTTGTTATGAAGGGATTCCTGGCGCTTTTAAAAAGAGAACTGCGTTCTATCACGCGTGAGAAGACGATTATGTTCGCCATCATCGTCCAGTTCTTCATCGCATCTTTTTCCTCGATTATCCTGGTTGGCATCATGGCTTTCTACGACCCCTCGTCCATCGGCGACAGTACCCACGTGTACGTGCGGGCGGGTATCGTTGCCGCCGATGAAAGCGCCGAGCCGCTGATGAACTACCTCGACGAAAGCAGGGTCAGGACGAGAGTGTACCCCGATATCGCCGCCGCTGAGGACGCATTCAAACGCGGACGCGTCGATACGATTATGGTGGTACCGGAAAGCGTCGGCGGCGTGGTGGACATGCAGATTATCATGCCGGAACTGGATACCAAGAAGACGGTTATCTTTATGGTGCTGGACGAGCCGTTGAAAAAGTATGAGAACTACCTGCGCGCCTCCAACGGCGTCGACCTTAATTACGATTCTACCGGAGGTAAGCCCAGCACCACGTACGAGTTCCTGTATTCGCTGATTGTGCCTATATTGATTCTTTTCCCCGCCCTTATCGCCGGAAGTATCGTCATCGATACCGTGTCCGAGGAGTTCGAGAACAAGACCTTTGATACCCTGGCGGCGGCGCCGGTATCGCTGGGACAGGTCATCGCCTCCAAAATAACAGCGGCGATTATCACGGCGGCGGTACAGGTGGTAATGTGGGTGGGACTGCTCCGTCTCAACGACATCGTTATCCAGAACGCGGGACTGGTGATACTGCTTGGGGTAGTAATCGCCGCGGCGATTGCCGTCATTACCGCCGTCATGTCGCTCTGTTTCAAGGACAGGGAGCGTACGCAGTTCGTATATTCCATCGTGCTGGTGGCTTTGATAGGTGGGAGTTATTTCCTCAATCCCTCGCCGTTCGGACTTATCACCCGGCTTGCCGCCGGCGACCCCGCCATGGGCATGCTCCAGGTGGTCTTCTATGCCGTCCCGATGGTGGTTATCGGACTGCTTTTCATGAAGGTCGCCCCCCGGCTCGTGCTGACGAGGCGGTAGCACATAGCTATACATAGCCTCTCTATGCTATAATCTGTTTCAAATGACCGTAGTAATTACCGGCGCCTGCGGTCACGTTGGCGCCAACCTGGTCCGTACCCTTATCGATAAAGGCCGTCCCACGCGCTGTCTGGTACACGTTAACACCCGGGCACTGGAAGGGCTGAATACCGAGATTGTACGTGGAGACATGTGCGATGTGGATTCTCTTTGCCGGGCGTTCGAGGGGGCGGACGTTGTCTATCACCTTGCCGCCTGTATCTCGCTGTCGATGGGTGACTGGCATCGACTGGAAAAGATAAACGTACTGGGCACGCGTAACGTAGTAGAGGCATGCCGGCGTACCGGCGTGCGGCGTCTTGTCCACTTCAGTTCCATCCACGCGCTGACGCAAGAACCGATGTCCGTGCCCGTTGATGAGTCCCGCCCGCTGGTAGAATCCCGGGAATATCCCCCTTATGACCGTTCCAAAGCCGCCGCCGAGCTTGAGGTACGGCGGGGAATCGAGCAGGGGCTGGACGCGATAATCATTAATCCCACGGCGATTACCGGACCTTACGACTACCAGCCTTCGTACTTCGGCGAAGCGCTGCTTTCACTGGCGCGGCGCAGCCTGCCGGCGCTGGTAACGGGCGGGTTCGACTGGGTGGACGTGCGCGACGTGGTGGCGGGGGCTTTACGCGCCGGGGAGACCGCCCCGACGGGCGCCAAGTACCTGCTTTCCGGGCACTGGGTGTCCATGGTGGATATCGCCGCCATGGTGGCGGAGATAACCGGCGTACCGGCGAAACGGCTGGTCGTGCCGCTCTGGCTGGCGCGGGTCGGGGCTCCGTTCATACAGGCTGCGAGTCGACTCAACGGGAAACGCCCCCTGTATACGGGCGTCTCGCTGCGGGCTTTGAAGAGTAATCGTAATATCAGCCACGAGCGCGCCTCCCGCGAACTCGGTTATCAGCCGCGCCCGTTCCGGGAAACCGTAACCGATACGCTGCGCTGGTTCGAGGAAAACGGGTATCTCACCCTCCCTGTAAATCGAAAGACCGGAGAACCCGCATGAAAGAAACGACTATTTACAATGGCTTGCTGATAGGATGGTTCGTGCTGGCGGTGGTGGTATTCATTGCATTATTCTTCGTGGTGGCGCCCTACGGACGCCATACCCGCAAGGGCTGGGGTTACACCCTGGGCGACAAGCTGGGCTGGGTAATCATGGAGGCGCCGGCGCCGCTTGCCTTCGTCGCGTGTTTTCTGCTGGGCGGCAGCGGCATCACCACGGTCACGCTGGTTTTCCTGTTCCTGTGGGAGGTTCATTACCTGCATCGCGCCTTTATCTATCCCTTCAGCCTGCGCGGTACGGCGCGGCGCATGCCCTTAACTGTCATAAGCTTCGGGATTCTTTTTAACCTGATGAACGGTTACTTAAACGGACGGTATATCTTCAATTTCTCCGGCGGCTACGGCAGCGACTGGCTGACCGACCCGCGTTTTATCGTCGGTACGGCGCTTTTCATCGTCGGATTCGTCATCAACCGGCAGGCGGACATCACCCTGCGGGAACTGCGCAAACCCGGCGAGTCCGGCTATAAGATATCCTACAATCGATTCTATCGCTGGGTGTCCTGCCCCAACTACCTGGGGGAAATCACCATATGGGTCGGCTGGGCGGTGGCTACGTGGTCTCTGCCGGGGCTGGCGTTCGCGTTCTGGACGGTCGCCAACCTGCTGCCGAGGGCGAAGGCTCATCACGCCTGGTACCGCAGGACGTTCCCGGACTACCCGTCGGAGCGAAAAGCCCTGCTGCCGAGATTATGGTAATAGAAAAGCCGCCGTGTTTACGCGCGGCGGCTCTGTTCAATAACGTTAACTCTTGAATCTGCCGTTTTTAAAGAGGTTTTACCATGACCAGAGAAGCGGCCTCCTTGCCGATGGCATGGTTATTGTTGTTCACCTCGATGGTCAGGGTGCCGTCGTAGGGGGCTTTCTCGATGACTTTCAACGTGGCGCCGGGGGTCAGTTCCAGGCTGGTCAGGAAGTGCAGGAATTCCGTATTGTGTTCGATGATTACATTTAGTACTATAGCGGACTGCCCGATTTCAAGGTCGGCGAGGGTCGTACCACCGCCGGAAGGACGCTCCAGGTTTCTCCTCGGTATCGGGCTGCCGTGAGGGCAGACATCCGGGTGGTCTAAAAACATATCGAGTTTGTCCGTAACCAGGTCGCTCGTGGCGTGCTCCAGGCTGCAGGCATGATTGTAGACGTCCTCCCAGCCAATTCCGAGGTAGCGGTTGAGAAATACCTCCCAGAGCCGATGCCGGCGCGTAAGTTTCAAGAAGCGCTGCCTGCCTTCATCGGTCAAGCTGGCTCCTCCGTAGGGCGTATGCTCCACCAGCCCTTTTTTAGACAGCCGCCGCAGCATCTCGCTTACGGAAGCCAGTGATAGCCCCATATTCTGCGCGATAGATGAAGTGCTGACCGGGCTTTCCCGTTCTTCCAGGGCGCCTATCGTTTCCAGGTATTCTTCTATCGTCCGCTGACTCAAAATACTCTCCTGATGGGCACATAACTCCCACCAGATTGATTTTAACGCATAAATTAGGATATGTCAAGTCTTTAAAGAGGAATATCTAATAAAAATATTAGGACTACCTTGACTTTTTCCATATTCCTTTGATATAATATACGCGGAGGAAAATATCACATGGTTGTGAGGCCATTGAGTGAGCTTCAGCCCCCGGAGAAGGGCAGGATTACGCGGGTGGGCGGCAAGGGAGAAATACGCCGCCGTCTCCTGGACATGGGTGTGGTTATGGGAGCGGAAGTGGAGGTGGAGAGGGTGGCGCCTCTTGGCGACCCCGTCCAGATAAAAGTCAAGGGATATGACCTCGCCCTCCGTAAGCAAGAAGCCGAAACCATCCAGGTAGAGCTGACCGAGAGCATACTGTCGAGAGTGACTTCCGGCGAGAAGGTTACCGTGCTATCACTAAGAGCCGGCTGGGGCTTGCAGAGAAGGCTTGCCGACCTTGGAATTACGCCCGGAATGGAAATCAAGGTCATCAGCAGCGGCAGACCCGGTCAGGTAGTCCTCGATGTCCGCGGTTCCCGTTTAGCCCTGGGGCATGGCGTCGCCAGCAAGATAATGGTCAGGATCATGTGAACCTGTATCAATGAGCAAGAAAGAAATTACTATCGCCCTGGCTGGAAATCCCAATTCCGGCAAGACCACCGTATTCAATAATCTTACCGGCGCCCGGCAGCACGTGGGTAACTGGCCCGGGGTGACGGTGGAGAAAAAAGAAGGCACCTGCAATTATAAAGGGCGCCGTATCCGCGTGGTCGACCTGCCCGGTGTTTACAGCCTGACGGCTTACTCGCTGGACGAGGTTATCGCGCGCGACTACGTGGTCGACGAAAAGCCCGATGTGGTCGTGGATGTCGTCGATGCTTCCAACCTGGAACGCAACTGCTACCTCACCGTGCAGTTCCTCGAGATGAAGGCACCCCTGGTAATCGCCCTCAATATGATGGATGTCGCCGAGTCGCGGGGATATCAAATCGACACTGAAGGACTATCGAATCTGCTGGGTTCGCCGGTGGTGCCTATGATTGCCGCGAAGAATCAGGGGACCGATAAGCTGCTGGAGACTATTATCAGTGTTGCGGAGGGGGATATCGCGGTAAGTGGAATCAGTATACAGTACGGTCATGACGTGGAGGCGGAGCTTGCTAAGATGGAGGAGGCTGTCTCCGGCAGTCCGCTGGCGAAGGGCTATTCGCCAAGGTGGCTGGGCATCAAGCTACTGGAAGACGACCGTGAAATAATCGAGAAGATCAAGAAGGCTTGAATTGGATAGCGCGGAGATATTACAGGTAAAAGACGCCAGCCTGGAGCACCTGAGGAAAGTTCACGGTGATGACGCCGAGACACTGATTGCCGATGCCCGCTACGGGTTCATCAGCGGTCTCATGCGGGATGTCCTCAGGAAACCCGCCGTCGAGAAGGAAACGGCTACGGACAAAATCGACCGTATTATCCTTAATCGCTGGCTGGGTATACCCATTTTTCTACTGATTCTCTACGGAGTATTTCAGTTTACCTTCGTTGTATCCGGACCTCTGATAAACTGGATTAACCAGGGACTGGACTGGCTGGCGGCGCAGGTTTCCGGGATATCACCCGCCTGGCTGAGTTCGCTGGTATCCGATGGTATCATCGGTGGGGTGGGGGCGGTGTTGTCCTTTGTACCCGTGATATTCCTGCTGTATATCGCCCTTTCTATCCTGGAAGATACCGGTTACCTTTCGCGGGCGGCATTCGTCATGGACCGCCTGATGCACAGAATCGGCCTGCACGGTCGCTCCTTCGTAACGCTGATGCTGGGCTTTGGCTGCACCGTACCGGCCGTCATGTCCAGCCGCACTATTGAAAACCCGCGGGACAGGCTGGTAACTATACTGGTTACTCCCCTGATGTCGTGTGGTGCCAAGTTGCCGGTCTATGCCCTGTTAGCTGCTGCATTCTTTACGGCTTACCAGGGGCTGGTGGTCTTTTCCATGTACGCCATCGGCGTCATTCTGGCGATTCTGCTGGCATGGCTCTTCCGCAAGAAGCTGGTTTCCGGCGAGAGCGGGCACTTTGTCATGGAACTGCCCCCGTACCGCCTGCCTACGGTGGTGACGGTACTGGCGCATATGTGGGAGCGCGGCTGGGCTTTCCTGTCGCGCGCCGGGACCCTGATTTTCGGGGCAGTGGTGCTCATCTGGATGCTTAACTATTTTGATGTACTGGAACATATCGGCAGGGCTGTTGCACCCATATTTTCCACGGCGGGATTCGGACAATGGGAGTCGGCGGTAGCGCTGGTGTTCGGGGTGCTTGCCAAGGAAGCGGTCGTCGGAGCGTTCGGCACGCTGCTGGCCGGTGCCGGGGCATCCGGCGGGATTGGGAATGCCATCGCGGCGCAACTCGGCTGGACACCGCTGGTGGCCTTTGCTTTTATGACTATGATTTTACTGTATATTCCCTGTGTGGCGGCGCTGGGTACCATCAAGAAGGAGACAGGCTCGTGGAAGTGGACAATCTTTACCATTTCCTATACGCTGGTGCTGGGGTGGGTGGTAGCCACCCTGATATATCAAATCGGCAGTCTATTCTTTTAGGGAGTTATCATGCTCGCTGAAATACTGAAAACATTCGAACAGACCGGCGGACCGCTGGACCTCAAGGAGCTGAGCCGGCGACTCGGTACCGAGCGTAGCGCACTGGAAGGGATGCTGGAGACACTGGTGCGGCAGGGCAAGCTGCGGAAAGTGAATATCGGTTCGGAGGACTGCGCGCATTGCGGCAGTCGTTCCAGTTGCGCTTATTTGCAGACGGGTGATTATATGGGAAAGGTTTACGAACTGGCGGAAAAGCGCCGGTGAAGGAGGTACGGGATGGCGAAGACCGACGAAAACCTGAAGATAGCTTTCGCGGATGAAAGTCAGACCAATATCGAATATCTCGCCTACGCGCATCAGGCTATTAACGAAGGGCTGACGGAGATGGCCCAGCTTTTCCGCGAGGCGGCCGGCGCCGAGGTGGTACATGCTCTAACTCACCTTAAAGCCATGGACGTCGTCAGGACTACCCGTGAGAACCTGCAAGAGGCGGCCGAGGGAGAAAACCTCGAAATCATTTCCATGTATCCCAAGTTTATCAAAGAGGCGGAGGAGGAGGGGAGGCAGGAAGCCGCCGAGTCCTTCCGGATTGCCTTCGAGCGGGAGAAACATCACCGCGACATGTTCCGGCAGGCTCTCAAACAGATGAAATAGACTTACAATTGACGTGCCCTGATTCCCACGATATTATTGATATGGAGCCATTTTCTCATGTCCGATTTACACCAGCGAATTAATGATTTGGCACAATGGATGCTGGAGTCGAAATACCTGGTGGTCTTTACCGGCGCCGGCATCAGCACGGAATCCGGACTGCGCGACTTCCGCGGACCGGACGGACTCTGGACGCGCCGGGACAAGGGGCTTTCCACCCCCAAACAGGACTTTACGTCCGCCGAGCCCAACGCCGGGCACGTGGCTATCCACGAGCTTCAGGAACTGGGCAAGCTTGCCTTTCTAATTTCCCAGAATGTGGACAACCTGCACCTGCAGTCCGGCATCAGGCCGGAACTGCTGGCGGAACTCCACGGCAACCTGACCAAGGTGCGCTGCACCGAGTGCGAGTTCAAGATGGACAGGGTGGAGGGCGAGCGGGAATGCCCGCTGTGCGGCGGCAAGCTGGCGTCCACCGTGGTGGATTTCGGGCAGTCTTTACCCGCCAAGGACCTGGCGGAATCTTACGAGCATTCGCAGCAGTGCGACCTTTTTGTCGTCGTCGGTTCCAGCCTGGTGGTCTATCCGGCGGCGGACATGCCGCGGGTGGCTTTGCAGGCGGGGGCGAAGCTGGTCATCATCAACCAGGGCGAGACCCCGTACGACGATAATGCCCATCTGCGTTTTTCCGAGGCTATCGGCGAGGTAATGCCGCCGGCGATTGAACGACTTAAGGAGTTGATTAACGTAACCTCTTAGTCCTCCCGCCATTCGTAGACCGTGCTCGACCACACGCGTTTCACAGCGTCTTCCAGCACCGCCTGTCGTGGCTCCGGTATATCGTAAAGCGGCGGCAGGGCAGGTGTTTCCAGTCGACCGATAAATGAGCACTGTTTCTTGAGCAACTGTATGGTGGTGCGGGCGCCTCCGTAGACGACGTAGTCCAGCGACTTTACATAAGGTTCGATTCGTTCCCGGCTGCGCTGACATACGCGGGTCAGGAAATATTCTATCTGCTTGTCCCGGTGACGCTCGAAGCGGTGCGCCGACGAGCCGCCCTTATGGTGGCGTCCATGCACGAGTCCCGTGCCGACCTTGATGCCGACCATTTTTTCGCCTTCGCACACTCCGACCGCGTACGAGCCCAATCGTACCAGCACCAGGGCAATCCGGCGGTCATGTTCGATTATCGAACGTAGCTCTTGTGTATCGACGAACAGGTATATTTGTCGCTCGGTAATCGGGAACGGCGGCAGGACGGCGAGCTTACGCTCTTTACCCCAGAAGATAACGGCGCCTGTTTTGCTACTCCCGGCAATCTTGGTAAGTTCTGCCATGACATTCGTCGGTTCGGATATTTTTTTAAAAGAATTGCCGAGTTCTTCGACAGAGGTATTGGGTGGTATATAGAGAGTTACAGCTTCGTTTACGGGAGTGCCGGCGAGCTCGTCAAGGAAGGCCATTATTCTGACACGATTCAAGGTCAGTTTTCCGGATACTAAAGACAAAACAATCTCCTGCTAAAGTCGTACGACCGTCGCGCCTTCGCCGCCTTCGTCGCGCGTGGCGGCGCGGTAAGACTTGACCAGCGGGTGCCCGGTGAGAAATTCCCGCACGATGCTTCTCACCGTGCCCGTGCCGACGCCGTGGATAATACGTGCTTCCATGAGGTTGGACTGCGCCGCGTCGTTGAGATAGCTGTCGAGCACCGTTTCTACTTCATCGGCGCGCTTGCCGCGCAGGTCGAGTTCCAGCGGAACGCGTCTGGCGACAGGCTGGCTTCCCGCCGGAGATACCGTTTCCTGCGGCTGTGTTTTCGCCACGGCGTCCAGCCCCAGTCGCATCTTGGTCCTGCCCGACTGTATCTCGACTTCTCCTGTTTCTTCCGAAATCGAAAGCACCGTGGCGGTGAGGCCGGCTTCCCTGACGCGCACGGTATCGCCGACTTCTATCTTCCCCGTGTCCGCCTCCGGGATGTTTCCCACCCTGGGCTGCCAGGTTTCGCCGTCCAGCTGCTCGCGTACCCGCGATAGGGTGCGCCTGGCCTCCTCGGTGCTGGCGGCGGACTTTTCCTTACGCAGTTCCGCGGCTGCCTGCCGGATTTCGCGGTGCAGTTCCGCCGCCTCGCGGACAATCGTGTCCCGCGCCTCCCGTAAAGCGATTTGTTCTTCGGACTTGAGCCGTTCCAGCTCGCTGTTCAATTCGCTGTTGAGTCGCGCGTAGCCGTCCCGCTCTTTCTTCAGTTCGCTTTCCAGCGAGGTTATTTTCTGCTTCTCCGCCATGAGGTCGGCGAGTATTTCTTCGAGTTCCTGGCTGCCTTTGGAAAGCGTGCTGCGGGCGTTATCGATGATTTCCGGCGGTATGCCCAGGCGGGCGGCGGTCGCCATAGCATTGCTGCCCCCCGGTATCCCTACCGTCAGGTGATAGGTTGGGGTGAGTGTCTCCGCGTCGAACTCCAGCGAGGCGTTCTCCAGTCCGCTGGTGGTGTGGGCGAATGCCTTGAGGTCGCTGTAATGCGTGGTGGCGACCGTCAGCGTACCCCGGTCGAGGAAGTACCTCAATACCGCCTGCGCCAGCGCCGAGCCTTCGGCGGGGTCGGTGCTTGTCCCCAGTTCGTCGAGGAGCACCAGGCTCTTCCCGGTTGCCCCCCTGACGATGCGCACGACGTTACCCATGTGCCAGCTGAAGGTGGAGAGCGTCTGCTCGATGCTCTGTTCGTCGCCGATATCCGCGTAAACGCCGTCGAACAGCGGCAGGTGACTTTTTGCCGAGGCGGGAATCGGTATGCCCGCCTGCGCCATCAGGCTGAGCAGCCCGATTGTTTTCAGCGTCACCGTCTTGCCGCCGGTATTGGGTCCCGTGATTACTATTATGGAAAAGTCATGTCCCATTTCCAGCGAGAACGGCACGGCTTTGTCCCCGAGCAGCGGGTGGCGCGCGTCCACCAGTTTGAGGTAGCCGGATTTCTTCGGCGCGTCCGGCTTGATTATCTCCGGTTCCGCCGCCTTTATCCGCCGGGCGTACCGCGCCTTGGCGAATATCAGGTCGATTTCCGCCGCCAGTTCTACGCTCTGACAGATATCTTCGCTGTGCGCCCCGACCTCGGCGCTGAGGATACGCAGGATTCGCTCCGTCTCGCGCCTTTCCTCGATGACCAGTTCCCGTATGGCGTTGCCCAGTCCCACCGTGGACGTGGGCTCCATGAAGACCGTGGCGCCGGTGTTGGATATATCGTGGACGATTCCCTTGATTTCGTGGCGGGACTCCATCTTGACGAGGAGGACGTAACGGCCCTCCCGCTCGGTGATGATATCTTCCTGGAGGATGCGATTGCCCCGCGGCGACCTTACGATGGATTCCAGTTTTTCCAGTATCTGCCCGCGGGTGTCCCGCAGCTGGCGGCGTATATCCGCCAGGGCGGGTGATGCCGTGTCCAGCACTTCTCCTGCCGGGTCAAGGCAACCGGCGATGTCTTTTTCAATCTGGCGCAGTTCGGTAATGCCTTCGCCGATATCCCAGAGTAGTGGAAAGTCTTCCGAGATGCTCTTGAGATAACGCCTGAGTTCGTGCAGGGCGGCCAGGGTCTGCTGGATTTCCAGGAGGCTGAGCGGTTCCAGGATGCCTTCCAGCGCCGCCAGGCGCGCCTTGTCGCGGACGTCCGTTACGTTTCCGATGGAGAATCCGGCATCGAGTCCGAGCAGCGAGCGCGCCTCTGCCGTCTGATTGAGGAGACGGGAAATAGCCTCGTAGTCCTGCAGCGGCCGCAGTTCGTCGGCAAGCACCCGGCTCGTCGAGAACGAGGTATAGCCGGCTATTATTTCCCGTATCCGGGGAAACTCCAGCATTTCCAGGCTTTTACTGTCCATAACGCAGGTATATTATAGCATGCCGGAGCGTGGTACGGGGTCGTTTCAGGGGCGAAATTTATTCGGGATTCATGAACTCTTTGGCGAGTTCTCCCATCACTTTTTTATGCCGGGCGAGGAATTCCTCCGACGTATCCATGTACGAAGGCAGCACCCATTCCATCTGGTTCATGTTCTGGACAATGACCGGCAGCCAGTTATACGGGATGGACAATATAATGAATCCCTCCGTGTAGACCTTCCATGACTTCATGCCAAAGGTAAGTCCCGTGGGTACGTAGTTGATAGTGCCGCTCTGGAACGGATAGGTGAACATCCAGGCGCATGCCCCCACCATCGATATCTTGCTCGACCAGATTTCTCCCGTGGAATAGCTCGCCGCCCGCAGTACTATTTCCGCCTGACTGGTAGGCGCAACGATGAACAGGAGGTCGGGCTCGAAGTCGAGCTTGTCCAGCCCGGCGAAAGCCACGTAGTTGACCGTGCCCATGGGGAACTTCGGGGCCTGCTGGTTCATCTTGCCGTTGGCGCGCGCCTCCTGGAAGATACCGTACTTTATCCCCACCTGCCCGCTTTCCGCAATCGGAGAAGGGCCTTCGAACCCCAGCGTCGACCTGCCGCCGCAGTTCTCGTTTTCGCTGGTGATATAGAAAGGCTTGTCTCTATCCTGCGCTTCCTTAACCATCGCACACAGAGGCATGGCTTTATCCAGCTGCTCCATGCCTTCCGGTCGGGTAACCAGGAACTTGACGCCCACCGGTGGATATTCCAGGTCAAGCTTGCTGAAGACGGATAAATCTGTCCTGTACTTTCTCATAGCAACCTCCCTGTGATATCTATATCAGCTATCCATATAGCGTTTCATTATCGCTTCCATGGCTTTCTTAAAATAGTCGTTTCTCTCATCGTCTTTGAGAGCATAGGCGGGAAGCTCCCATTTCATCTCGCCCAGATTTTCCGTCAGCCCGGGGAGAAGGTCGTAGGGTACGGAAATCAGGATCAGTCCTTCCGGGAATACATTCCTGGCTTTCATGCCGTAGCCGAGTCCGGTAATCGAGTAGTTGGCTTCGCCGCTGACGAAGGGATAGACGAACAACCAGGAGCATACCACCGCCGGGGTGGTTCTGGTGGTCATTATCCTGCCGGTGGCATATGCCAGTCCCCGCAGGAGAACCTCCGCCTGACTCACGCTGGCTGTGAAAACCACGACATCCGGTTCGAAGGTAAGCTTGTCCACCGGAGAATAGGCGACGTATCTGACCGTATCCTTGGCCAGCTTGGGGATGTGCTGGTAGATTCTCCGGTTGGCCCGGGCTTCCTGGTAGATTCCGTCCGAAGCGCCGATTTCTCCGCTCTCGGCAATCGGTTCCAGGTCGCTCATGCCCAGCAGTCGCGGTCCCATGCAGGTGAAATTCTCTTTTTTGGCGTAAAAAGGCTCCGATTTCTGGGCTTCCCGGAGCATCTCGCAAAAGGTTAGCCCTTTATCCAGTTGCTTGATGCCTTCCGGTTTATTCAGTAGAAACTTGATGCCCACGGGCTTTCTTTCGAACTTGAATTTATCAAAAACGGAATAATCGCGCTGCATATCAACCTCCTGTTAACCGGACAGTTCCTGGTGTAGCTGGTTCAGCCGGTTCTCCCATTTTTTAGAGTGTTCCTCTCTCCCCGAGGAACGCCAGCTGCGGTACAGATTGGGGTCCTGCAGGTTTTCCAGTACCGTCGGCATCATGTTCCAGGGAATGGAAATGAGGAAAAGTCCCTCCGGTATCTGCACGTTGATTGCTTCCATGCCCAGGCTGAGTCCGGTAATCGTGAAATTCATTTTGCCGGTGACGACCGGATAGACATAGAGCCAGGAGCAGGCCATCACGGGCGTTCCGTGGCATGACCAGCCTTCCCCGGAGGTATAGCAGTCCGACCTTAAGATAGACTTCGCCTGACTTACGTTGGCGGTTATAATCACGACATCCGGGTCGAAGGTCAACTTGTCGATGGGGGAAAAGGCGACATACTTGACCGAACCCTTGAGCATCCTGGGAACGTACCGGTAGAGTTTACTGTTGGCGCGCGGCTCTTTAAAAAGCCCCGCACCTCCACCTGCCGCCCCGCTGACGAGCGCCGTTTCCGGGTCTTTCATTCCCAATATCACCGGCTCGACGCATAAGAAATCCTCTTCCTGGACGTAAAAGGGGTCTCCTTCCTGTGCCTCCTTGAACATCTCGCAGAGGAACCTTTTCTCCCGTATCCGGTTAATTCCTTCCGGTTTGAGTGCCGTAAACTTGACGCCTACGGGCTTCCTTTCCAGATTTAATTTATCAAACGCGGAGTAATCTCGTGGAGTGGACATGGTAAATAACCTCCTTCATCCGTAATAATCACGCAATTTTGTCAGGCGCAGGCGGGTAGGATAGCATTGCAGGCATGCGTATGTGAAAAGTTAGTTGGTATCCTAATATATTATTAGCCGCCCCTCATCATACCGGGAAGCCAGAGACTTATCTGGGGAAATGCTATTAAGATAGCCAGGAATACGAACAGGGCAATCAGAAAAGGCGTTACCCCTCGGAGGAGCTTGTCCACGGGGATATCAAAGGCGGTCCTCATCAGGAACAGTTCCAGTCCCATCGGCGGAGTAATCAAGCCTATCTGCATGTTGACCACGTACAGAACGCCGAACCATACCGGGTGAAAACCCAGCGCGACGATTATAGGAACAAAGATAGGTACCGTCAGCAGCATAATAGTGATGGCGTCGATAAAGCAGCCCAGAATCAGGAGAAGGACATTTATGGCGATAATCACAAACCACGGAGACATGCTTGATGATGTAACGAAACCGGTGATAGCAGTAACCACGTGAGAAGTGCCGATAACGTAGGAAAACAGCCAGGCGCCGACCATCATAAACAGAATCATACCGTTGATGATTGCCGTTTCAAGTAAAGCCCGCTTGAGACCCTGCCAGCGCAGGCCGAAAACGAAGAAACCTATTATCAGCACTACCACGCAGCCGACGCCGGCGGCTTCGGTTGGAGAGGCTACGCCCATATAAATCGAACCCAGTATGGAGAGCATCACCACCACGATTGGCCAGACTCTCTTTAGTGAGGAGAAACGCGTTTTCCAGGCGACTCCGCCAATCGGAGGACCGAGCTTCGGATTACGCCAGCAGATGATAATGGCTACCGCCGCCAGCATCAGGGCCAGCATAACCCCCGGTACCATGCCTGCCATGAAGAGATGCCCGATGGATGTCTCCGAGAGAACGCCATAGATAATCATGCCGGCGCTGGGTGGGATTAAGGGCCCGAGCACGCCGCCGCAGCATAAACCGCCCATCGCCAGTCCCTTATCATAACCGTATCTTTCAAATTCCGGTGCAGCCACTTTCCCCACGGCTAAGATAGTGGCGGTACTCGTACCGATTGCAGCGGCCATAGCGGCTTCACCCCAGATACTGGTAACAATGAGACTCCCGGGGACGCGTGACAGCCAGTTCCGGGCGGCTCCGTAGATGTCTTCACCTATTTTCGTTTCGGAAATAAGACAGGCTATAAGAACGAACAGGGGCAGGGGTATCCAGTTTATGTTATAGAGAGTATTGAACGTGGTCCAGCCTATTTTATCCAGGCTGAAAGCTCCGTAGGTAAAATAAGCAACAAATAGGGCAGTAAATCCCAGGGCGTAAATGACGTGCATGCCCATCAGCATTAGAAAAAGCATTCCGACAACGCACACGATAGCTGCTGTTGTAAAGTCCATTACTACCTCGATTTATTAATTATCATGAATCTTGTGGTTCTTCCACCTGGTTGTGTTTCCCACTGTCCCTGATTAAAACTATACCTTGTGCAAATTTCCCGATAAGTACGAGACAGAGCAGGGTATAACCAAAGGTTACCATGAATTTTAACGGGGCTAATGGCACCGCCCAGGGCGACATGCTGGTCTGGCCGATTTGTAGCGCGTAAATCGCGTTATCCAGGCTCTTCCAGGTAAGTACGACGCAAAAAACAAGCGCCAAAACAGGGAAGATGGTATTAACGATAGCCTTCATTCTGGTTGGAAAACGGGAGGCGATAAGGTCGTTCCTGACATGCTGGTTCAGCTTTTCCACCCCGGCTACGGCCAGGACGCCACTGAAGAGAAGGAACATCGTACTGAGCTCATAGGCGAGGGGATCGGGAGCATTGAAGGCATATCTCTTTACCACGCCGTAGGTTTGAAGCCACGCCATCAGCAATACCAGCCCCCCGCACAACAGCAGAAGACTGCCGGTGATGCGAGCCATCCAGTGATCCAGTTTCTGCATCACTTTACTAAACAAATTTTTACTCCCGGTTGAATTAACTTATTTCCCACAGGGTGACCGCCCGCGACTTAAAAGCCGCGGGCGTATCATAGTGTCTATTTTTTTATTAGTTGGGATACTTGGCGTTCGCCGCGTCGGCAATCTCCATTACCTTCACGCCGAAGTCACCGTATGTCGCCATCAGTTCGTCGATGATTGGCTGGCAGGCCGCTTTCCACTTGTCTATCTCCGCCTGGGGTACGGTGTATATGTCAACCCCGGCGGCGGCTATGGCCTCATGGTCAGTAATCCATTCACCCTTCAGCCACTGGTCGATGATGTCGGATTCTTTTTTGGCTTCCTCGGCCAGGATATCCTGGATATCATCGGGGAGGCTGTTCCAGGTGTCCAGGTTGATGGAAAAGCCGTGTACGGCCGGGACCATGTAGGCTGATGTCATGTATTTCGCGACATCGGTTAACGCGAAGATGCGCATGGCTGCCGGCGCAGTTATTACCCCGTCAACCGTTCCTTTCTCTATAAGCGAGTAGGACTCGGTGTACGGCTGCCCTGATACCGGGGAGCCGCCCAGGGCTTCTATGATGGACGATATCACGGGAGAGATAGACTGGACCAGCAGTCCGTCCCAGTCATCCATGGTTTTAACCGGCTTGGTGGATATGAGCGCCATTCCGGTATAGTTGTGGAGACACAGCAGTTTCTGGTTGAACTGATTTTCCAGTATCTCGGCGTATAGCGGGAATAAACCCGGCACGGCCGCGATATGGGCGTCAAGGTTATTGAGCAGGAACGGCATTTCCACCGCGCCCAGCTTCGGCTCGTCGAAAGAGTTGAAGTTGGGAGTAACAGCGCCTAGGTCGGCGGCTCCGGTTCTTACACCGTCAAGAAGCTCCGGAAACGACAGCATCTGTTCGGCGCCGTAATACTGAATGGTATAATCAGGGCCGCAGCGGGCGTTGAACGCATCGGCGAAAGCCTGCTCGCCTTCCTGATAATTACCCGTAGCGGCGCTGGCAAATTTCAGGACCACTGGCTCCGCGGGTTTTTCCTCTTCACAGGACACGATACTGCCGACGGTCATTAAAATCAGGATTGCGGCGAATAGTATCATTATTGCTTTTTTCATCTTCATTTTATCTCCTTTACGGGTACTGAATAGGTTGTTTCTTTTTGATAACCTGTTCGCTGGCAATCACCCCCTTTGCTTTGAAGAACTCGGTAATAGTACCGGTAATATGGTTGGCGCTAGTTACCACTTCCTTGATTATCTCGTCTACTCTCGGCTCCAGTCGATTCACCGGGCCTACCAGGCTCAGGGCAACCGGCCAGAAGTAGTCTTTTATCGGGGCGGATATACATAAGGCGTCCGGGATTCTCTCCCCGTAACTGATGGCATACCCCTGCCGTCTGATTTCTTTGGCCTGTTCCATGAGTTCTTTTTTGTTGATAACCGAGTGCTCGGTAACCCGACTTATTTTAATACTCTTTAAGGCAGACTTCAATTCGCTGTCTTCCAGCTGGGACAGCAGCACTTTAGCCGTTGCCCCCACGTATACCGGCCCCACGGGGTCGGGTCCGTTGACCACCTTGAGTTCGTACTTGCTCTGGATTTCATACAGCCGGATATACTGGAGTCCGACCATCATGTTCAGCTCCACGGTCTCCCCGGACAGGTTCCACAGGTGGGTCAGTTCTTCCAGAGCGCAGTTGATAAGGTAATGATGGTTGGTCCGGGGGTCGGAGGCGATTCTGTTAATCAATGGACCCAGGTAATAGCGGTGGGTGGTGGGGTCCTGCGTTACCATGAGCGATTCTTCCAGCGTCTGGAGCAGCCGGTATACCGTGGGCTTGCTGAGCTTGCAGCAGTTAGCAATATCCGTGACGGTGTTCATACTGTTGCCTAAACATACAAGTATTTTAACCGCGCGGGATACTGATCTTATTGCTGTTGGTTTTTGGGTGATATTCGTGACCATGTTTCGTAGAGTGAAAATATGATTACCATTTGACACTCTTGTCTTTTATATAACATTTTATGGTGTCTTGTCAAATGGCGGCTAATCCCTCCGCAAGACGAAGAAAACGGAGCAGTAACGCTCGGGGTATTTGCCGAAGTTATCAATTTCCGTTTGTTCTTTCTTCAGTATGTCGAGGGATTGATTATCACCCGCGTATTCGCTGCGAATCTTATCTATAAATCGTTCCACGGGACTGAAATATTCAGTCCACCAGACGTCTTTGTCGAGTTCGAAGTATCCAAGTAACTTGTATCCGCAGGCGGGTATTTGTACCAGCTTCTCTTCCAGTCCGATGCTCTCGTCGTGGAGTACCATGTACCCGCCGGGTTTAAGCAGGCGTTTCCATTCACGGAGTCCCCGCTCGAATCCGACTATATGGATGCAGCCTTCCGACCATATCAGGTCGAAGCTTTCATCCGGGAATTCTATATCGGCGGCGGAACAGTATAACGCATCGACTCTGTCCGTAAGTTCCGCCTTTTTGATTTTCTCCCGCAGTAACTCCAGCGCCGCTCGGTCGATGTCTATTCCCGTTACCTTACCATGGGTAAGTCCGGCGAGTTCCAGGGTGGGCGCGCCGGAGCCGCAGCCGATATCCAGGACCCGCGGCTTGTCCAGGGGAGGCAGCATATCGCAGGCCTGCCTTGTGTATTTCAGGAGGCTTTCCCGCATCCGTTCTTTTTCCGCCAGTAACTGCTCTTCGATGTTCAATATTAGCCGGTTTCCGCTTGCCTCCGCCGTCGCCACAGCCTGATTATTCCTGCGAAGATATTCGTCCTCGGCACCCTTTCCATATAGTCGCGGTAGTCATCGCCGAACTGCTCCACGAGTCTTTTATCTTCCGCGATGGTGCCTAAGTAAAGAAAAATTACTCCCGGGACACCCATCGCCAGGAAAATCCAGTGGGGGTAGAGCAGCAGGGTGGTGAGGAACAGCGCGTAGATTCCCCCCGTGTACTGGGGGTGTCTGACGACGGAGTAGATACCGGTAACCACCAGTTTGGTGGTATGGACGTACGATTTGCCCCTGGCGACCCCGCCGTGGCGCGGGAACATGATAAACGGTGCTATCACGAGTACCATGCCGAAAGCCCAGGCTATCCACCCGATGATGAATAACGGCAGGTAGAAAGCGGGTTCTATAAGTCCGGTCAGGACAAGGGGATTGACGGGGAAGCAGGCGATGCCGAGTATGGTCAGGATGGTTACCGTGATTATTTCCTTGGTCTTGTTCCATTCCACGGTAAATGACCTCCCTGTAATATTACGAAGCTGGTTTCATAATTTTTACCAAGGACTCTTTCAGTCCGTCCATTACATCGCCGTCATAGCGCTCGATGTTGCCTTCGTCACAGAGCTTCGCCAGTTCCGGGTCGATGGGCAGCCGTGCCAGCAGGGGCGCGCCGGCGGTCTTCGCCATCTCGTCGCCCTGGCTCTTGCCGAAGATTTCCATTTTCTTATCGATTTCCGCCACGTAGAGATAGCTCATATTCTCGACGACGCCGAGGATGGACTTGTTCATCTGCCGCGCCATCTTGACCGCCTTCCTGACCACCATGGCGGTCAGGTCCTGCGGCGTGAAGACGATGATAACGCCGGTGATGGGAAGCGATTGTAAAACGGTCAGCGGTGCGTCGGCGGTGCCGGGAGGAAGGTCGACCAGCAGATAGTCGAGTTGTCCCCAGAGCACCTCTTCCCAGAACTGGGTGATTGCCCGGGCAATGAGAGGACCCCGCCAGATAACTGCCTCGTCCTCGCCGGGCAGCAGGAGGTTGATTGACATAACCTCGATGCCCGACCGTGAAGGCACGGGCAGCAGGCCGGTATCGCTGCCGGCGGGGTGGTTGCCGATCCCGAACATCCTGGGGATACTCGGGCCGGTGATATCGGCGTCGAGTATGCCAACCTCATATCCCTGTCTCTGTAACGATACCGAAACCAGACTGGTAACCAGCGACTTACCCACGCCTCCCTTGCCGCTCATAACGGCGATGACGTTTTTTATCTGGTTCAGGTCCTTGGGCTTTTCTTCGCTGAAGTCCACGGCAATATCTGTGATTCCTTCCAGCTTGCCGGTTATTTCTTTAATGCTGTCTTTCAATCTATCCTGGATTTCCGGCGACAGCGCCGCGGAGGACAGTGTTATTGCTGCTTTGCCGCCACTGACCGAGACGTTACGCACCAGGTTCATCTTCGGGAGACTGCGCATGGCGCTGGGAACGAGGACTTTATCCAGGCTTTCTCTCACTTGCTGTTCGGTTGTCATTACTCCTCCTGTGGTTTTGTATGGCTGTTGGACGTGTTAACCGGCCGGGTGGTCGCAGACATTATCGCCGGTATCCAGGCTGCCGGTTAGATGGCTCAATACGGCTTGCTCGGGGTCGGTTTCCAGGGAGCCCAGGACGACTTCTATGCCGTTCTGGTTCAGGAGGTCGACCGCGCGCGGTCCCATTCCCCCGGCGATGATTACCGTGGCTCCCTTTTCCGCCAGCCAGGCGGGCAGGAGTCCGGGCTGATGCTCGGGTGAGGGGACGGTTTCCTTGCTGGTTATTTTCTTACTCTGCTCTTCAACGTCGAAGAAAGCAAAATAGTCGCAATGACCGAAGTGCGGCGAGAGTTGCCCGCCGGCTACAGGTACTGCGTATCTCATGATATACCTCCATTAATATATATGTTGTTATTCTGTAACGAGTTCATAGCTCGGTTTATCCGTGTTACTGTCCACGTTTATTTTTAAGGTGACTTTTTTCCCTTCCGAGAGTAATTTCTCGGAATCATCTCGCAGTTTTTTGGATTCCGGCGACTGCAAAAAGGTGACCAGCGCCTCGAATCTCTGTATTACCTCCTCGTCGTCCTCATCGTCCCGCAGCAGTTCCAGGAGGCAGTTATTCATTTCATGCTCGCCGAGGCATTTCAGGCATTTGCCCGGAATCTGGTTCGTCCCGTACCTGGGTTCCAGTTCGTATGATTTCATGCGTTTACTCCCGTTCAGTTCATCATGACGCAGACGCCATGCACCACTTTCAGATTGTTGTCCTCGCAGAATTTGATAGCCGTCTCGCTCTCCGAGCCGGGCTGGAGCCAGATGCGGTCGAGTCCCAGCTTGAGGCAGTCCTTGAGAATGGACTCGGTGGCAGCCGGGGGAACAACGAAGTCCACGACATCCACTTTCTCCGGCAGGTCGGATATGGTGGCGTAACACTTCATCCCTTCGACCGTCTCCAGACGCGGATTAACCGGGTATACCTCGTAGTCCCTCTTTTTCAGGTTAACGAGTACCTGGTGTCCGTATTTTTCCGGATTATCGGTAGCCCCGACCACAGCGAATTTCTTCTGCGCCATGAATTCTTTTATCAAATCCTGCACGCGTCACCTCTGGTCACAGTAGATTGTTTTTACGGTTATTTCCCTGACCACTATCCCCGTGTCATCTTGGTACCGCACTTCGGACAACTAATATTATAGCACGGATTGCCCGGTTGATGGGGCACTTTCTCTCCGCAGCTCGGGCAAACGCAATTTCCGCTGGGTCCCGCCCCGCGCTGGGTTCCTCCCATTCTGCCTCCCCGCTGTCCGCCTCCGGTGGGCGGTCCTGTTCCATCACCTCTCGGCATGTTTCACCTCCCTGATATTAAGCGTTAGAGCCCCGGCCCCCGCCGCGCCGCATTCCCGAGTGGGCGCCAGCGCTGGGCTGGGAGCTTTCCTGTAGCTTGCCTGCCTTGAAATTCTCGGCGGCTTCCTGCACGGTGCCGGAAGCGCCGGTCATGACCTTGATTCCGGCGCTGTTGAGGACTCCGAAGGCATTCGGTCCGCAGTTACCGGTAACCACGGCCTCTACCCCCTTGCCGGCAATCATCTGGGCGGCAGCGATGCCGGCGCCGCCAGCGGCAGCCGCCGATTCGTTGGATACCGCCTCGAACTCCATCGTATCCATGTCGAGTATGATGAAGTTCTGGCAGCGCCCGAAACGGGGGTCTACCTGGCTGTCCAGGCTTTGCCCCATAGCTGATATGGCAATTTTCATAATCGTTTCCTCCCTATTTTCAATGTGGTTGAAAGCATATTCTCTCCTGGTCAAGCAGGGCTGAAATTCCCGCCCCGGTCACGCCGAAGTTAATCAGACGCTTGTCCCGGGCGGCGGCTTCTTTCCTGATTTCGTCGAACGTATTATTGACCAGCGTGCTGCTCGTCACCAGCAGGATATCGCCCCACTCAATGAGGTTACCGGTCTCCGTCCTGCCGTCCCAGATTTCCGCCCCGTATTTACGCGAGCCTATGTTCTTGGGATTGAGGTCGGTGCAGCGCACGTTTTCCTCACCGAAGGTACGGACGAGATTATCAAGTATCGCCGGCTGGAGCCCTATCATTCCGATTTTCACCTTACCTGCTTCACTCAGCAGGTAACTGGCAATCTCCCCGGCGCATTCCTCCGGCTCTTCGTCGTGGCAGTGGCGGGTACCGCTGGCCATGCCCAGGTGCGCCATGACCGCGTTAAGCGTGGCGATGAATATCGCCCGGTTTTCGGTGGTGTCAAGATTCAGGTTGAGAACGTCGTTTATGGAGCCGGTAAAGTCGTGGGGGCGGTCGGTGAACGCCTGCCCGTGACTCCCGTGGAACTCCGCTTCAATCATCACCTCTCTGCCTTCCAGCAGGGGAAAGTCCCGCCGGCTGGGGTCGCCTATCGCCTGCCTGGTGGAAAGCGTGCCGATGGTCACCTGGACGAATTCCTTGCCCAGTTTGTGTTCGGCGATTATTTCCTTTAATTTTCTTCTTGCTTCCTCAAGGGCGGGTTCTAATGCCAATGTCGCGTTACCTCCATGTTACCGGTTTATTTATTTCCCTTCATCATAATCAATGAACGTTTACCCTTTATCTGCCGGAAGGTCGCCCCCTGGCTGACGTACTTCAGCACGAGTTGAGGGTCGGTCACCAGCGTCCCCGCCACGGCGTCGATACCATAGTCGAACAGCACGGGTGAAAGTGGCGCCGTGCCTCCCAGTACGACTACATAGGCGTCCGGATTGCAGAGTTCCAGCAGGTGTTCGATGGTATGGTTGGTTAAAGCCGTGCCGGTAATGCCCACCACGTCGGCTCTCGGTATGAGTTTTTCGGATTCGGCTTCGCCGAAATCCCCTTCACGGGGGTTCTTTTCTATCACCCACAGCTCTTTGACCACTGGCTTGAGCCGGGGAATGAAAGGGAAATGCCCGATTATCGCCACGTTCTTGTTTTCGCCTTTCTGTGCGATGAGGTCGGCGGCGTTAAGCTCCTCGCATTTTGCTTCATCCACTTCGAGGAGGGAATTAATCGTCGCCATGCCGACTGCCGCCTCCAGTTCACCTGATGAAAGAGCCATTTGCGCCAGCTCGCTGGCATTCTTTTCCAGTAAATAACCGGAACCTTTCACCGGGCTTTTATCATGGTGGGGACCGGAGTCATGGGGCGTGGATGCCAGCCCGCAGCGGCGGGTGACTACAGCTGTCTGGAAGGTGCCCAGACGTATATCCGTCACGGGGGCTTCGTAGTCGAGGACTGACAGCAGGTCGTTGATTATTTGCATATGTTTACCCTTACAGTTTACTGGTGCCCGGCGTCTTGCAGGTGGGGCAGATAACCGGTACTTCTTCTGCTTCTGTTTCAATGGCGATGTCCCACTCGTGGCCTTGCTGGCAGCGCAGCCTGCGGGAAGTCATCTCGTAATTTCCGCCGGTAATCCTGACTGCCCTGCCGTTGAGCAGGGCGTCGGCGACCTTCCGGCGCGCCGATGACAGGATTCTCTGGAAGGTCGGTCTTGAGACGTTCATTTTTTCCGCGGCGGATTCCTGCTCCATGCCTTCCAGTTCTTTAAGGCGCAGGGCTTCGGCTTCCTCAACGGAAAGCTGGATTTCCTCCAGCGACCTCATGGGAATGCCGGCGGGCTTGAAAAAGGTGACCCCCGGCACGTAGGCGACGCGACGGCACTTTTGCGGTCTGGGCATAGTATCTAAATCCCTCGTTTATTATGAGCATATGCTCATAATCTATGATAACACACGAGGCTATGATAATGCAATCGTTTATTAATAAAACGACGGTTATTCGTGGTCCATGCCCCAGGACTCGAACACGTGCTTATAGAGGTCCGGCTGGGGGAAGTCCGGTCTCATCATCATCTGTTCGTGGGCGAACCCGGACTCGTTTTTATCGAACTGTCTCAAGCCCTCCGTCAGTTCGGCGAGTCTCTTGCCCGGCACGGAGAACATCATCTCTCCCGCAATGGTCAGCGCCCGCGCGTACTCGCCGGGATCGGGCAGGTTGACCCAGTACTCGTTGTTCAGCATCGTGTCCACCACGGAACTGGCGCAGGAGAAGGGAAACAGGTTCGTTTTTACCAGCGGCCTATCTTCGTTTTTCAGCGAAAGGAGGATAATGCGGAGCTGATTGGTATCACAGTAAATAATCACGACATCCGGCTCGAAGGTAGCCTTGTCGAGCGGGGCGGTAAGTATACCGACGTACTTGCCGTAATCAAAACACACGTAGGGGTTCTGTGCCCTGGCGGCGGGGTCGTCCGGCTTGGGTACGAGCCCGTATACTATCACGGGACCCGGGCACCAGTTGTCTTCTTTCAGCATGGCTACCGTCAGCCTGTCACGGCGGGTAAGCGAGAAAGCCTGGCACTGGGCGTAGTGCTCGCCGCGGTCTTTTTTAGGTCGCAGGGCCCCCTCCGGTATATCCGCTTCCTTTTCCAGCATTTTCACGGCTACCGGCGAGGTGCGCAGTCCGAGGAGGCTTTCCAGTTCTTCCCCGTACTTATTTATCTCCTTAATCGTCGTCATGTAAAACCCCCTTGCGTTTTTTCGGCAGCTATATTATGAACGTAT
>CAZPAS010000002.1:0-5725 GCA_964584575.1 uncultured Dehalococcoidaceae bacterium | reverse complement strand
TCCGACCGCAGCGCCTCGATGGGGTTAAGCCGGGAGGCGTTCCAGGCGGGGTAAAAGCCGAAGAAGATGCCGATACCGATGGCTACGGAGACAGCCAGAATAACCACGTTCACGCTGACCACGGTGGTCATGACTCCCAGGTTATTGATGAGGAGTGATATTCCCCACCCGACGATTACCCCGATGATGCCGCCTACGAAAGTCAGCAGCGCCGCTTCCACCAGGAACTGACCCCAGATATCGCCGTCGCGGGCGCCGAGCGCCTTGCGTATGCCTATCTCGCGGGTTCTCTCCAGCACGGAAACGAGCATGATGTTCATCACGCCGATGCCTCCCACCAGCAGGGAGATGGCGGCGACCGCGCCGAGGAGCAGGGTAAGTGTTTCCGTGGTCGATGTCATCATCTCCGCCATCTGTTGTGTTGACATAATCATGAAATCGTCATCGACGCCGGGGCCCAGTCGGTGCCTCTCGCGCAGCAGGGCGGTAATGTCGTCGACGACCTCTTGTGCCAGGCTCTCATCGGTTACCGTCAGGGAGATGTTGGAGACCACGGCGTCACCCTGGGCGGTCCGCGGCTGGGCGACCGCCTGCTGCATCGCCGTCAGGGGAATATAGATATTGTTATCCGGCGAGTTGAAGCCGAATCCCACTTCATCGAGCACGCCGACTACGGTTACAATAAGCCCGCCCATGCGCATGCGCTGCCCGACCGGATTCTCCGTACCGAAGAGCGTCTCCGCTACTTCGGACCCGAGCACGGCTACCTTGGCGGAACGCTCGTAATGCTGGACGGTAAAAAATGCACCGTCGGCAAGCTCGTACTGCTGCACCTCCCATTGATTGGGGGTAACCCCGGTGACCGAAGAATGAATGTTGTTGCTGCCGACGACCACCTGAAGGGCGCTCGAGTAGGTAGGAGCCACCGCGGCGATGTTGGGGATCTCTGTGGCTATTGCCTCGGCGTCTTTCATGGTCAGCGTACCCGAGGCAGCGCCTCCCACCCCGCCGAACATGCGTCCCCCGGGCATGATATTGACCAGTTTCGTGCCGATGCCTTCAATCATGGAGAGTATTTCTTCCTGCGTACCCTGGCCGATGGACATCAGGGTAATCACGGAGGCGACGCCGATAACCACGCCCAGTATCGTTAGAAAGCTGCGCAGCTTGTGAGTGCTCAGTCCGACCCAGACGGTGGCAAACAGGTTATACCACTTTTTCATGCATTCTCCTCCGCAATTATCTCGCCGTCCTTAACGTGGATAATACGCTTGCAGTGGCTGGCGATGTTGGCATCGTGGGTTACCACGACCAGCGTAATACCGCGCTCGGCGTGTAAATCGGTAAGTAGGGATATCACTTCCGCGCCGGAGTGGCTGTCCAGCTGGCCGGTAGGTTCGTCCGCCAGGAACAGGGCGGGATTTTTCACAATCGCCCGGGCGATGGCTACCCGCTGCTGCTCGCCTCCGGAAAGCTCGATGGGGCGGTGGTGTATCCGCTCGGAGAGACCCACCTTATCAAGTGCTTCCAGCGCCTGCTTGCGGACGACACCGCCGGCATAGGTCATGCCGAGTTCCACGTTGGCAAGCGCCGTCAGGCGTGACAGCAGGTTGAACGTCTGGAAGATAAACCCTATTTTTTGTCCCCTGATACGCGCCAGTTCGCCGCTGCTGAGACGGCTGACCTCGCTGTCTTCCAGCCGATAGCTGCCGGAAGTCGGCACATCCAGGCAGCCTATCAGGTTGAGCATGGTCGTCTTCCCGGAGCCGGACGGCCCCATGATAGCCACCATCTCGCCCTGCTTGATGTGCAGGTTTATCCCTTTGAGTACGGTCAGTTCCGTCTTGCCCATGGGATATTTTTTTACAATGTTATCGAATTTTATCATGTAAGGGTCTCCGTATTTAGCGTGGCCCGAAAATACCCATTCTCGGTGGTCCGTCTTCTTCTTCGGTCGCTACCGTAGTCCCCGAAGAGATGAAAATTTCCTCGCCCTCGCTGAGTCCTTCCGTAATTTCGGTGTACTGGTAGTCGTTCAATCCGGTCTGCACGGCGCGTTTTTCCGGTTCGCCGGAAGCGGATACTACCTGTACGTAGCTTTCAGTGCCTTCCTGTATAACCGCGGCATTGGGCACCAGCAGTGCGTCCCTGCTTTCCGCCACGATAATGCTGACCGTGACCGTAAGTCCGTCCCTCAACTGGGTGTTGGAGAGGTCCAGCGCCGGCATCTGTAACCCCTGTTCACCGAACTCCGACAAGTCGGGAAATTCAAATCCTTCGGGGAACTCGAAGCCTTCCGGCGGGGGTGGGAAACCACCCTCCGGTATTTCAAAGTCCTCGGGAAACTCGAATCCCTCGGGCGGAGGTGGGAAACCTCCTTCCGGAAATTCAAATCCCTCGGGAAACTCGAAGCCTTCCGGCGGCGGCCCGAACGCTCCCGGACCGAATGCCGGCTCCACCGCTTCCAGCGATTCCAGTTCCACCTTGACGGCGTAATTAACCACGCCGGATTGTATGGTGGCGGTGGGGGAGATATGGGTTACCTTGGCGGGGAAGGTGATGCCGGATATCGCGTCCGCCCGTATCGTGGCGTTGCCCCCGATGTGTACCTGGAGTATGTCCATCTCGCTGACGAGGATATCCGCTTCGAATTTGTCCGGATCGGCGAGCTGTACCGCCACCGTTCCCGTAAGCACTTCATCGCCGCCGGCAACGTTGACCTGGGTAATGAAACCATCGAAAGGCGCCGTAATGACCGGGCTTTTTCCCTGCGCTTCTTCCACGTCTTTCTGGGCGTCCACCAGGGCTTTCTCGGCGTCCTGCAGATTGCCCTGCGCCAGTGTCAGACTCAACTCCTTGAGAGACACGTCGTCGGCGACATCGGCGAGGTCTTCCTCGGCGTTAGCCAGTGCCTTTTCCGCCGATTCCACCTGTTTCCTTTTGATGGCAATATCCCGGCTCTCGTAGCCGGATAATACGTTGTCGTAGTCTGTCCGGGCTACCGTCAGTCTTTCTTCCGCCTGTTCCAGCGTCAGGAGGTAGTCGTCGGCGGCCATTCCGGCGGTGGTAAGCCCGGTGGTAACGTAAGTATACCAGGCTTCGGCTTTGCGCCACTCGGACAGGGCTGCCTGATAGTCTATGGCGGGAATGCCCGCCGCCAGAGTGTTAATCGCCTGGTCGAGGCTTATCTGGGCGTTAAGCACCGCCAGTTCCTTGGTGGCTAAATTGTCCTGCGCGTTTTTCAGGTTCTGTTCGGCGGTTTTCAGGCTGATTTGTGCCTGCGTCAACGCCCGTTCCTTGGTGATTACCAGGTCTTCAAGCGTACTCATTTCGTCGTCCCACTCGTCGGCATCCAGCCTGACCAGCACCTGACCTTCTTCCACGGAGTCACCCTCTTCCACCAGCACCTCGGCTACCGTTCCTTCCTGAAAGAAAAGGTCGATTGCCAGGTCTTCGGTGAGTGACAGCGCCAGGTTACCGGCCGCCGTGATATCCAGGACGATATCGCCCCTGATTACGGGCGCCGTCTGGGTCTCGGCTGTCTCCTCGTCCGTGGGCGCGCTGCAGCCGAACAGACCTCCCAGCACCGCGCCAAGAATAATTACCGATAGTATTAGCTTGAAAACTCTCATGGTATTCTCCTGCTTCCTCTTCGTCATTATCGTCTACGACAAAACGGTCGTGTTGCTTCTAGACACCTTATACGATAATTGTTAAGTAAATATTAATGTAATAACTGTATTAGTTCAAATGGGTAACGTAAATGTAAAAATGCTTCCTTCACCCGGCTGGCTTTCCACGTTGATACTCCCGCCGTGGGCTTCCACCAGGCGTCGGGTAATGGTAAGGCCCAGGCCGCTGCCGCCGGTCGCCCTGGCGCGTGACTTGTCCACCCGGTAAAATCGCTCGAATATCATGGGCAGGTCTTCCGCCGGGATTCCCTCCCCGGTATCGGCAATGCTGACATACAGCCTTTCTTCATCGTGCCGGGCGGTTACCGTTACCTTACCTTTCTTGCCGGTGTGCGCCACCGCGTTATCAAGGAGGTTAAGGAGTACCTGCCTGATGCGGTGGGAATCTATATTTACCTTCGGCAATACCTCCGGCAGGTCGGCGGATATTTTTAAGCCCCTGGAGGTGACTTTATTCTTTAACGCGGTTACGGTTTCCTCGATGAGTCTGGATATATCTTCCGGCTGCTTTACCAGTTTCAATTCGCCCGCGTCGGCAAGACTTAGTTCCTGGAGGTCTTCGATAAGGCGCGAGAGTGTCGAAGTCTCTTCATTGAGTGAGTGGATGGTGTTTTTATCCGGCTTCACCACGCCGTCGCTGATGGCTTCCAGGTAGCCCCTGAGGTTGGACAGCGGAGTCCTCAGTTCGTGGGCTATATCGGCGACCATGTTGCGGCGCAGGCGTTCGGTATGTTCCAGGTTCTCCGCCATGGAGTTGAACGACCGGGCAAGTTCGGCCACTTCCCCTTTACCTTTCGGGTCAACCCGGCGGGTAAAGTTGCCTTTTCCGTATTCCCTGGCGGCATTGCCGAGAGCTTTGACCGGCGACAGGATGCGGCGGGAGAGGAAAAAGGTAAGCAGCAGGGCGATGGCAACCGCAATCAGCCCCGCCCAGATGAAGAAGCGCCCGATGGTCATGTAAGTGAATTGCAGCGCGGCGCGGTTAATATCCGGCGATTCTCCCTGGCTGATGCGGAGTGTACCGACGGAGCCTCCCCCCATTAGCGGCGCCATGGGCTGACCGGGTGAGGAATCTGTATAGACGCTGCCCAGCAGGGCCTCGTCGGAGTCCGCGACTACTCTGCCTTCGTTGTCGGTAAGTATAATCCGCCGTCCGTAAATATTACCCCATTGGACGACAAAGGGCTGTATGCCGTCCCAGGTTCTCGCCATCAGGTAATAACGGGACAGCTCCGTTTCCACCCTTTTGTCCTGCATCAACGTCACACGCTCGCCGAAACGGCTAATTTCGTCGTAAGTGGTGCGGTAGGTGAAAAAGAATACCGAACTGATGATGACGATGATGACGAGACCGAAGGCGGCGAGGAGGCGGAAGTTCAGGTTATGTATCAATTAACTGCCTCCATGAGCTTGTAGCCGGCGCCGTATACGGTCTTGATGTACTTTGGGTGGCGGGGGTCCGGCTCCAGCTTGCGGCGCAGCTTGAGGATATGGACGTCGATGGTGCGGTCGAAGCCGTCGAAATCATGCCCGAGGGCTTTATCGATAATCAGCGCCCGGCTGAAAACGCGCCCCGGTTCCTTCACGAGTGCCCCCAGCACCTTGAACTCGATGGGAGTGAGATTCAGCGGCCTGTCGTTCAGGTAGGCTTCGTGTTTCATGAAATTAACGGTGAGGTCTCCGTGCTCGATTTTTTCCGGTCCCCGTTCGCCGGGCATTCGCCTCAGCACCGCCCTTACCCTGGCCGCCAGCTCGCGGGGACTGAAAGGCTTGGTAACATAGTCGTCGGCGCCGATATCCAGTCCCTTGAGCCTGTCGTCGTCCGTGGTCATGGCGGTAAGCATGATGATGGGTACGTCGGACTCTTCACGCAGGATGCGGCATATTTCCAGTCCGTTGATGCCGGGCAGCATCAGGTCGAGCACGATAAGGTCCGGCTGGCTCTCGTGGGCGAGTTTCAGGGCTTCGTTGCCGTCGTAGGCGGTGATGACGCGGTAGCCGTCGCGGTTGAGATAGAGCTTGACCAGTTCCAC
>CAZPAS010000001.1:59928-77981 GCA_964584575.1 uncultured Dehalococcoidaceae bacterium | reverse complement strand
TCGCCTTCCACGGTGCCTTCGTCCTCGCCGCCTTCTTTACCGCCTTCACCTTCCGGCGGGGCTTGCCCTCCGGGCGGCGGGGGCTGCTGGCCCTGCTGACCATATACCGCGGAGCCAATCTTCTGCATGGTCTCATTTAGCTCCTGGTTGGCTTTCTTGATGGCGTCGACGTCCGTGCCGTTCAGCGCCGATTTCACGGCGGCAATCTTCTCTTCAGCCTCTTTATTCAGGTCCTCGGGAATCTTGTCCTTGTTATCACGCAGCGTCTTTTCAGCCTGGTACGCCATGGTGTCCGCCATGTTCCTGGTCTCTATCTCCTCGCGGCGCTTGGTGTCTTCGGCGGCATGAGCCTCCGCCTCTTTCTGCATCTTCTCCACTTCTTCCTTGGAAAGCCCGCTGGAGGAGGTGATGGTTATCTTCTGCTCCTTGCCGGTGCCCTTGTCCTGCGCGCGCACGTTAAGGATGCCGTTGGCATCGATATCGAACGTGACCTCAACCTGGGGCACACCGCGCGGCGCCGGCAGGATGCCGTCCAGGTTGAACTTACCCAGCGTGCGGTTGTCCGCCGCCATGGGTCGCTCGCCCTGGAGGACATGGATTTCCACGCTCGGCTGGTTGTCCGCCGCCGTGCTGAAAATCTGGCTCTTGGCGGTGGGAATAGTGGTGTTGCGCGGGATGAGGGGCGTGGCTACGGCGCCGAGCGTCTCGATGCCCAGCGTCAGCGGGGTAACATCGAGCAGTAATACGTCCTTGACGTCGCCCTTGAGGACGCCTGCCTGTATGGCGGCGCCGATGGCGACCACCTCGTCGGGGTTAACGCCTTTATGCGGCTCCTTGCCGAAGAATTCCTGTACCTTCTGCTGTACCAGGGGCATGCGTGTCTGGCCGCCTACCAGGATTACCTCGTCTATCTGCGCTGCCGTCTTGCCGGCGTCCTTAAGCGCCTGTCTGCACGGCTCGATTGTCTTTTCCGCCAGGTCCATGACCAGCTGTTCCAGCTTGGAGCGGGACAGCGTGATGTTCATATGCTTGGGTCCGCTGGCGTCGGCGGTAATAAAGGGGAGGTTGACCTCGGTCTGCTGTACCGAGGATAGTTCCACTTTTGCCTTCTCCGCGGCTTCCTTGAGGCGCTGCAGCGCCGTCTTATCGCTGCCGAGGTCGATTCCCTGGTCTTTCTTGAACTCGGCGATGAGCCATTCCATAATCCGCTGGTCGAAGTCCTCGCCGCCGAGGTGGGTATCGCCATTGGTGGACTTTACCTGGAAGGTGCCTTCGCCCAGTTCCAGTATGGAAATATCGAAGGTCCCGCCGCCGAGGTCGTAGACGGCGATGGTCTCGTCGCTCTTTTTATCCAGTCCGTACGCCAGCGAAGCCGCCGTGGGCTCGTTGATGATGCGCAGCACTTCCAGACCGGCGATTTTTCCGGCGTCCTTGGTCGCCTGGCGCTGGGCGTCGTTGAAGTAAGCCGGGACGGTGATGACCGCCTCGGTCACCTTTTCGCCCAGGTGCGCCTCGGCATCCGCCTTGAGCTTCTGCAAAATCATGGCGGATATTTCCGGCGGACTGTATTCCTTATCGCCCATGACGACGTGAACATCGTTGTTAGCCGCCTTGGTCACTTTGTACGTCTTGCGCTTGGCGTCTTCCTCGACGGGAAGCTCACGTCCGGCCGGCTCGCCGAACTTACGCCCCATGAAACGCTTGATGGCGTAGACGGTATTCTCCGGATTCGTAATTGCCTGCCGCTTGGCTATCTGGCCTACCAGCCGTTCTCCGTTTTTATTGATGGCTACCACCGAAGGCACGAGGCGGCTGCCTTCGGAACTGGTGATTACTACGGGTTCTCCCCCCTCCATAACCGCTACTTCGCTGAAGGTGGTACCCAGGTCTATACCTACTGCCTTACCCATTTACTCTTCCTCCTTTGTATCTACCTCCCCGTTGCCCACCACCACGCGGGCGGGTCGGAGGAGTTTATCTTTTAACATGTAACCCTTTTGAAATTCCTCGATGACCTTGCCTTCCTCGCCGCTGTCCTGCCTGAGGGCTTCATGGAAATTGGGGTCGAAGTCCTCTCCGGCGGCCTTTATCTCCTTGACCCCGTGTCCTTCCAGGATGGTCTTGAACTTGCGTTCCACCAGCCTGACGCCCTCCACCCAGTCGTGCTTTTTATATTTAGCGGGAACGGCTTCCAGCGCCCGTTCCAGGTCGTCGATGACCGGCAGGAGGCTGAGGATAAGGTTGGCGTTAGCGTAGGAATTGAATTCCTGCCTTTCCTGCTCGGAGCGGCGCTTGTAGTTGATGAAGTCCGCCTGCGCGCGCTGCCAGTTAGCCAGGTATTCCTCCGCCTTTTTCTTTTCTTCGGCAAGTGCCTCTTCCGGGCTCTCCTCGATCGGTGCTTCGGAGGTCTCCGGTTCAGGCTCGTTATTATCTAAATTTTCCTTGTCTTTCGGTATCATTGTTATATATCCTGTTCGCCGATTACATCACTGCCGTAGAGTCCCGATACCAGCTGACCCAGCACCGAAGACAGGTAATATACGGTGGGTATGGTGCGTGAATAGGGCATGCGGGTGGGACCGAGTACGGCGATGGTGCCGGTGGCTTCCTCGGGGAGACCGTACTGGCAGATGACCACGCTGCAGTTCTGGATAGCCACGTCCTTGTTTTCTTTGCCGATGATTACCTGAACTCCCTGCGGGCTCAGTTTGGACGGTACGATGACCTTCAGCAAGCCGCGGCGCTCCACCAGTTCCATGAGCGAGCTCATCTGGTCGCTGTGAGTGAATTCCGGCTGGTTGAGTATGAAGTGCCAGCCTTCGAGGTACGGCTCCTGGTATTCCTGGCTGTCCTCGGCCTGCATGATTTCAATAAGGAAGTCGGTCGCCTGCTTTTCCAGCGGCGTAAGTTCGAGTGTTTTGACGGCAATCTGACGGGCGGTCAGCCCGTTATATTCGCTGTTCAGCTTACCGCTGACAACGGCAAGGGCGGGTTGAGAGACGGCTTCGTCGAAGGTAACCAGTTTCTGCTTGACCTTGCTGCCTTCCAGCACCACGATTGCCAGCGCCCGGGCGTCCTGTACGGATATCAGCTCGAAATGCTTCAATTTACAGTCGGTGGACTTCGGCAGGCTGACCACCGCCACGTTCTGCGCCAGCTTGGCCAGGAGCGTAGCCGTGAGGCTTACCCAGGCTTCCACCTCTTTTTCCACCTGGTGGAAGGTGTGGCTGATGAGGCGCTGTTCCTCCCGGGGGAGATTAACGGCCTCAATCGACCCCACGTAGTGGCGGTATCCCTTGTCCGAGGGGATACACCCCGCCGAGGTATGGGGGCGGATTAGATAGCCTTCCCTCTCCAGAAGCGCCATTTCATTGCGTACGGTGGCCGGACTTATACCCAGTTGTGCCTCGTCGGCGATGACCTGCGAGGGTATGGGCACCGCCCGGGAGATGTATTGCCCGACGATGTAATTGAGTATTTTTCCGCTTCTGGCAGTTATCATTTCAGTCTCCGTTAGCAGTCTCCTGCTTAGACTGCTAATTATAATCTAGCACTTGTAAGGGCTTTTTGTCAAGAGAATCAGTCACGGATTTCAGGTATTTTCTTGAACGTAATAGCCGCCTGTGATAAACTGATAACGTGGATATCACCTGGTTAGGTCACTCTTGTTTCAGGATTAAAGGCAATCAGGCCGTTATCATCACCGACCCGTTTCCACCGGATATCGGGTACACCCTGGGCAAGCAGACAGCCGATATCGTCACGGTCAGCCATCAGCACCCCTCACATTCATATGTCGAGGGCATCGGCGGGGAACCGCGAATTATCCAGGGACCCGGCGAGTACGAAATCAGTAACGTCCTCATTATAGGCATCGCCACTTTTCACGACTCCGTGAAAGGGCAATCGAGGGGGAAGAATACCGTCTACCTGATGGAAATAGACGGGGTGGCGGTGTGTCACCTGGGGGACATCGGGCACATACTCAGCGACGAACACGTGGAGGAGATGGGCAACGTGGATGTGCTGCTGCTGCCGGTGGGGGGAGTTAACACCATCAACGCCGCCATGGCGTCCGAGGTTATCCGCAAGATAGAGCCGAAGGCGGTCATTCCCATGCATTATAAGACGCCGCAGCTGAAACGCGAGCTTGACCCGGTGGATAGTTTCCTCAAGGAAATGGGCACGGGACAGATAGAACCCCGTCCCAAGATATCCTTCTCCAGGACGAACCTGCCCCTCAACACACAGGTATTCATACTAAGCGCTTAGAAAACAGGCGTAACTGCGCAACTGCGCAACTGCCTATTCCCCGTCTAAGAATTCCAGCAGCAAGCGATTGAACATCTCGCTGTTCTTCTGGTGCGGGGCGTGACCGTAACCCGGCAGTATTTCCAGTCGGGCACCGGGTATCACCTTCACCGCCTGCCGGGCATTGGAAAGGGGCATATACGGGTCGAGGCGTTTCCAGACGAGGAGCGTGGGCACAGAGACTTTAGCGAGATTGTCGTTGCCGACGTGGTCGTAGTCATCGCCTTCTCTTACCAGGAACTTGGGGTACGGCTGTGGTTTTCCGAAGAGCTTGCGCAGCGCCCAGAAGACCGTGAGTAGCGAAGTGCCAAATCTGGAGACCTTACCGAGTCCGGAGGCATCGATGAGGACCAGCTTGCCGATGCGCTCGCCGTTCTGCACGGCGACATCCATACATATCCTCGCCCCGAAGGAGTGCCCCACAAGGACCGGCTTGTCCAGTCCCAGCGTATCGATAAAACCCAGCAGGAAGTCGGAGAAGTCGGAGAGGTAATAGCCGTCCTCGTTCCTTTCGTTCTGCCCGAATCCGATGAGGTCCGGCGCATAGAAGGTATAGCGGTGGGCGAGCCTGTTCATCGTATCCAGCCAGTCGCGGGAGTCGCTGGCGCCGCCGTGAACCAGCAATACCGGGGGACCTTCGCCGGCTTTCAGGTAATGTGTCCGGTAGCCGTTGACGTTAAGCTTGAGCCTCTCTATGTTCGCCTTTATTTCAGTCTCCTTTGTCACCATGCGTTGCCTCAATCCTGACGAAATTAATAAATCCTTCCAGAAGGCGCGATACCACTCTCTCCTGCCGGTAGATGCAGTAGAAGTCCCGGCTCAGCCGCAGTCCGCGCACGCCCACCTGCCTTATCATACCCAGTGTCAGGCTCTTTTGAATAGCCAGGTTGGATACGAAAGCGATACCGGCGCCGGCGGAGACCGCCGAGACGACCGCCTGGGTACTTCCCAGGACGAGGTTGGGCGACCATTTCCTCATATCGAGTCCCCCCAGCGAAAGCCGGTCTTCCAGGCTGAGCTGCGTGCCGGAGGTAGCCTCGCGGAAGATAAACGGTTCGCCTTCCAGCTCGTCCGGCGATATCTCTCCTTTACGGGCGAAGGGGTGCTCCGGGAAGACGATGAGGACTATTTCATCGCTGGCGATTTTGAAGGACGCCAGCCCCTGTCCTTCCGGCGGCATGCCGCAGAATCCCACTTCATAGGTATTGTCGCGTACGCCGTTGATAACGGTAATGGAGTCCGAGACGTCCACCTGTATTTTCACGGCGGGGTGCCGCTGCTTGAATCCCGCCAGCAGCACGGGCAGCAGGAACTCGCCGGGGATGGTGCTGGCGGCAATAAGAAGGTCGCCGGAGACCTCCTCGCGCATGTGGTCGAGGTCGGCGCGCAGACTATCGCGCTCCGCCTCCACGGACTCGGCGAACTTGAGCAGGCGCTTGCCGGCGGCGGTCAGGGTGATCGCCCGCTGGGTGCGGTCGATGAGCCGTATGCCGAGTTCATGCTCCAGCTTCTGTATCTGGAAGGAGACGGCCGGCTGGCTGATAGCCAGCTTCTTGGCTACCTCGGAAAAGCTGCCCAGCCGGACGACTTCCTGGAAGGTTTTAAGGTGGTCAATATTCATAATTCTCCAGGTAAATATAAGAATAACTTATCTTGCATTAAGAAAAAACTTATGTTATAATCTCCCAAGACTATTTTATGGCATTGAAAACAATTCATCAAGGGGGAGAAAAATGTCTGGTGAAGTTGACGCCCGGGGGCTTCCCTGCCCGCAACCGGTAATCAACACAAAAAAAGCGCTGGAAGAGATTGAAGAGGGTACTATCACGGTTCTGGTAGATAGTGCCGAGAGCCGCGAAAACGTGCAGCGTTTTGCGCAAAGCCAGGGGTGCCGGGTGGAGATAACAGAACGGGACGGGGCTTTCTGCCTGGCAATTACCAAAAAGGGCACCGGGCGGACCGCGAGTAAAAAAGTCAGCGATGTCTTCTTTATTACCAGTGACCAGCTGGGCACCGGCGATAAAGGCTTTGGCGAAAAATTGATGATAAACTTCATTAACACTCTGGGGGAGGCGGCATCCAGGCCTGCCGGGTTAATTTTTGCCAACAGCGGGGTCAGACTGACCACCGAAGGCTCCGGGGTTCTGGAAACACTGCGGAAACTGGAACTGGAAGGGGTTGAGATAAAATCCTGTGGTTCCTGCCTGGAATTTTATCACCTGACCAATGAGTTGCGGGTGGGTACGGTGACCAACAGCTATGAGGTCGTGGAGACATTGATTTCGGCGGAAAAGGTCATTAAAATCTAAGGGAGGTGGAGAGAATGGCTGACGAGGCTAAGAAACGCCTTACCGAGACCGTTCACGGGTCGGGTTGAGCATGCAAGGTAGGTCCGGGCGACCTTGCCAGAGCGCTGGAAGGGCTTCCTTTCCAGTCCGACCCCAATCTCATCGCGGGTATGGAACAGGCCGAGGATGCCGGCGTCTATAAACTCACCGACGACATTGCCATCGTGCAGTCAGTCGATTTCTTCACCCCGATTGTCGACGACCCGTACCAGTTCGGAAAAATTGCCGTTGCTAATTCCCTCAGCGATGTGTACGCCATGGGCGGCATGCCCCTGACGGCGCTGAACGTCGTATGTTTCCCGCAGGACAGCATGGATATATCCGTACTGAAAGAGGTACTGCGGGGCGGGCTGGACATGATGCACCAGGCCGGGGTGATACTGGTGGGCGGGCACACCGTGGAAGACCCGGAGCTCAAGTACGGGCTGGCGGTCACCGGCACCGTACACCCCGATAAGGTGATTCACAACAACGGCGCCAGAGCGGGCGACCGCCTTATACTGACCAAGCCGCTGGGCACGGGCATTATAAGCACGGCCATTAAGGGCGGCATGGCGGATGAGAAGTCAATCGCCAAAATCGTGGCATCCATGACCGCCCTGAATAAGGAAGCGTCGGAGGCGATGCAGGAGGTGGGCGTGCACGCCGCCACGGACATCACCGGCTTCGGCCTGCTGGGTCACGCCGCCGAGATGGTAGAGGGGACGGAAGTCGGCATGGTGATAGACTCCGCCGCCGTTCCCGTTTTCCCCGAGGCGAAGGGACTCGCCGAGATGGGCATGATTCCCGGGGGACTGCACCGTAACCGAGACTTCCGCAAGGGCATGGTGGATATATCCGGGGAAGTGCCGCAGTATTTACAGGACATCCTCTACGACCCCCAGACCTCCGGCGGCCTGCTGATTGCCGTGCCGCACGAAAGGGCGTGGATGCTGCTGGAGAAGCTGCAGGAGAAGGGCGTGGCTGACGCGGCGATTATCGGGGAGGTGGTGGCGGAGCATAAGGGGAGGATTACGGTCAGTTAGCAACGGTCCGACTTGAAATATTCCCACTACTGAATTAAAGTATTTTCAGACACCCCGTGAGGTTGTGAACGTGCGGAACATCAGAAACATCTTAAATATCTCCACTAAAGCCGAAAAAAACCGGGCGGTCATCTGCGGCGCTATAAGAGCGCGGCGGGTTATCGAGTTCTACTATCACGGCGGCTACCGCACCGTGGAGCCGTTCTGCCTGGGGGTGGTCCTGGATACCGACGCCGATAACGAGTCGCTCATCTGCTATCAGACCGCGGGCTTCAGCGAGCTGCGGGAAGTCGTGGGCTGGAAGCTCTACCGCGCCTCCGAAATGGAAGACATCGAGGTACTCAACGAGCAGTTCAGCGGCAACCGTCCCGGCTACGACCCGGATAATATCGACATGGCGGTAATCAGGTGCTACGTGATACCGGTGGAAGAAGTGAAAAAGGAAGAACCGAAGGTAAAACCCGTGGTAGCTTTCGGTGAAATAGAAAGACCGGAACCATGGTATTTAACTCATAACGAGCTGATGAGAAGATTTCGTTTTACCCATCCCCTCCCCATCCCGGAATTATACACCCATATATTCTCCGGCCCCTGGTTCAGAACCCCTCCAGAACGCACAGAATGGAAAAACAGGCACTTTCTGCGGTCTTTTGGTAACCACTACCTCGCGTTACAAAACGCCTAGGATTTTTAACACCGTCACTGACATACATCATCGACTTTCCCTGTGCCTGTTTATCCTGCGCGGTAATTAGCGCAATTGCGCAGTTACTCTATTCAGCAGCTCGCCGTCGTCCCTGACGCCGCGTACGTCCAGGTCGGTCTCGCGGAACGCCCGCACCATCGCTTCGATTAGCTTGGTCTTGCTGAGCTTCTTGCCGCCGCTGAACTTGGCCGTCGATGCCAGGTTCTCCAGGTAGGCGTCCTCTTCGCGGTTGAGGAAGACGGAAAGCTTAATCATCGCCGACCTGGGGGAATCGGCACTGGGGGCGACCGGCGCCGGCTCCGCCGGCTTTACGGCAGTAGGGCGGTCGCCGCCGGTGAGACGGTCCAGGGCGCTCCCGTAGGCAAGCTCTTCGGTTATCTTAGCTCTTTTCATGCAGCACCTCTTCCGTGAATGTTCTATAGGCTTCAGCCCCGTCCGACTTGGGGGCGTATGTTAATATGGACATACCCGCGGCCGGGGCTTCCTTGAAACGCACGCTGACGGGGATGGTGGTGTCGAAGACCCTTATCTTGTCGCCGAAAGCCCGCTTGGTGACCTCGATGACCTCGCGGCTGTGCAGGGTGCGGGTATTGGTCATGGTGAACAGTATCCCCAGGATTTCCAGGGAGTGGTTGATTCTCTCCTGGACGCGGATAATGGTGGTCAGCAGCATCGCCAGCCCCTTCATCGCCAGGAAGTCCGCCTGCAGGGGTATCAGGACGTTGTCGGCGGCGGAAAGGGCGTTGATGGTAAGCAGTCCCAGGCTGGGCAGGCAGTCCACCAGTATATAGTCGTAAGATTTACGCACGGGCTGGAGCATTTCCTTCAGCATGAGTTCGCGGGTGAGGGCATTGGTGAGGTCCAGCTGCGCCTGCGATAACTCTATGTTCGCTGGAACGAGGTCGATGCCGGGATTATCGGTCTTTAAAGTTACCTCGGGGATAGAGACACGACCGTTGCTTTTAATAATGCTCGTTAAAACGTCGTAACACGTCAGTTGCAGGTTGTCCGGATTGATTCCCATGCTGACGGTCAGGCTTGCCTGCGGGTCCCAGTCCACCACCCGCACGCGCTTGCCGTGCTCGCTTAATCCCGGGGCGAGGGCGGCGGTCGTGGTCGTCTTGCCGACGCCACCTTTCTGGTTGGTGATACAGATAACGGACATAGCTCGAATGCTCCGTATAATTATAGCGCAATTGCGCAACTGCGTCAATACTCTCTTGCGCATGAATTACCGGAATTTACCAAATATTATTTCCTGATAAAGCACGTTGATTGACATGAAGCCAGACAGGTGATAAACTGAACAAAGTTTACTAAAATAGTCAACAATGGAGACGTGATATTGAAACTATCGACGCGAGCACGCTACGGCACCAGGGCGCTGCTGGACCTGGCGCGGCACGAAGGGGGAAGACCGGTACAGCTGAAGGAAATCGCCGGCAGGCAGAATATCTCGCTGCACTACCTGGAGCATATCATCGCCCCGCTGGTGGGTGCCGGGATTGTCAGGAGCATCCGGGGAGCCCGCGGCGGACTCCAGCTTATCAGGCATCCTAAGGACGTGAAACTCGGCGAGGTAATTCAGCTGCTCGAAGGTGCTGTTACGCCGGTGGAATGTGTCGGCGACCCGGCAAGCTGCGAGCGCGCCGACCTCTGCGTTACCCGCGATATCTGGTGCGAGATGAAAAAAGCCATCGATGCCACGCTGGACGCCGTGACCCTGCAGGACCTGGTGGATAAGCAGAAGCGGAAGGAAGCCCCCCAGAAGCAGAACGCATGATAAATGGGGTATAATCGATTATAAACTGTATATGAAATTCAGGTAAGTCGGAAGGAGTCTCAAGATGGAAAAGTTCAGTCCCGTCGGGGAGAAGGTCATCACCCGCGCCATAGTCTCGGAGTTTGCCAGGGATTTTGATGATATTGTGGAAAGCGACTGCATAATCGTCGGCGGGGGCCCCAGCGGACTGGTCGCCGGACGTGATATCGCCAGGGCAGGGAAAAAGGTGGTGCTGATAGAGCGTAATAACTACCTCGGGGGAGGTTTCTGGAGCGGGGGATATTTCATGCCCAAGGTAACGGTGCGGCATCCCGGCGAAAAAATCCTCGACGAGTTGAGCGTACCTTATAAAATCGTCAGCAAAGGGCTGGCCGTCTGCGACGCCCCCCACGCCTGCTCCGCCCTCATCGCCGCCGCCTGCGCCGCCGGCGTGAAAGTCCTGAACATGACCATGCTGGAAGACCTGGTGGTCAAGGAAGGGAAGGTATGCGGGGCGGTAATCAACTGGTCGCCGGTGGCTTCCCTGCCGCGGCAGGTAGCTGCCCTCGACCCCGTAGCGATAGAGGCAACTGTATTAATAGACGCCACCGGGCACGACGCGACCGTGGTGAAGAAGCTGGAACAGCGCGGCCTGATTAAGACCAAGGGTGAAGGCGCCCTCTGGATTGAAAAGTCGGAAGACCTCATCGTGGAGCACACCGGGGAGTGTTTTCCCGGCCTGATAGTCACCGGCATGGCGGTCGGCGCCGTCTACGGACTGCCCCGGATGGGACCCACCTTCGGCTCCATGTTCCTATCGGGCGAAGCGGCGGCAAAAGTAGCCCTTGAAAAGATGAAGTGATGAAGGTAGCCATCGCGATGAGCGGCGGCATCGATTCCTCCGTAGCCGCGGCTCTGCTGAAAGAAGCAGACAATGAAATCATCGGCGTCACCATGCAGGTCATGTCACCGGATAACAGAGACACCGGCGCCGGGATTCTTGCCGGGCGGATAGCCGATAAGCTGGGCATACCCCACCAAGTCGTTGACCTCCGGGATATCTTTTCCCGCCGGATTATCGACGATTTCTGCCGGGAGTACCGCCGGGGCAGGACGCCAAATCCCTGCGTAATGTGCAATAAAGAAATAAAGTTCGGGGTCTTGTGGAAACGGGCGCGAGAAATGGGCGCCGACTATCTTGCCACGGGACATCACGCCAGGGTCGAGCAGGATAAAATAAGCGGACGTTACCTGCTGAAGAAGGGGGCGGATAAACGGAAAGACCAGTCTTACTTTCTATGTCGACTCGACCAGGAGCAGCTTGGTCATGCCGTGTTTCCGGTGGGCAACACGACCAAAGAGGAGGTGAGGAGGATAGCCGGGGAACTGGGCTTGGATGCGGCAGACGGGCGGGAAAGCCAGGAAATCTGCTTCATTCCGGACGACGATTACGCCGGGTTCCTGGAAAGCCGCATTCCCGGGGCAGCCGTGCCGGGGCCGGTGCTCGATAGTGAAGGAAGAATTATAGGAGAGCACCGGGGAATTATCCATTATACAATCGGACAGCGTAAGGGACTGGGTATAGCCGCCGGAGAACCGATGTACGTAATCGCCATCGACGCGGAGAGAAACGCCGTCGTCGCGGGCATGAAGGAGCAGACATACGGCACGGAACTGGTAGCCGGCGACCTCAACTGGATAGCCGTGAGTCCGCCACAAGCGCCCGTAAAGGTTAAAGCTAAAATAAGGTACGGTCACGCTGAGGCGGAAGCCACGGTGACTCCCTTGGATATTAATGATGTTCAAGTGAAATTTACGAAGCCGCAAGCGGCGATTACCCCCGGCCAGACGGTGGTTTTTTACGACGGTGACACCGTCCTCGGCGGCGGGACGATTATTAAACAGGCAAGGTAATTCAAGGCGGGAGATATCATCAGGATTGCCGGGTGAGAGATGAAAGACAGGGTACTGAAAAGAGTCGAGTACACTAAAATCGACGGCGGCTGTACCGCGTCCACCGAGAGAATCGTCAGGGAGACGTATTTAACGATTAACCTCGGCGGCAAGCCGTTCGTCACGGCGGTGCTCATGGCGACCATGGAAAAGGAATTCGTCATCGGGCACCTGTTCACGCAGGGAATCATCGCCGGCATGGCGGATATAGCCTCCTTGACCATAGAAAATAACGTCGCCAATGTTGCGCTGTCCGGGGGAAAGAGAGAAGATACGACCGAAACGGTAAGGTCCGACCTCGTGGTGTCCAGAGAGGACGTGTTCGGCTGCGTCCGGGCGATACTAAAGTCGGAAATCTTCGCCGAGACGGAGGCGGTGCATTCCGCGGGGCTTTTCCTGGACGGGAGAGAGACCGTCTGCATCGCCGAGGACCTGGGCAGACACCATGCCCTGGACAAGGTAATCGGCTGCGGACTGCTCGATAATGTGGATTTCAGCCGTACGCTGGCGGCTTCCACGGGCAGGCAGCCCGCCGAGATGATTTTAAAGTGCCGCCGTGCCGGTATCCCGATAATCGCCACCAAGGGAGTGCCCACCACGCTGGCCGTGGAGATGGCGCGGGAGGTGGGGATTACCATCGCCGGGCTGGTCCGGGGCGATACGATGATAGTCTATTCCCACCCGGAAAGAATAGAGTGAAACGATGAACGGTAATGCATCATCACCGGGCTCAAAATTAATGGAATGCCGGAAACTTACCGGGGGTGAGTTCGCCACGGCTGAAGTCAGCGTGGTGGCGGAAAAGGAACTGCCGATATACGTCAACGGCAGGCACCTTGCCACCGCTTCCATCGTGCCGGGCATGGAAAGGGAATTCGTCACCGGCTACCTTTTCGGGCAGGGTTTTGTAAATGCCATCGAAGATATTGCGGGGATGGAGATAGATGATGCAGTCGTGCGGGTAACGTTGAAAAGCTCGACGGGCATGTCGGTAAGTCCCGGCAAGACCAGCTACCGAATCGTCTCGGGGGGCGGGCGTACCGCTTACTCCGGCGACGCCGGGCTGCGCCGGATAAAGTCCGGCATGAAGGTCCGCAAGGATACGGTATTCCGGGCGATGAATACGCTCTTCGAGAAAGCTGAAATGTACCGGGAGACGGAGGGCGTGCACGCCGCCGGACTCTTCAATACCAGGGGCGAGCCGGTTTGCATCATCGAAGATATCGGGCGGCACAACACAATCGATAAAGCGATAGGCTACGGACTGATTAACGGCGTCGATTTCAGCGGCGTTTTACTGGCCTCGACCGGACGGATGGCGTCGGAAATGGTCACCAAGATAGGCCGGGCGGGTATCCCGATTACCGCCACCAAGACGGCGGTGACGGACAAAGGACTGGAAATCGCCGTAAAGTGCGGGCTGACACTCATCGGCTTCGTCAGGGACGCCGGCACGGAAATCAACACGGACATGGAAGTGAGGGTTATCCGGGAGGCGGGGATGAAGATATACTGCGGCGCCAAGAGGGTGCTCTGTGAATAGAAGCGTATATAGGGTACAATAGAAGTAGCGGAGAGTAATGTGACAGGCGGAAAAGATAAGACACTGGAAGAAAAAATCCTTAAGCTGAAGAAAGAGAAAAACGCCGTTATTCTGGCGCACAACTACCAGATAGGCGAGGTGCAGGATATTGCCGATTTCGTCGGGGATTCGCTGGAGTTGAGCCAGAGGGCGGCGGCAACGGACGCCGACGTCATCGTCTTCTGCGGGGTGCACTTCATGGCGGAAACGGCGTTCATACTCTCGCCGCAGAAGACCGTGCTCCTGCCGGACGCAGGCGCGGGTTGCCCGATGGCGGACATGATTACCGCCGAGCAGTTGCGGGAGAAAAAGAAGGAGCTCCCCGGCGCTACCGTGGTCACGTACGTCAACTCCTCCGCCGAAGTTAAAGCGGAATCGGACTACTGCTGCACCTCCGCCAACGGGGTAAAGGTCGTCGCGCAGATTGATAACGACGAGATAATCTTCGTCCCGGACCAGTACCTGGGCGACTTTATCATGAGGAGAACGGGGAAGAAAATGACCCTCTGGCCCGGCTACTGTCCCACTCACGCCAGTATGCAGCCCGAGGATATCATCGGCAAGAAGGTGCAGTACCCGCAGGCAAAGGTGGTCGTGCACCCGGAGTGCCGTCCCGAGGTCATTACGCTGGCTGACGAAGCCTTGAGCACCAGCGGTATCATACGCTACGCCGCCAGGGAAGATGTCAGCGAGTTGATTGTGGGCACCGAGGTGGAAATACTGCATCGACTCCGCAAGGAGAACCCGGGCAAGACCTTCATCCCGGCTTCCGAGAATGCAATCTGCCGCGATATGAAGCGGATTACTCTCGATAAACTGCTGAAGTCGCTGGAAACGATGACGCCCGAGGTAAGGGTGCCGGAAGAAATAAGAGTCAAAGCCAAGGCGGCCGTCGACCGCATGCTGGAGATTGTATAAGAAAATGAAACAAAATAACTACATCGTCGTTTTTATCACCGCCAAAGACAAAGAAGAAGCGCAGAAGATAGCCACGACGCTGCTCAAGCGCCGGCAGGTAGCCTGCGTCAATATCGTACCGGAGGTGAACTCTCACTTCTGGTGGAAAGACAAGCTGGATGCGGCACAGGAAAGCCTCCTCGTCGCCAGGACCAGGGACGCGCTGCTGCCGGACATCATAAAGACGGTGAAAAAGATACACAGCTATTCCGTCCCGGAGATAATCGCCCTTCCCATCGTCGGCGGCAACGAGGAATACCTCGACTGGATAGACAGCGAGGTGACCTAGAGCGGGAGGCGGCATGCTCACCGAACGTGAATTACAACGGTACGACCGGCAGATGATGATATACGGCTTCGGCGGGGAGGGGCAGGAGAAGCTCAAGAAAGCCAGGGTCTTCATCGCCGGCGCGGGCGGACTCGGCTCGCCGGTAGCCATCTACCTCGCCGTCGCGGGCGTGGGTAATATCAAGATTGCCGACCACGATAAAGTGGAACTCAGTAACCTGAACCGCCAGATACTGCACCGGGACGAGGATATCGGTAAGAATAAGGCGGACTCGGCGTCTGGCAAGCTTAAAAAGCTGAACCCGGATATCAGGATAGAAACCCTGGCAGAAACGATTACCGAAGCCAACGTATCGAAGCTCGTGGGCGATGCCGATTTAATCGTCGATGCCATGGACAACCTGCCGACCCGCTACCTGCTCAACAAAACGGCGATTGAGAAGAAAATCCCGTTCTTCCATGGGGCGGTATACGGGTACGAAGGCAGGGCGATGACGGTGATACCGGGCAAGTCCGCCTGCCTGTACTGCCTTTATCATGGCGTCGATGTGCCCGGGGAGAAGTTCCCGGTCATCGGGGTGACGCCGGGGGTAATCGGCTGCATACAGGCTGCCGAGGTAATTAAGTACATCACGGGACAGGGCGAGTTGCTGACCGGCAGGCTGCTCAACTACGACGGCTTGCAGATGAAATTCACCGAGTTCAAGATAAACCGGGACCCCGACTGCGCCCACTGCGGTAATATTTGAGGTACGCGAGCATACCATGAGTGTAGATATAGAACTGGCATCGATTTTCAATAGATACACGAATAACCAGCTGACCATCAAGGTGGAAGGCAGGACGGTCGGCGAGTGTTTACAGGACCTGTTCCGGCAGTTCCCCGAGCTCGAGAAGCTGCTGATGGGCAGGGACGGCAAGCTGCACCGTTCTTATGATATCTATATCAACGGGGAAAGCGCCTATCCCAAGGAAATGAGCAAACCCGTTAAGGACGGGGACAAGCTGAATATCGTGTTCATCGTCTACGGCGGGTAGGATTAAGCTGCAATATTCCTTACCCTTCGTTCTCCCTCCCCTTTAACCACTTCCCCTTCTGTTCCACGCGCGTTTTTTCATCGGTGGGCTGGTAGGTGGCAAGGAAGTCCTCGCGGAAGGTGTTGAAGGTGCCGTCCAGGATGGAGCTTCTTATCTTTCCCATGAGGTTAGCGATAAAGCGCAGGTTATGGACGGTCGCCAGCCGCAAGCCGAGGAGCTCGTCGCTGCGGAAGAGGTGGCTTAAATACGCAGCGGAAAAGGTGCGGCAGGCGGGGCAGTCGCAATCGGGGTCGATGGGCGTGTCCATCTTAGCGTAAACCGCCTTGCGTATGTTAATCCTGCCCTTATTAGTAAACAAAGCCCCGTTGCGGGCTACGCGCGTCGGCAGGGCGCAGTCGAAGATATCGATGCCCCGCGTCACCCCCTCGACGATGTCCTCCGGCGAGCCGACCCCCATGAGATATCGCGGCTTTTCGGCGGGCAGCAGGGCGGTGGTTGTCTCCACCAGGGCGAAAGTCGTTTCCTTGGGCTCGCCGACGCTCAGTCCGCCCACGGCATAGCCGGGGAAGTCCAGCGCGGTCAGGTACTCCGCCGACTGCCTCCTCAACTCCGGGTACATGCCTCCCTGGACGATGGCGTACAGCGCCTGGTCTTTATTCTTCCATGCTTTATGGCAACGCTCCGCCCAGCGGTGCGTCCTATTCATAGCTTGGTGTACCTTTGCCTCGCTGTCGCCGTAGGCGGTGCATTCGTCCAGGACCATGATAACGTCGGCGCCCAGCGACTCCTGGTACTGGACGGCCAGTTCGGGCGTGAGGAAGTGCTCGGAGCCGTCGATGTGCGAACGGAAGGTTGCGCCGTCGTCGGTGATTTTGCAGAGGGGCGCCAGGCTGAAGACCTGGTAGCCGCCGCTGTCCGTGAGCATGGCGCCGTCCCAGGCCATGAACCGGTGCAGTCCGCCCATCTTTTCGATGATTTCTATGCCCGGTCGCAGGTAGAGATGATACGTATTCGCCAGCACCATGTCGAAGCCGGTATCCCTGATTTCCTGCGGGGTGAGGGTCTTAACGGTCGCCTGACTACCCACCGGCATGAATACCGGAGTGGGCACCGTGCCGTGGGGGGTATGAAGCTCCCCGGCGCGGGCGGTACCGGAGGTTTTCATGAGCGTGAAGTGTCCCATGCACTAGTATGATACCGTCTGGAGGGGGAGTTGTCCATCGTTTGGTATTACCTGTTAAGCCATCAAAAATTACGCATATCAACAAAATATTATCTATTATAACTTGTTAAATTACGCAATTTATATTATAATAATACTCTAACTACGTAAAACGATAATTATCATGGCTACAAGTCAGACTACCATAAGAAGGAATAACAGCCCCGCGAGGAGCGAGTTACCTCTCCCCGGGGCTGCCAGCGTGCCGCTCATACGCCACGTGCAAAACATAGCGGCATCATTTTTCGTCATGTGCTCCGCGGGCTCGGTGTATGCCTGGAGTATCTTTGTCGCCCCGATAAGGTCGGAATACGGTTTCTCCGCCGCCCAGACCCAGCTGGTGTTCGGCGTCATTATCGCCAGCTTTTCCATCACCATGCTATTCGTTGGCAGAATACAGCGTAAGCTCGGCTTGAGACTTACCGTCTCTACCGGGGCGGTGCTGTTCGGCGCAGGATATATCCTGGCATCATTTTCGGGAGGTAACCTGGTCATTATGCTTCTGGGAATCGGCGTCCTTTCCGGGGCCGGGATGGCATTTGGCTACGTAGTAGTACTCTCGAACATCGTTAAGTGGTACTCCGCCCGCAAAGGCCTAGCCACCGGCATCGGAGTGGCGGGTTTTGGCAGCGGTGCCATTCTGCTTTCACAGATTGCACAGCCTGTCATTAATTCGGGTGCTACCGTCGCAATCTTATTCCGCTCCATTGGCATAATTTACGGACTCCTTTTCCTGTTGTGCGCACAGTTCATCTCATCCCCACCGGGTGAAAGACTGGAACAGACTGAAAGACCGGTAAGTATTCGGCAACTGGCACGTGACCGGCGGTTCTGGGTGCTGTTCTACACGTTCTTTGCCGG
>CAZPAS010000001.1:56410-59828 GCA_964584575.1 uncultured Dehalococcoidaceae bacterium | reverse complement strand
TGCCTGAGCGGACTGGCCGTCTACGTACTTCTGATTAAGAAAAATCTATCGAAAATACTAAATCAGCCGGTTGGCGATGATGCTGCGGTGAACTTCTGAAATTCCCACGTATATCTCCGTCATCTTGGCGTCGCGGTAGAGTCGCTCCACCGGCAGCGACTTCATCGTCCCGTAAGCCCCGTGGACCTGCATCGCCATGCGGGTGACTTCCACCGCCGCCTGCGAGGCGAAGAGCTTGGCCATGGACGACTCGTACTGGATGCTCTGTCCCTGGTCGCGCAGGAACGCAGTACGGTAGACCAGCCAGCGCGCCGCCTCGATGCGTGCCGCCATTTCCGCCAGCTGCTGCTGAATCGCCTGCATCCGGGCGATGGGCTTGCCCTGGGCTTTCCTCTCCCGGGCGTAGTCGAGTGAGAGTTCCAGCGCGTTCTGTGCCACGCCAAGTCCCTGCGCGGCGACGCTCATCCGCTCGATGCTGATAGCCTCCAGCAGGATATCGAATCCTTGTCCCTCTTTGCCGATTAAGTTCTCCTCGGGTACAAATACATCGTCAAGATAGACCACCGACGTTCCCAGTCCCCGCAGTCCCATGGTCTCGCAGGGCTCGCGGACGGTAAAGCCGTCCGAGGAAGCATCGACGATGAAGGCGTTGAGTCCCTCCTCTTTTTCCCGCCGGGCGAAGAGGAGCACCACGTTCAGTGCCGGAGCCGACGCCATGAACTGTTTCTGTCCGTTGATGACGAACCCCTTGCCGCTGCGGCGGGCAACGGTGGTAATCAGGCGCGGGTCGGAGCCGGTTTCCGCCTCGGTGAAGCCGATGCCCCCCAGCCAGTCCCCGCTGGCAAGCGGAGTCAGCAGGCGTTTCTTCTGTTCCCCGGTGCCGAAGCGGAAAATCCCTTCTTCAGGCACGGTATTGACCGACATTATAGCGCCCACGGTCATCGAGGCTCGGCAGAGTTGTTCCAGCACCAGCACGAGACTGACATAGCCGGCGTCGCTGCCGCCGTAAGCCACCGGATACGGCAGACCCTGGAAGCCGTGCTTGCCTATCTCTTTAGCCAACTTGGTAGGAAACTCGCCAGTGCGGTCGATTTCCGCCGCTTTAGGCAGTACTTCCTTTTCCGCAAAGTCCTTTGCCAGACTCTGCAGCATCTTTTCCTGTTCGCTCAGATTAAAGTCCATATATACTCCGTAAGGCTTATCCCAGCAGCCAGGTATCCAGGCACATGACCAGGAATATCGCTCCCAGGTAGGGGAAAGCCGAAAGCCGGTAAAGTCGCCAGGCGTCCCCGGTCGCGTGGGAAATGACGAGTCGGGCGGATGTGTACACTATGACGACACCCAGCAAGTTCGCCAGCGCCAGGTACAGCCAGGAGAAGTCGCCGACAAAGTAAAGAGCCAGGGAAGCCGCGTACAGCACCAGCGAGAACGCCGGCAGCAGCTTCACGGAATCCCTGACCTCCAGGTTGATGGGGAAGTAGTTCAGTCCCGCTTGCCGGTAGTCCTCCCGGTGGGCGATATTCACGCTCCAGACGTGTAACGGCAGCCAGGCGGCAATCAGAACGCACAGCAGCAGCAGCTCCCAATCCAGAGTCTGCCTCACCGCCAGCCACCCCATCAGGACCGGGGCGCAGCTGGCGAGGACGCCCTGGGGATAAACACAGGTCATCTTCTTGCGCCAGGTGGCGGCGACCAGCGTGCCGAAGGCGGCGGCGGCAAGGACGTAAGGGTGCAGGTACCAGGATAATATAAGCCCGATGACTATCAGACCCAGAATCAGGGGGAGCACCTTATAGTGCGGGGTGATAGCCTTCGACGGCAGGACCCGCAGGCAGGTGCGCTGCATCCGGGCATCGATATCACGGTCGAGGTAATTGGTCAGCCCGTTGGCGCCCGCCGAGGCGACCAATACCGTCAGCAGGACGATGCCGAGGCGGGGCGAAAGCAGTCCCCCTCCGGCGACGACCGCCGTAGCGAACCCGATGAATGCCAGCAGGACACTGGGCAGGGGCTTCAGCACTTCTACGTAATTAAGTAATCTGCTCGCCGTCGGTCTTTTTTTCGCCGGCAGGCTCATCCCCCGCTCGCTGTGTACCGCTATTTGCGAACGATTCAGCGTCATAGTTACACATCAATTATACACAATATGCTCAATACAGGCTATAAACGTGGTGGGTTTTAATTTGAGGAGATAACCGCAGTATTTACTATCCGCTGGATTTCTATTAATATATGAGCAGTGAAGGAAGAACTCAAGAAAAGACTGGAGCAGAGACGGAAAAAGTCTATTTCCGATGACGACCGCGTGCCCTCGGCGGTCTTGATTCCCCTGTATGAAAATGAGGGGGGTTATCATATCGTCTTTATCAAGCGCACGGAGACGGTCAAGACGCATAAAGGACAGATATCCTTTCCCGGGGGGACGCGGGAAATCAACGACCGGACGCTGCGGGATACGGCGATACGTGAGGCTAACGAGGAAATCGGTCTGCTCCCCGAGCACGCCGAGGTTCTGGGAGAACTCGACGACGAGATAACGACGACGTCCAACTATATCGTTACTCCGTTTATCGCCATGATACCCTGGCCCTATTCGTTCGTTATCAACAAAGGCGAGGTCGACGAAATCATCAAGGTGCCCGTGACGGCGCTCCTGGAAGAAGACTGTCTGAAACCGGATGTCGAGTTTCTCAACGGCAAAGAGGTCGAGTCATATGCTTATCAGTACGAGGGAAGGGTAATCTGGGGCGCCACCGCGCGCATACTGAATAAACTTCTGGGAATAATCGGGCAGATAAAAGAGGATAAAAGCTAGCCGTGTCGCAATGACCGGCTTTAACTAACCGGGGGCGAGGACGCAGTCCTTGAAAAGGATGTTCTTGCCGTAGCCGTCGTACTTGCCCTGAATAATGACCGGCTGGCCCTCCTTGAGACGGCTCATCTGGCCCATGCTTTCCTTCTCGAACGAGCACCTGGCGCTCCATACCATCTTCTTCTGCGAGCCTTCGAGGACGATATAACGGACGTCGATATGGTCGCGGATGAAAACCTTGGATACCACCCCGGATACGGACAGCGTTTTAGCCGTTAACTTGGTGTGAGTTCCCACCATATTAGCCCGGAAAAGCTCGTTCAGCTGGTCGACGCTTAACTGTGTACCGTCGGCGATATCATCCAGCGCCGGTGCGGCTGCCGCTACCGGCTTCGGTTCTGACTCCGGTTCAGGTTCTGATTCGGGTTCAGGTTCTGGCTCGGGTTTCGGCTCGGGTTCGGACTCCGGCTCCGGTTCCGGCTCGGGCTCTGGCTCGGGTTCAGGCTCGGGTTCAGGTTCTGGCTCGGGTTCCGGCTCCGGTTCCGATTTGGCTTTAGGCTTGCGGGCACGCTTGGGCTTCGGTGCCGGCTCTGGCTCCGGTTCGGG
>CAZPAS010000001.1:0-56310 GCA_964584575.1 uncultured Dehalococcoidaceae bacterium | reverse complement strand
GGGGACACCGAACGCCAGGCGGCGCTCCTTTCCTGCTGTATTTCCTTATATGTCTTGTCTATTTTCTTGTAAGCCTTGGACAGCAGGGGATAACCGCACCACTGGCACACCCAGTCCTCGGTGCGCATGGTCTGTCGACCGCAATTAGGACATGCAGGCATAAAAATTCCTCACCCATAGATTACACATGATAACGGCAGCTTGTCAACTGGTTAAAAAGTAATGGGTACAAAGTCTTTACCAGTGTAATCGTTGGTTGTTTTTACGTATTATTGGTAAATAAGTTAACAATAAAATGTTAACATTGCTTATTATATATTGACAAATAACCTGAGAAGACATATAATATTATCAGGTATATTATGGAGAAAGTAGATGGCAGGTAAAAATTTATACGACCTGCTTGGCGTTAATAAGAGCGCCAGCGATAAGGAAATCAAGCAGGCTTACCGCCGGCTGGCTCGTAAGTATCACCCCGATGTCAACGCCGGGGACAAGGACGCCGAGTCCAAGTTCAAGGAGGTAAACGCCGCCTACGAAGTGCTATCCGACGCGGATAAGCGGAAGAAGTACGATAAGTACGGCGACAAGTGGCAGTACGCCGACCAGTTCGAAGAGGCGGAACGTCAGCAGGCGCAGTACCGGCAATATTCGCCGGGAGGCGGCGCCACCTACCATTTCGGCGGGGATATCGGCGGCATGGACAGCATCTTCGAGGAACTGTTCGGCGGCGGTCGTACCCGCGGTTTTTCGCGGCGTTCGCAACCCAGGCGCGGACAGGACCTGGAATCGCCCGTCGAAGTAACGCTGGAAGAAGCGTATCACGGTACCAGCCGCACTATCAGCCTGCAAATGGAAACGGCATGCTCGGCGTGCAAGGGCACCGGGATGATTCAAAACCTGCCCTGCTCGGCATGCCGGGGCACCGGTGTTGTGCCGGATATTAAACGACTCGAAGTAAAGATACCGGCGGGAGTCGCCACCGGCTCGCGGGTACGCATCGCCGGCAAGGGACAGCCGAGCTACGGTGGCGGTCCCAGCGGCGACCTTTATCTGAAAATTACGGTAAGACCGCATGCGAAATTCGAACGCCACGGCGATAATTTACACGTCAGTGTCCCGGTGCCTCTGGCGACTGCCGTACTGGGTGGAGAGGTCCAGGTGCCGACGCCCAAGGGCAAGCTGGCACTGAAGATTCCTGCGGAGACACAAAACGGAAAGTCATTCCGTCTCAAGGGACAGGGCATGCCCCACCTTGGTAAATCGGAAAGGGGCGACATCGTGGCGAAGGTAAACGTGGTACTGCCCACGGAACTATCGGACAAAGAAAAGGAGTTATTCAGGCAGCTTAGCGAGATAAGACCGGCCTGATAACGAGGTGAGGTGACTATGGACAGAAACGAATATAATACCGAGCCGCGCTACGTGATAAGCGTGGCGGCAAGGATGTTGAACGTGCAGACCCACACCCTGCGCTACTATGAAAAGGTCGGCGTTATAGAACCGCGCCGTTCCCGGGGTAACGTACGACTGTACTCGGACAGGGATATCGCCATTCTCCAGAGGGTAAAAGCCCTGGTGGATGACATGGGTATCAACCTGCCGGGGGTGGAGGTTATCCTGCGCATGATGGAGCGCGTGGGAGAACTGCAGGGCGAACTGGAACAGGCTCAACAGGAGATTGAAAAACTGCGGGGAGGTAAGTAACATGAGGCAGGAAAGATTCACGGAACAGGCACAGGAAGCTTTACAGGCGTCCCAGCAAATGGCTATGCAGTACAAGCACAGCCAGTGGGACGTAGAACATATATTGCTGGCGCTGCTCATCCAGCAGCAGGGGTTGGTCGGGGAAGTGCTGAAAGAACTGAAGGTAGACGGCGAAGCCCTGAGGAACAGGGTCGAGGAAGTCCTGGAAAACACGCCCAAGGTTGCCTACCAGACGGGCCAGATATACGCCACGCCGCGTATCTCCCAGCTAATGCAGAAAGCCGACGAGGAAGCCAGGCGGCTCAAGGACGATTTTATCAGCACCGAGCACCTGTTAATCGCCATGGCGAGCGATACCATTGGAGATGCCGCCGATATTCTTCACAAAGCCGGCATCGACCAGGAGAAGGTATACAACGCCTTGAAGAAAGTACGCGGCAGCCATCGCGTTGATGACACCCGCGCCGAGAGTAAATACCGCTCTTTGCAGAAGTACGGGCGCGACCTCACCGAGATGGCGCGCGAGGACAGGCTCGACCCGGTAATCGGGCGTGACAATGAAATCAAGCGCGTGATGCAGATATTGACGCGGCGCACCAAGAACAACCCGGTAATCGTCGGCGACGCGGGCGTCGGCAAGACGGCAATCGCCGAAGGTCTGGCGCAGAAGATAGCCGCCGATGACGTGCCCGATTCGTTGAAGGGGCGCAAGGTTATCGCCCTGGACATGGGGGCGCTGGTCGCCGGCAGCAAGTTCCGCGGCGAGTTCGAGGAACGGCTGAAGTCCGTCATGGAGGAAGTCCGGCAGTCGAAGGGCGAAGTAATATTGTTCATCGACGAGATTCATACCGTCGTCGGCGCCGGAGCCGCCGAAGGCTCTATCGACGCCAGCAACATGCTCAAGCCGGCGCTGGCGCACGGCGAACTCCAGTGCGTGGGCGCCACGACAATCGACGAATACCGCAAGCACATCGAGAAGGACAAGGCGCTGGAGCGGCGTTTTCAGCCGGTCTTCATCAACGAACCGAGCCTGGAGGATACTATCGAGATTCTCAAGGGACTGCGGCCCCGGTACGAGGCGCATCATAAAATAAAGATAACCGACGAAGCTCTGGAAGCCGCCGCCAAGTTGAGCCAGCGGTACATATCCGACCGGCAATTACCGGACAAGGCTATCGACCTCATCGACGAAGCCGCCAGCAAGTCGCGCATCGATACCGAGAGCGCGCCGCCGGAGGTAAAGAAGCTGGAACAGCGTATCAGGCAGCTGGCCAACGAAGAAGAAGCAGCTTCGCAGCGGCAGGAATTCCAGCAGGCCGCCGAATTGAAGGCGGAAAGACTCAAGCTGGAACCGGAGTATACCAAAGCGAAGGACGAGTGGCTCAAGAAAGAGAAAATCGACGAAGAGGTTACCGCCGAGCATATCGCCAAGCTGATATCCAGCTGGACCGGCATCCCGGTATCCCAGATGCTCGAGGGTGAAGCGCAGAAGCTGCTTCACATGGAAGAGCGCATCCACGAGCGGCTCATCGACCAGGAGGAAGCCGTGGCGGCAATCTCCGAGGCGATACGCCGGAGCCGCGCCGGACTCAAGAACCCGCGGCGACCCATCGGCAGCTTCATGTTCCTGGGTCCGACGGGAGTCGGCAAGACGGAACTGGTGCGCACGCTGGCGTGGTTCCTGTTCGACGACGAGAACGCCATGGTGCGGCTGGACATGTCCGAATATCAGGAGAAGCATACCGTTTCCCGTCTCATCGGCGCGCCGCCCGGATACATCGGCTACGACGAGGGCGGTCAGCTTACCGAGGCGGTGAGGCGTAGGCCCTTCCGGGTCATCCTGCTCGACGAAGTCGAGAAGGCGCACCCCGAGGTATTCAATACCCTGCTCCAGATTCTCGACGACGGCAGGCTGACCGACGGGCAGGGGCGCACGGTGGACTTCAAGAATACGGTAATTATCATGACCAGCAACGCCGGCGTGGAACTCATCAAGAAAGAAGGGCAGATGGGCTTTGCCTCGGCGAAGACGGAAGCCAGGACACAGAAGAGCTACGATGACATGAAGGACAAGGTAATGAACGAGGTCAAGAAGCTCTTCCGTCCGGAATTCCTGAATCGACTGGACGAAATCATCGTCTTCCACGAGCTTACCGAGGAACAGCTGGCGAAAATCGTCGACCTCATGGTAAAAGACCTGCAGGAACGCCTGGCGGAGCACAAGCTGAACCTGGAACTGACGCCGAAAGCCAAGTCGTGGCTATCGAAGGAAGGGTACGACCCCGTTTACGGGGCGCGTCCGCTGCGGCGCGTCATCGAGCGCTACGTGGAGAACCCGCTGTCCAGTCAGGTACTGCGGGGCGAATTGAAAGAAGGCGATACCGTCAGGGTCGACCTCGATAAAGAGGGCAAAGGCCTGACGTTCAAGACCAGGGCGGCGGCAAAGACCGCCGCCTGATACCACTTCACTTTTTCCGCTTTGTAGCGTACGACTTGCACATGCGTGTATAATATAGGCACGCTATGACCAAGCACGCACCCGAAGAGAAGCCCTCCGAAGTAGCTGTAAGCTCCGATGCCGCAGAGGCGACTGAAAAGAAGTCTCCTGCGTTGGCTTATGTCCTTGGTATCGTAGGAATAGTACTTACAGTACTGATGGTCGCGGCTATCGTCTACTACGGCAACGAAATCGGCAGGCTGAAGCAATACGGCTACATCGGCGCCTTTTTCATCAGCATCCTGGGTGGAGCCACTATCATCATACCCGTGCCCATGCTGGCGGTGGTCTTCGCACTGGGCGGAGCCATGACCGGTCCGTGGGAGGCACTGCTGCTGGCGGTATCGGCGGCACTCGGAGAACTCGTTGGCGCGCTGACCATTTACATGACGGGACATGGAGCCGGCAGGGCTATCAGCAGCAGCAAACAAGGCAGGATACAGTCCGCCTATGAGAAGATGCTGGGACTTATGGAACGCCGGGGTCCGCTTACCCTGTTTATCGTGGCGTCGGTAGTCAACCCGTTCTTTTACCCGGCGGCGCTCGCCGCGGGGGCGCTGCGCTTCGGCTTGAAGAAATATATATTTATCGTCCTGGCGGGCAAACTCATCAAGTGCGCTACGGTGGTCTACGCGGGGTACTTCGGACTCAAGGGACTGTTCCGTGCTATCGGGATAGACGTCTGAGGCTATTCTTCCGTAATCGTAACCCTTATTATCTTATCTCCCTCGAACTGGGGATTTTTCGTAGGGTCGCGGGGCGTAATGCTTTTGAGGACATCCATGCCTTCGGTAATCTGCCCGAAGACGCTGTGCCTGCCATCGAGTCCGTGCTGCGGTGCGAAGCAGATGAAGAACTGCGAGCCGTTGGTATTGGGGCCGGCATTAGCCATGGATAAGGTCCCTGCCTCGTGTCCGTGCGAGGTAAATTCATCCTCGAATTTGTAGCCGGGACCGCCTCTGCCCGTGCCGGTGGGGTCGCCACCCTGCGCCATGAAGCCGGGAATCACCCGGTGAAAGGTGGTGCCGTCGTAATATCCCTGCCTGGCAAGGAAGACAAAGTTGTTGACCGTCTTCGGGACGTCCGCGGCAAACAGCTCAATGACCATAGTACCTTTTTCCGTTTCCATGATAGCCGTGTATTTCTTGTTCGTATCGATTATCATTTCGGGTGGTGAGTCCCACTGCATGATTTTTACCTCCGGTGCTGATTCTGGTTCCGTTTCCGGTTGCGGTGCCGGCGATGGTTCCGCTTCCGGCTGCGGTGCCGGCGATGGTTCCGTTTCCGGCTCTGAATCGCCGCAAGACCCTGCGAGCAGTAATGCCGCGGTTAACAGGGTAATGAGTATCCAGTGAAGTGATTTTCTCTTCATAGGCTCTCTCCTCCAAACGCTACCGGCTGTCATGAGATTTTATCCCATATACGCATGAGAAGTAAAGACCGGACCGTAAAAAGAGAAGGGGCCGGGCGAATCCTCAAACTCCCTTCTTGAGGACTTGCCCAGCCCCTCCTTCTTTTGGGCTGCTATCAAGCTGGGGAACAACTTGATTATCTGGTATAAGGATAGCACCGGAGATATAAACAGGGCATAAACACAAACGGCGGCGGTATAAACAAGCCGTATATATTGGCTATTTTTAAGGAGAGAAACATGCCGATTCTTGCCAGTCCTGCCGGATATATGTTAAATTAGATATGCGTTTGTGGGGCCGTAGTTCACTTGGGAGAACGTTTGACTGGCAGTCAAAAGGTAGCGGGTTCGAATCCCGCCGGCTCCACCAGAATCTCGGGATTTCATAGCTGCTGCTTCTTTTTATTCGCATGGTTTTTATGCCTCCACACATTATGCCTGAAAGTTGTCCGATATCTGCGGTAAATACGGGAATTTCCGCGCCTTGACAAGGATAGTTCAACCAGTTAAAGTATCCATGTTCCAGTATTCTGTCATCGCTGGTCACGCGCAGGAAAAATCAAGAATCGTGATTGAGTGTTTATGTCGTATTGATGTCCATGCATGTGTTAATGTTGATAATCCAGATAGTGAGGCGCCGATATAATGGAGCAGGAATTTAAGAATCTTTTTTCGCCCATCAAGCTAGGCAATGTGACTTTGCCCAACAGGATAATATTAACGGGGGCTTTTCCCAGGCTGACCGGTGACAGCAAGATACAGTATTTTGCCGCTAGAGCCAGGGGTGGCGCCGGAATGGTTATGTCATCGCCTCATGCCCCGTTTACCACCAATGAATCCGTGATTCCCGAGTTGAAAGCGCTGACCGATGCCGTGCATCAGTATCCCACGAGAATTTTCGCCCAGTTGTTCCATCATGGCGGGCGTATGTGGGCACGGATGACCGGTGGCGGCGCGACGCTGGCGCCATCGCCGGTAAAGGTCAGATGGCCGCTTAAGGCAGGACCGGCTGGCGTTCCGCATTCCATGGACAAGGACGATATCAGGCGTTTTGTACAAGCGTTCGGGGCAGCTGCCCTGGTCATGAAAAAAGCCGGGTATGACGGCATCGAGATTATGGCTGCCTGGTCCCTGCTTCAGGCCCAGTTTATCTCCCCGATTTTAAACACCCGCACCGATGAATACGGGGGAAGCCTGGAGAACCGCATGAGGTTTCTGCTGGAGTGCATCGATTCTATCAGAGAGAACATCGGGCCGGAAATGCCCCTGGGCGTGAGATTTAACGGGGATGAGTTCATCGAACGCGTCTGGTGGACCGGTGAGCACGGGAATACCCTCGACGAAGCGAAAGAGATTGCCAGAGCACTGGAAGCAACGGGTAAGGTGGACTACCTGTTTGCCTGCGCCGATGCCGTCGGCTCGGGGCACGTGCCTCCCATGTACTTCCCGCTGGGTGCTTTTACCTATATTTCCGCTGCGATTAAAGAAGCCGTCGATCTTCCTGTAGTCGTCGTCGGCAGGATTAACGACCCGGTGCTGGCGGAAAGCGTGCTGGCTAATCACCAGGCGGATATTATCGGTATGACCCGGGCGCTCATGTGCGATCCCGAAATGCCGAATAAGGCGCGGGAAGGCAGACTGGAGGATATCCGCCGGTGCATCGCCTGTAACGAGGGTTGTGTCGGGCCCAGTTTCATGCAACTGCCGATTGCCTGTGCCCTTAATTATGAAACAGGACGGGAAAGTCAGGGCCCCATCAAACCTGCCGAAGTAAAAAAGAAGGTAATGGTAATCGGCGGCGGAGCCGCCGGACTCGAAGCCGCCAGGGTAGCCGCATTAAGGGGCCATGCAGTATCTCTGTATGAGAAGAACGATACCCTGGCCAGGGACCTGGATATTGCCGCCAAGGCGCCCGGAAGGCAGGATTTTTCCGAAGCAAAGAGATACCTGGCTTACCAGATGCAATCACTTGGCGTTGATGTGCACCTGGGGACGAATGTAACACAGGAGATGGTTGTCCGGCAGCAGCCTGACGCCGTTATCGTCGCTACCGGAGGACTGCCTTTTATGCCGGAAATCCCGGGTTCTGAAAATGGAAATGTGGTAGAAATGAAGAAGGTCCTCTCGGAAGAAGTAGAGGTCGGGCAGAACGTACTGGTGGTAGACTACCAGCACCACCTCTACGGTCTGGATGTCGCCGATTTCCTGGCGGAGAGAGGCAAGAAGGTGGAACTGATAACCGATGCGGCCTTCGCGGGCACAGAAGTAGATATTTACACCATCGAAACCGCCTACCTTAACGCTCTCAGCCGGGGAGTGGTAATAACGCCCCTCACGGGTCTAAAAGAAGTAAATGGAAAGACCGCCACCGTTTATCACGTGATTACTAATGCTGAGCGGCAAATAGAGGAGATTGATACCGTCGTTGTCTGCACCGATGAGAAAGCCAACGATGAACTCTATCATGCCCTTAAAGGGCAGGTAAAAGAGCTGTACCTCGTCGGGCAGGCTTTCTCACCGCGGAAATTGCTCGATTCCATAGCCGATGCCTATGTCGCGGCCAGGGGAATATAAATCATCAGGAATAACAGTCAAGTGCATTCGCAGGTAATCAAATACTTGAAATTGGGAGTACGAACATGGCCGAGCAGGAATTCAAACACCTATTTTCACCCGTCAAGATAGGCAATATAACACTGCGTAACAGGATAGTATGCCCCGCTCATTGTACGGCTTTTTACGGCGAGGGTGAAGCTCCGAACGAAAGAATGATGCATTACCTGGCAGCCAGGGCCAGGGGAGGTGCCGGACTTATCGTCACGCCGCAGAACGTGGTATGGCCTTCGAGTACATCCCGCAGTTATATCGCCACCTGCGATGATAAAGCAATGCCCGCTTTTGAAATGATTAGCAGGGCTGTGCATGACAATGGTGCCGCGGTCGTGGCACAGCTGACGCATCTCGGTTCATTGACCGGTTTTATAGACGACGCGGGCGCGGGATTTGCAGCTACCGCCGGGGGAGGAGTAATGGGGATGCTGCCTAATGCGCTGGGAAACAGCGTTTCCCACGAGATAAGCATCGAAGAGATAAAATTAATCATAAAGTCATATGCCGAATCGGCCCGAAGAATGCAGGAAACGGGTTATGACGGCGTTGAAATTACCTCCGACATGGGTACCGGCGGACTACTCACTTCATTTCTGTCGCCTTTTGGTAACAGGCGTACCGATGAGTATGGCGGCAGCCTGGACAATCGTTTCAGGTTCCAGATGGAAATTATCGATGCCGTCAGGAAAGCCGTCGGCCCGGATTTCGTGGTAGGTCTAAGGCTGGTCGGCGATATGCTGATGAACGGCGGCACAACCCTTGACGATACTAAAGTGCTCGCTGCCAAAGTTGAGGACGACGGTAAGGTTGACTATCTGAGTATCAGCGCCGGTATGGCCGGACACATTCCTCCCATGCATTTCCCGCTGGGGTGCTTCGTTTATCTGGCCGCCGGCGTTAAGGAAGTGGTCAGTCTCCCGGTGATATGCCACGGCAGAATCAACGACCCGGTCCAGGCCGAGCAGATACTGACGGACAATCAGGCGGACCTTATCGGCATAGCCCGGGGACTTATCTGTGACCCCGAATGGCCCAACAAGGCGCGGGAGGGTAGAGTCGAGGAGATACGCAAGTGTATCGCCTGTATCCAGTCCTGTGCCGGCAACTTCTTGAGGCGGGCTCCTGTTACCTGCGCCATCAACCCGGAAGCGGGCAGGGAAGAGCAGATGGCGACAATAATCCCGGCGGAGACGAAAAAGACGGTGATGGTAATCGGCGGGGGGGCCGCCGGCCTGGAGACAGCCAGAGTCGCCGCGCTGAGAGGGCACCGGGTTACCCTTTATGAGAAGGAAAGAGAACTGGGAGGTCAGCTGAATATAGCCGCCAGGATACCGAAAAGGGAAGACTTCGCCGAGGTCCCCAGGTATTATACCTACCAGATGGGGCTGCTCGGCGTGGAAGTCGTACGTGAAACGGAAGTCACGCCGGAAATGGTCAGGGAAAAGAACCCGGACGCCGTAGTGATAGCTACGGGTTCGGTGCCTGCCAGGCCCATGGTAAAGGGCGGCGATAGTGACAATGTGGTGTGGGTACGCGATGTTTTGCAGGAAAAAGTAGAAGTCGGTGAAAATGTGGTGGTAATTGCCGCCGAGCAGCACGAACAGGCGCTGGGGGTGGCTATCTTCCTCACGGATAAAGGAAAGAAGGTAGAATTAATTACGCATTGCCTCTACGCCGGTTCCGAACTGGAGACCAACACCCTGACATTTATGTACCAGCAGCTATTGAGCAACGGCGGCGTCATTACGCCCCTGACACAGGTCAGGGAGATAGCGGGCAGTACCGTGGTGGTGGCCCATGCCGTTACCGGCGCCGAAAGGCGTATTGAGGGAGTGGATACGGTGGTATATTCGGCAATCGGGAGAGCGGATGATGCCCTGTATCGTGCCCTGAAAGGCGAAGTGAAGGAAATTTATTCCGTAGGTCACTGCCTCGCTCCGCGTCTCCTGCAGGACTCGGTCTGGGACGGAGCTAATGCCGGCCGGTGGTTGTAGACCGGCCCGATATTAAGAGAAAGAATACCAAAAAGTGTCTGAAAGCAAGAGTGTCTGGGTCCTTATCGAGCGTGAAGAAAGTCAGATAGAAGCTGCCAGCCTGGAGACCTTGAGTTGTGGCCGGCAGCTGGCCGATGACCTTGGGGGCCGGGTCGTTGCATTAGCAGTCGGCAACGACAGCCAGGTGCTGGCCGGGGAACTGGCGAGTTATGGCGCCGATGATATATTTCTTCTGGATAACTCCCGACAATTTGAATACAGCACTGATTTTTATACAGAAGTCCTATCCGGGCTTATTAAGGATGAATCTCCCGACATATTTCTGTGCGGAGCTACCCTGACCGGTCGCGAACTGGCCCCCAGACTGGCGGCCAGGCTGGGTACCGGGCTGATTTCCGAGTGCATCATCCTGTCCATCAATGATAATGGGCGACTAACGGGGACCAGACTCACCCATGGCGGCAGGATAAGCAGCACGATTCTCTGCCCGTCATCAGGCACACAGATAGCCACGGTTAAACCCGGCATAATGACGGTATCACGTCAGGATAACACCAGGCAGGCGAAGATAAGAGAAATTACGCCGGAGCCGGGCCGGGGTGAGAGACGTATACGCGTAAAAAGCGTGGTTAAAGCTGCTCCTGATAAAATCAGTCTTGATGAAGCCGAAGTTATCGTAGCCGGCGGTAAGGGAGTGGGCAGCCTTGAAAATGTTCAGCTTCTTGAGGGGTTTGCCGGGCGTTTAGGAGGTGTCGTGGCAGGCTCTCTGGGAGCGGTGGATGAAGGCTGGCTGCCCCGCAAGAAACTCGTCGGACAGACCGGTACGACCGTCGCCCCGAAGCTGTACGTTGCTTGTGGCATCTCGGGTTCGGTCTACCACGTCCTGGGCATGAAAGACTCCGGGTTTATCATCGCCATTAATAAAGACCGCAACGCCCCGATTTTTAAAGTAGCGGACATGAGTATCATTGGAGACGTTACCGGGGTTATTTCCGCCATTATCGAAGAGCTGCCTGAGGCGGCTGAGGAAACGGACAATAATAACGCCGAGGCGGGTAATGCCTGAGAAGTTTGACGTCGTAATCGTCGGCGCCGGGCCGGCCGGCTGCACCGCGGCTATCGTACTGGCGCGGGCCGGGATGAAGGTCGCGATTTTCGAGAGGGGTGACCGACCCGGCACCAAGAACATGTTCGGCGGGGTGCTTTATTATACCCGGGAGCTCGAAGAGCTTCTACCCGATTTCTGGAATCAGGCCCCGATTGAAAGGTATGTAACCAGGCATGTCCTTACCTTCCTGACTGCCGGTTCGTCCTTTTCCATAACCCCTTCGGACGATGAATTCGGCTCTCCGCCTTACAACGGCGTTACCTTACTGAGAGCTAAATTCGACCCCTGGTATGCTGAAAGAGCACAGGAGGCCGGAGCTTTTATTATCCCGGGTACGGTCGTAGATGACCTTATCCGGGACGGGGATAAGGTAACCGGGGTCACAGCTCGGAGAGCCGAGGGAGAAGTGCTTGCCGATGTCGTCATCGCCGCCGACGGCGCCAATTCCCTGCTGGCGAAAAAAGCCGGCCTCCGGAAGGAATATGACAATTCGTCCTTTGCCGTCGCTGCCAAGGAGGTACTGGCTCTACCAGAGGAAATCATAGAGGCGAGGTTCGGTCTTTCCAAAGGCGAGGGCCTGGCCCAGAGTTTCATCGGGGACTGTACCCGGGGGTTGGCGGGAGGCGCCTTTCTTTATACCAACAAGACCAGCCTGTCTCTCGGAATCGTCGTCAGGTTGAATTCATTGCAGGAAAAGCAAATATCAATTGCCGAACTCCTGGATAATTTCAAGAATAGTCCCTGCGTTAAACCGGCTATCAAAGATACCATCCTGAAGGAGTATTCGGGACACCTGATTCCTGAAGCGGGGATGAAGATGGTCCCGGAACTCTGCTGCGATGGCTTGCTGGTAGCGGGTGACGCGGCCGGCTTGCTGGTATCTACGGGACTCACCCTTCAGGGAATGAATTTAGCTATTGCTTCCGGCTATGCCGCCGCGCAGGCTATCATCACGGCCAGCCAGAAAGGGGATTTCACCAGGAAAGGGCTTGCCTCTTACAGAAGACTGCTCGAGGAAAGCTTTGTGCTTCAGGATATGAAAACCTTCCGCCATGCCCCGGCATTTCAGGACAACCCCCGCATATACGAGTTATATCCTTCGCTGGTCTGTGGAATATCGAGAAGGATATTCCGGGTCAACGGTAAACCGAGAAAGAAAATACTCAGCCTGGTCAGGGAGGAGATGAAGGGAAAAATATCATTCTGGCAACTGGTTAAAGATATCATACAGGCAGGAAGGGCACTGATATGGCCATAGAGGACAAACTGGCCACCATTAGATTCAATGTCGATGACGAGCCGCATATCAGGGTGGATACCGGCATATGCGATACCTGTCGGGAGAAAGCCTGCCTTTATGTCTGTCCGGTGCAGAATTATACGCTGGAGGAAGACAGGCTGGTATTTTCGTGGCAGGGGTGCGTGGAATGCGGCGCCTGCCGCATCGCCTGCAAGGCAGGCGCTATCGATTGGAATTACCCGCAGGGTGGTTTCGGGGTATGTTTGCGCTATGGTTAATAACGGAAGTATGAATCGCGGAGGAGCCTGGTGAACATTGCGGTATGTGTCAAGCCGGTGCCCGATGTCAGTATTGTTACCCTGGACCCGGATACCGGTCTGATTAACGGCGATGACCTCGTCTACATAGTAAATCCCTGCGACATGGTCGCCCTTGAAGAAGCCGTGCGGATAAAGGAAAGGGTCATGAACAGCCGGGTCACCCTGATATCTATGGCGCCCCCTTCAGTAAAGGGATTGTTGGGCCAGTGTCTGGCTCTGGGCGCGGATGAGGCGGTACTCCTCTGGGACAAAGATTTCGATAGTGCAGATAGCTATGCTACCGGGGTAATACTGGCCAAATACATCAGTTCCGGTCAATACGACCTCATCCTCTGCGGGCAGAAGGCTATCGATACCGAGGCCGGGCAGGTCGGCAGCGTCATCGCGGAAAAGCTCGATATACCGTTAGTATCGAGAGTCGTAAAAATTGATATTTCTCCCGATGCTGGGAAAGCCGATATAGAAAGCAAACTTGAGAAAGGCAACCGGGCCCGAATAGAGGTCTCTCTCCCGGCGTTATTCACGGTGGAGCTTGACCTTAACGAGCCGCGGTATCCCAGCCTGCCGTCGCTGATGGCAGGGCTTAGAAAGGATATCACGGAGTGTAACCGGGAAGCACTCGGGCTCTCTTACGGGGAGGTCGGCTCCGAAGGTTCCAGAACCGTGACCACGGGACTCTCTTATCCAAAGCCGCGACCCAAAAAAATTTTCACACCGGACTCCCATCTTTCTGCGGAGGAACGATTACGCCTCGTTATATCCGGAGGCGTTACCCAGAAGCAGAGCGATATGCTCGAAGGCGACCCGAATAAGATAGCCAAAACCGTAGTCCGGTTCCTCAGTGAAAAACAGTTCCTCCCGACTGAGCACGAGTAGAGGGACATCAGCCGGGCTTGATTGCCTATTTAGACGGCCAGAGGATGTCCTGCATAACCTTTAAGCCGTACTGCGCCATCTCCTCATCGCCCTCCCCCGGCACACGACCGCCGACCCCGATGGCGCCGTATACGGTTTTCTCGCCCGGCTTCACGATAGCGGCCGCCCCGCCGTTCGAGAGGGCTACGTACCTGGCGTCAAAGTCAACCGCGATATTCCGGTTCATCTTGGTCATCATTTCGGACAGTTTTTTAGCGTCTCCCCTGAAGTGTGCCGACGTTAATGCCTTCTTGATTGCCATGTAGCCGCCGCTGTCCACATAGCCCTGGACCTCGCCGGGGGCCCTGGGAACCGAGTCCATCTTGGCGTAGCAGAGAAGGTCGCCGTGTTCATCTACTATGGCAATCGCGATTGGTAAACCGCCCTGCCTTTTATTTTCAGCAACCATGGCTTCCACGGTCTTCAGACATTCGTCCAGTCCGAGAACTTTTTTATCATACATCTTCCTTACCTCCGTACATTAAGTTGTGCTTCTACTCGTAAAATATTGACCGGCACAGCTAATTATAGTCTTCTCGCTACATATAAACAAGAATGGAAATGAGATTGAAAAAGGCACGGCCATTAAGGCCGTGCCTTCTCTTTACTGGTATTCCGTTTTAATTTAGCCTTTGGATGTGGAGGCTTTTTCTTCCGACATCATGGCGCCGATTTCCGCGTAAGGTATCTTAACCCTGGGCAGGACCGGCTTGCCGTTTTCGCCCATGGTAATCGCGCCGGTGGGGCACACGAAGGCGCAATCGCCGCAGCCGATACATCCCTCACCAAGTTCATAAGCGTAGAAGGGGGCAGCAACTTCCTTGTAGATGCCGCGGTTCACCAGACTTATTGCCGATTGGCCGATTATCTCCTGGCATGCCCTGACGCACAGGCCGCAGAGAATACAGTCATGGTCGCCCGCGGTGAACCGGGGTTTTTCCACTCCGTACTCCTCGGCGAGGTCCTGTACCACTCTGGCCGAAGGGCATCTCGCCAGCAACAGCTCGATGATTCCCTTGCGCAGCTTTTTAACCTTCTCGGTACTGGTCTTGACGATGAGACCTTCCTTGACCGGGTAAAGGCAGGCGGCGACGAACCTGAAGTTCTTGCCTCCGTCCTCGCTTACCTCTACCGTACACAGCCGGCAGGCGCCGTAAGGTTTAACGGCGGGATGGTAGCATAAAGCCGGGATGTCGCCGATGCCGGACATACGCTGCACCGCCTCCAGTATTGTTTGGCCGCCGGATACGCAGATATCTTTATCATCGACGGTAAGATGCACGGCATTATTGTCTTCCGCTGCCGTTATTTCGACCGCTTGTTCACCACTAATCCAATATTTAGTCATCTTCAGCCTCCTTCTACTGTTTTATTACCGCTCCGAACTTACAGGAGTCATAGCAGACTCCGCATTTGATGCACATACCCTGATTGATAACGTGGGGTTCTTTCTTCTCTCCGCTGATAGCGTTGGTTGAGCAGGCCCGGGCGCAGGCACCGCAGCCGGTACATTTCTCGGCGTCTATGCTGTAGGTGATAAGCTCGTGGCAGACGCCCGCCGGGCATTTCTTATCGTTGATATGGGCCAGGTACTCGTCTTTGAAGTACTTAAGGGTGCTGATAACGGGATTGGCGGCGGTGCGTCCCAGCGCGCAGAGGGCGCCGGTGCTTAGGATGTCCGCCAGGTCCATCATCGTATCCAGGTCTTCCGGCTTGCCCTGGCCGTGGGTAATCCGGTTGAGGATGTCGCTCATCTTGGCAAGACCTTCCCGACAGGGTACGCACTTGCCGCAGGACTCTCCCTTGAGGAAGTCGATGAAGTAGCGGGCGACGTCCACCATGCAGTTGTCCTCGTCCATGACAATCATGCCGCCGGAGCCCATCATCGAGCCGAGCTTGGTCAGCTCGTCGAAGTCCACCGGCGTATCGAGGAACTCCTCGGGGATGCAGCCGCCGGAAGGACCTCCGGTCTGCACCGCCTTGAATTTCTTGCCGTTGGGGATACCGCCGCCGATGTCGTAAATCATCTCGCGCAGCGTGATGCCCATGGGCACTTCCACCAGGCCGGAGTTGTTAATCTTGCCGACCAGTGAGAATATCATGGTGCCCTTGCTGCCTTCGGTGCCGATTTTTGAATACCAGTCGGCGCCTTTATTGATTATCAGCGGTATATTAGCCCAGGTCTTGACATTGTTCAGCAGGCTGGGCTTGTCCCAGAGTCCCTTCTCGGACATGTGGGTGTACTTGGACTTGGGTTCGCCTATCTTACCTTCCAGGGAGGCTATCAGGGCGCTCGATTCGCCGCAGACGAAGGCGCCTCCCCCCTTATTAATGGTTACCTTGAAATTAAAACCGGAACCGAGGATGTTCTCGCCGAGGAAACCGTAGTCCATCGCCTGTTCCAGGGCTATCCGCGTGTGCTCTACGGCGAGGGGGTACTCGTTGCGCACGTAGATGAAACCCTGGCGGGCGCCGATGGCGAAGGCGCCGATTATCATGCCCTCGATGACGCTGTGGGGATTTCCTTCGAGGATACTGCGGTCCTGGTACGCTCCGGGGTCGCCTTCGTCGGCGTTACAGAGTACGTACTTGACCTCATTTTCGGAGGTGCGGCAGGACTGCCATTTGCGACCGGTGGGGAAGCCGCCGCCGCCCCTGCCCCGCAGACCGGCTTTAGTGACTTCGTTGACGATTTTATCCGGGTTCATCTCGAACAGCGCCTTGCTCAGGGCGGCGTAACCGCCCGCGGCGATGTACTGCTCGATATCGGTGGGGTCTATCTCACCGTTGGCTCCCAGGATGTGGCGGGTCTGCCGGTTGTAGAAGGGAACGTCCGCTTCGTAGGTGATTGTCTGGTTAGTCGCGGCATCGGTGTAGCACAGTCGCTCGATTACCTTGTCCTGGAGGACCGTGTCGTTGATGATTTCCGGGACATCCTCCGGTTTGACGTGCTGGTAAAATATTTTCTTGGGGCCGATGACGACGACGGGGCCGCGCTCGCAGAAGCCGTGACATCCCGTTTCCTTGAACTCCACGGTTACCTGGAGTTCCCGTTTTTCTATTTCTTCCGCAAAAGCCTCGACGACCGCTTCAGCGCCGGAGGCGCGGCAGCCGGTGCCGCCGCACACGGATACGGTGGTGCGGGCGGTGTCCTTTTTGCTCGTTAAAGACTGACGGAGTTGCTCGAGTTCCTTAACGCTTTTGAGTTTTCTGTCCAGTAATTTCTTTACCTGCTCTACCATTTTTCAACCCCCATCTTTGCCTATTCGTAATTTTTCAGGATTTTATCGAGCTTTCCCGGATTTACCTGGCCTTCGTATTTCCCGTCGATGACGACCACCGGGCCGAGGGCGCAGCACCCCAGGCAGTTGGCGGTCTCCAGGGTGAACCTCTCGTCTTCCGTGGTCTCGCCGGGCTGGAGTTTGAAGTCCCGCGCCATCTTATCGACGAGTCTCTGGCCGCCCTTCACGTGGCATGCCGTACCCAGGCAAATGGTGATGGTGTGGCGTCCCCTCGGCTTGAGGCTGAAAGCCTGGAAGAACGTTGCTACGCTGAATACCTGGCTGAGGGGGATGTCCAGTTTCTGACTGATTTTAATCAGGACATCCTGGGGTATATAATTGTATTCTGCCTGGATATCCTGCAACAGGGATATCAGCTGTTCCTTCTTATCGGTATAGCTTTCAATCAGCGCCTCAATCTTACTGGCGTTGTTTTCGATTATCGTGCGAATCGTGTCGAAATCCAGTGCAGTGTCCACTTGCATACCTCCTGTTTGACCTTCCTACTTTAAGGGTAATACCAATCGAGGGTTTGTATCGCCCGTTATTGCGCCTGTATATGCTGCAAGAAACACCTGATTCGGAGGGTATATTCCGCTGTGTGAAGGGTGAAAACACCTGTACGGGCAGGTGTATATGACGGCTGGCAGATTGCAGTCATACGCGTATATAAAACAGGCAAACACGTACTTGAGTAAGGGTATTTTGTCTGATATTATGTAAGAGGGGGTTAGTATATGGGCGAGATAAGCATCATCCTGGGAGAAGACCATCTGATAACGCGCCAGGGCATACGCCGCCTGCTGGAGGACGAAAAAGGTTTTACGATAGTCGGCGAGGGCGCCAACGGCGAAGAAGTGGTGGAGCTGGTAAACGAGCTTAAGCCGGACGTGGTAATCATGGACATCGCCATGCCCAAGCTTAACGGCATCGAGGCTACCCGGCAAATCAAGGTGACCAATCCCCGTACCGGCGTGCTGATACTCAGCGCTTACGACGACGACGAGTATGTTTTTGCGCTGCTCAAAGCCGGGGCGGCCGGATATCTGCTAAAAAGTGTCAGCGGCAACGAACTGGTGCGCGCCGTCAAAGCCATCCATAACGGCGAGCCCGTCCTCGCGCCAACCATCGCCAGGAAGGTGATGAACTACTTCAAGCTCTCGGACAAGGTGCCAACGATGGAGAACGATTCCGAGCACCTCAGCGACCGGGAACTTGATATCATCAGGCTGGCGGCGAAGGGGCTGACCAACAAGGATATCGCCGACCGTCTGCACCTGAGCTACCGCACCATAGAAGGTCATTTGAGGGATATCTTCAACAAGCTGGGGGTCGGCTCGCGCACCGAGGCGGTCCTCTACGGCCTGAAAAAGGGCTGGTTTACCCTGGAAGAACTGGTATAACTCATCTAATTGTTAGCTGGTAAGTACTGATATGCCACTGAGTTCGAAAACGCTTTCAAAAATCATCGACGGCTCGGCTATTCCTTCCTTCGTCATCAACAGGGACCACGTGGTAACCCATTGGAACAGCGCCATCGAGGCACTCTCCTCAAAGAAGAGAGAGGATATTATCGGGGGGAAAGACCACTGGCGGGCGTTCTACAGCGAGGAAAGACCCTGCATGGCGGACTTAATTGTGAGCGGCGCATCCGACGAAGAAATCGAGGTATATTACCGGGACAAGTGTAAAAAGTCTGCCCTTATCGATGGCGCGTACGAAGCGGAAGATTTTTTCCCGGACCTCTCCAGCGAGGGCAAATGGCTCCACTTTACGGCTAGCCCGATTAAAGACGACGAGGGAGAGATAATCGGCGCGATAGAGACCGTGGAGGATATCAGCGAGAGGAAAAGGCTGGAAAACAACCTGCGTTTCTATTTCCAGCAGATAACCCGGGCGCAGGAGGAAGAACGCAAGTACATCGCGCGCGAGCTCCACGATGACATGGCACAGATTCTGGGTTCGCTTTCACGCAAACTGGACAATCTGCTCAGGAAAGAACATACCTTCGGACAGGAAGATACTTCGGCGTTACAGGACATCCAGTCCGTTCTCAACCAGGGGATGCAATCTTTAAGCGGCTTTATCCAGAATTTACGACCGTCGCTGGTGGATGACCTCGGCCTGATACCGGCGCTGCGGTCGCTGACGAACAACCTCGAGAAAAGCGATGGTACCCTGGCGCAGTTTGAGGTAATAGGCGAGGAGAGGCGCTTTACGGGCGAGATTGAACTATCGTTGTTCCGCATCGTTCAGGAGGCGCTCAGCAATGTCAGCAAGCACGCCCAGGCAACCGAGGTGAGGGTGACGGCGGAATTTTCCGACCACAGGATAAAGCTGACCGTGAGTGATAACGGCGTGGGGTTTGAGTTGCAGGGCAGCATGGACGACCTCCCCCGCATCGGGCAGCTGGGACTCATGGGGATGCAGGAACGCGTCTGGCTGCTGGGCGGCAGTATAGAAATCGATACGGCGCCGGACAAGGGAACGACTTTAATGGTTGATGTTCCCGCATGAGTGTAACAACCCGGCGCATTGACGATTAACCGATTTCCGGTCGACTCGGCGGCTCTTTACCGGTGGCGTACGCCATGCCTTCGCGGATATCTATGTAACCCATGTCGGTCAGGGCCTCCATGAGGATTTCCAGCAATACCGGAGTCAGGGGCGGTGAAATCTTATCCTTTTCAAAGTCGGTAAAACGGTTGAGTATCTCGTCGATTTTAATGCCGGGCTCTTTTTCCACTTTCTCCAGAATGGCAATCTCTCTCCGGTAGAAAGGCTGGGCGTAGTCGCTGTCACTCAAGTCCACCGCCTCGCAGATGAAGTGGGCGAGCGTGCGGGTATCCCCGCAGACGAAGTGTCCCCCCTTTGCCCGGCCGCTCCGGCTCTTCGGGATATCGTCTTCAGGCGGCAGGGGACGGAATCCCGCTCCGTCGTATTTAGCCATGGAAGGGTCGATGGCGTCATGCCCGCGGTACAGATACATAATGTTCTCCGAGTATTTGTTGCCGAGCAGGAAAACGCCGTGAACGACGGGCATCATGGAGGCGAGCAGTCCCGGGCAAACCCTGCCGGTGAAGTTCACGCCGTCGTAATAAAACTCGTCGCCGATTTTATAGTGAAAGTGGCAGGGGTATTTTTCCGCGTCAGCCACGAATTCCACCAGCTTGCATCTTACCTTAAACATATCCAACCACCTTTGTTCAATACGTGCCGTATTCCACGGCGGCTTCCATGAAAACACGGAAGTTGTCCGGGTTCTTCACTTCCGTCGCCGTAGCGCCGCCGGCAAGAGTATAACCGCCGCCGGGGGCACAGGTCTCAATTAGCCGGCGGCAGCATTCCTTAATTTCTTCAGGCGTGCCGGTAACCACCAGCGAGGCGGGCACATTGCCGGAAATGGAGCACCGGTCGCCTATCATCTTCTTGGCTTTAGCCATGTCCGTCTTATCGAACATCCAGGATACCCAGCCCTTGGGAAAGTCGCCGATGTATTCCAGCCTTTCGTTATAGGCGCCCTCGGCGAAGAGGGATACCTGGATGCCTTCTTCTATTAATGCGTCGATGTATTTCTTAAGAGTGGGCCAGTAGAACTTTTCGAACTGCTGGCGGGACATAAAGGTATCGTCGCCCCTATGGAGGGGAAAGGCGACGGAGTGGCCGCCGGAAGCATTTATCCGTTCTATCATTCCGGGCACTATCAGGTCATAAATCATGTCGATGGACTCGAGGAGCTGCTCCGGACGGCGGAACATGTCCACGGCAACACCCTGCGTCCCCCTCAGGAAGTCGCCGATGACGTCGAAGGGGGCGATGCCCAGGCCGCCGCGTCCCGCGGGGAAACCGGCCGCAACTGCCTCCATGGAGACCACCATAATTTCTTTCTGCCAGTTCTCCATGGCTTCCCCGGCTTCTATCAATTTTTTGAAGGTGTTTCTTACCTCCGGTCGGGTGAACGGCATCGCCATGACCATCGGCGTGCCCATCAGGCTACTGAGGGGCGGGAAATATTGCAGTCCTTCCGCCGCGCCCATGGTACGGGGAGTGAGGACCCTGAATCCGAAGTCGGAGGGGTCTTTCATGAAAGCATCCCATTCGCCTTCCTTCATGTAGTCGGCTTCGACGAACTGGAAAGTATTGACATCATCGCCGAGTCCATGCCCCGGCCAGCTATAATTCTTATAGTCGCAGATATCCATCACTCTGCCGGAAAAAATAAATCCCGGACCCATGAACATGTCCATGTCCTCGTAGAAGTCTTCCATGAACTTCCGGTAGGCTATTTTCAGGGCTTCGGAGTCATACATCATGGTCTTGAAGTTGTAACCGGCGTAGTAAGCCGGATAATGACCGGTAGGCAGGGAAACGGGTACGCGGTCGGGCACCTCGCAGCGGGCGACCTTCGTCATGCGGGTAACCCGCTCGTTGTAGAGTCTCTCCGCCTTGGCGTCGCGGAACTTGATGCCGGTCCCGGAGAGGTAGTCTTTCTGACGCTTATCGCGTTTTTCTTCCCTGGTCATTTCCGACCATTGTTTTTCCATGTAAGTGATCTCCTTTGGAAAGCTGCTGACGATTTTCAGTATATCATAGCGGCGGTTTTGTACCAATTTTACAGGGGTTCCTTAAAGAATTATGATATTACTCGACGTCAGGCCGAATAATATTCAGGTGAAAACTTAATAAAATCAATATTTTTAGTAATTTTTATAAAAATACTTGAAAAAGGTATTGACAAAGTTAATATCGGACTTTATAATATATTAAGAAAATTAAGCGGAAAGTTAAATTTCTTAATGCGTCTGAAAAAAATACACAAGAAAGGTGAACCGCAATGTCGAAAGAGTGGCATGAACTAACGAAAATGACGCAGGGTAAGCCGATAACGATAGAGCGTGTACGGCTGGTCGATAGCGACATTGCTATCGAGGGAAGCTTTGCCCTGCCTCCCCTGGCGAGTCTCTCCGCCGAGGACCAGGTCTTCGTAATGGCTTTCGTGCGCTGCCACGGCTCCATCAAGGACATGGAAGAGATGTTCGGCATCAGCTACCCCACCGTGAAAAATCGCATCAACCGCATCGCCAAGCAGCTTGAGTTTGTCGAGATTGTCTCCATTTCCAGCCAGGAAGAAGTTATGTCCGAGCTGGAGCACGGCGATATTGATGTGGATGAAGCGATAAGGAGGCTCTCCAAATGAACAGACCGCCCTTATTGATGCGCGTGAAAATCAAGAACGAACGCAACGACTTCGGACTATGGCTGCCGCTGTTCCTGTTGATACCGCTGGCGCTGGTTGTCTTAATCATCCTTTCGCCCCTGATACTGATAAGCCTGCTGGTTCTCTGGCCGTTCGGCTGGGGAAGGCTGGTGGTGCTGGCGCCGTGGGCGGCAATCGTTTCTTTCTGCGCCATGCGCGGCTTGAAGGTAGACGTCCACAATCCCAGAGAAAGTGTATATATATCCGTCGTGTAGGCGGTATAAGGAGGATAATAAAATGACCGAGAATAAAAAGAAAATACTGGAAATGCTAGCCGACAAGAAAATAAGTATTGATGACGCCTACCGCCTGCTGAGCGTAATCGACACTGAAGGAGGCGGGCAGGAAAGTATCCCGAAGGTGGAACCGGGGACGAAGGCCAGGCCCAAGTACCTGCGGGTCTCCATAGCGCCCGATCCGGAAAAGGAGAACACGGAGAACGTCGACCGTGTCAATGTCCGTGTGCCCATGTCGTTGATACGCGCCGGCATAAAACTCACCGCCCTGATACCGCCCGAGGCGCTGGATAAGGTAAACGGGGCTTTAAAGGAAAAAGGAATCAACTTCGATGTGCGCAGCGTTAAGTCAGAGGACATCGAGGAGCTCATCGAAGCCCTGGGCGAACTGGAGGTGGACGTGATAAGCGGCAGGGGTGAGAAAGTAAAAGTGTATGTAGAATAACACCCTTTATATATAACTGACGGCGCAACTGCGTCAGGTAACGGGAACCGCAGTTGCGCCACCTCCCCAATCCAATAATTCCCAAAAATTTAAATGCTGCACGGCAGCATGGAGGTGGAATATGTTTGCCAAAAATTGGACGGAATCCCTGGCTAGAGCCTGCGCCCGGAAGCCCTGGGTAACGGTGGGCATCTGGGTGGCGGCGATAGCACTGGCGGTCTTCCTGATGAATAGTTTCCTGGGAGACGCGCTGGTAACCGACGTCGAGCCTACTAATAATCCCGAGTCCAGCGAAGCCCTCGAGCTGATGAACGAACGACTCGGGATAGCCGAGTACGAAGACCTGGACGAGATGATAATCGTGCGGTCGAGTACGATGACGGTGGACGACGCCGCGTACCGCAGTCACGTGGAGAGTATATATGCTGATGTGATGGCACTGGGGCCGGATGTCGTCTTTGGCGGGGCTACCTACTACATGACGCAGGACCCCACGATGGTCTCTCCCGACCGGCACAGTACGATAATCGCTTTCACCATGCCCATGGACGCGGACGAAAAGATGGACCGGGTCTACGCCGTGGGTGATACGTACATCACCGAGGATTTTGAAATATTCCACACGGGCAGCGCTTCCTTCATGGCGGATTCCATGAAGCTGGGCGAGGACTCGATGACCACCGGCGAGACCATCGGTATCTCGGCGGCTATCGTTATCCTGGCCGTAGTCTTCGGAGCCATCGCCGCGGCGGTCCTGCCGATTGCCCTCGGGGTCGTCTCCATCCTCGTCGCCCTCGGACTCACCGCCCTGGTGGGACAGGTGATGGACCTCACCTTCATGATATCCAACATGATAACCATGATGGGGCTGGCAGTGGGTATAGATTATTCCCTGTTCATCCTGACCAGGTACCGCGAGGAGCGCAGCAAGGGACTGGACAAGATGGACGCCATCGGCGCCGCCGGCGCCACCGCCAGCCGGGCGATATTCTTCAGCGGTCTGACCGTAGTGCTGGCACTCACCGGCCTGGTGATTTTCCCGCTTTCCATATTCATCTCGATGGGTATCGGCTCCATTCTGGTGGTGCTGATGGCGATTACCGCCTCGCTGACGTTGCTCCCGGCTATGTTAGGCCTGCTGGGAGACAAGGTAAACGCCATAAGAATCCCCTTTATCCAGCGCCAGACGGCAAAGACATATGAGTATGCCAACGGGTTCTGGGGGAGAATGACCAGGATAGTCACGCGGGTGCCCGTATTGAGTCTCATCGTTATCGTGCTTATTCTGCTTGCCGCCGCCTACCCCTTCCTTGATAAAGAAACGGGCATGTCCGGGATAAGCGGCGTGCCCGATTACCTGCCCGCCAAGCAGGGATACGATGTACTTCAGGAGGAGTTCCACATCGGCATGGACACCCCGACCATTATCGTCGTCGACGGGGATATAACCTCGCAGAAGACACAGGCGGGGATTGCCGGATTGCAGGCCAGCCTGGATGCCGACCCCGCGTTCGCGGCTTCCTACGTTTTACCGCAGCCGGATAAGAATATGGCGATAGTCTACGCCGGAATAGCCGGGGACTCCATGAGTCTGCAATCGATGGACGCGGTGCGTACCATGCGGGCGGAATATATACCGCAGGCTTTCGGGGACAGTCCCGTACGGGTGCTGGTCACGGGCGATACCGCCTTCATGGTGGACTTTAACCAGACCACGGACGAGTATACCCCGTTCATATTCGCCTATGTCCTCGCCTTGAGCTTCATCATATTGATACTGGCTTTCCGTTCCATCGTGATACCCACTACCGCCATTATCATGAACATGCTGTCCGTGGGGGCGGCGTACGGACTCATCGTGCTGGTCTTCCAGAAGGGTATCGGCGCCGACTTCTTCGGGTTCATTCAGGTAGAGGTAATCGAGACGTGGCTGCCCCTGTTCCTCTTCGCTCTGCTCTTCGGACTCTCCATGGACTACCACGTCTTCCTGTTGAGTCGCGTGCGCGAGAGGTACCTGCGGACCAAGGATAACTCGGAGGCGGTATCCTTCGGGCTGCGTTCCACGGGCAGGCTGATTACCGGCGCCGCCCTGATAATGGTGGCGGTGTTCGGCGGGTTCGCCCTGGGCGACCTTGTCATGATGCAGCAGATGGGCTTCGGACTGGCGGTCGCCGTGTTCCTGGACGCCACATTGATACGGTGCGTCCTCGTTCCGGCGACGATGAAGCTGCTGGGTCGTTATAACTGGTATCTCCCGAAGTGGCTGGAATGGATACCGAACGTAAGTCTCGGCGAACAACCGGCAGTAAGCCAGGAGCCGAAAGTGACGTATAAAAAACAAATCAAGCTGGAGCCGGTGGGCTCCGTCGAGGAGGGATAATATGGGTTATTTCAGAATACTGGCTGCCATTCCCGGCTTTTTCCTGAGTTCCTTTTTCCTGATGCTTCTCTGGGGGGCTATTTGCCCCGACTTCGGGATAGCCTCCATCACCTACGTCAAGTCCATGCTGATTACCATTACCCTGTGGCTGGCGGTCGCCCCCCTGGCGGCAGCCGGCAAGGGACGTCGTTAACGGAGGGGGGACAGCGTGTGCGGGTGATTATACGTTGAGGGCGGGGAGGTTCGCCTTCTCCGCCCCGTCTCCTTCACGAAGCAGTAGAGCACAAATGCTATCGCGGAAAGCCCTGCCCAGAAGACAAAGGGCAGACTTTCACTTATAGCCACCAGGCTGTTGCCCGCCGGAGGCGAAAAGGTATAACCCACCCGTGTGAAGGCATGGACTATCCCCACGGCGGTCCCCGCATAAACAGGCCCGATTCCATCCGTCTCTACGATAACCGTGGACGCCATTGCCCATATCATATCGCGGAAAACACCCGCCAGAATCGCCAGAATCCAGACCGCCGGACCGGTGACTGTGGAGAGTAGACCCACGCCGATGACGGTGATAACCAGTCCGGGGAGTACCAGGGCTTTCCTCAATCCGAGCTTATCGGAGAGGAGGGTCAGGGGTATTGCCGCCGCCGTGCCCGCGGCGTTGAGGGCGGCGAGGGTGCCGTCGGCTCCGGCAGCCGTCCAGCCGATATTCCGCAGGTAAAGGGGAAGGTAGCCAATCACGCCCTTGTTGCATCCGGCAAAACCCATCATGGCAATGGCAACGAGCCAGACACCCTTGATACGCATGACGTGCGCCAGCGACTGCCGGGGCGCCTGAACGCCGTCCTTGGATTCCGTGTGGGCGGGGTCGGGCATGGTGAGGAAGCAGATAACGCCGAGGAGTACCGAGATTCCCCCGTAGAAAAACATGACGTTCTGCCAGCCACCCAGCAGCGGTGAAAGCACCGTGGCGCTTATCATCGCCCCGAGCATCATGCCGCCGCCCACGCAGGTGGTGATGATTCCCTGGGCGGTCCCCAGGCTGCGCTCGTGAAACCACATGCTGGTGTTCTTGATGACGATGACCGGCACCGCCTCGCTGGCAAGACCGAACAGCAGGGAGGTAATCGCCAGGGTGACAAAGCTGTCCGAGAGTCCCCTGGAGGCGCCGAAAATCCCCGCCATCAGGCAGAAGACCGTGAGGACACGTCTGGCGCCGAAGCGGTCGGCGAACGACCCCGCTACCAGTATGCTGAAAATGCCGGCGACGGAACTGGCTCCCCATACCGTCCCAATCTGGACGATGGTCAGTCCGAGTTCGTCGGCAATCTCACTGAAAAGTACCGGCATGGCCGACATAGCCATGGCGAAGACGACCAGGTTGATGACGGCTCCCAGACCGACGACGTACCAGCGTTTCCCGGAAGAGCCGTTATAATTCATTTACCTTAGTAATCCGCGGGTCGCTAAATCGTCGGCGATATCGTCGAGCTGTAATCCTTCCAGACCGGCTCTGGTCATCAGGCCGGACTCCACGTCCCAGCCGCGGAGGCTGTAATACTCGCTCTTCATATCTTCGAATTTATCTCTTTCGATTACCGCCCCGACTTTCGATATTATCTCGCCGTCCTTGCCCGGCGCCAGGCAGTCGGCGTCGTAGAATAACTCGTTCTTTTTCAGAGGCAGGGTGAAGAAATGCTCCATTATCCGGTCGCCCGCGCGTCCCGGTCTTCCCTGGCGGAGCAGTACGGCCCTTTGCAGGTTGAAGATTCTCTCACCCATCTTGAAAAGTCCCGCCTCGTCAATCTCTTTTCCCGTAATCGCCGAGAATATCTCGGGTTCCGTTACGGGCGTCGGTCCGTCCCCCAAGTAACGGAAGGGAAGGGTCATCGTCCAGCGGAGGTCGCAGAGGACGAGGCTTTCCTTGGCATAGCCGCGGTCCTGGAGCATCCTGGCGGCTAGTGCCTTACCCCGGTACGTGGAAAAGTCTGCCGCGACGGCGTCCCCCCAGATCCGCTCGGCGACCTTGCGGAAATCCTCCACGGAGAACACTTCGCCCACCTTGCCTCCCTCCGCGCCGACCCACATCATCAACATATTGCAGACATCGTGGAGCTGCTGTATCGTCCGTCTCGGTTCCGTGGCGTAGATAAGGCTCGTCGTAATAAACAGTCTCGGGTCGTAGTCCCTTTTCTCGCCCCCGCTGGTGGCGATGTACGTGCTCAGCATTTCGCGGGCTTTCGGTCCAATCGACTCAGCAGCGGCTATAATGCCGCCGGAGAAAAGAGCTCCGAAGCCTTCTTTGAAAGTAATCATTCTGGTAAGTTCTTCTATATACTCTGGTCTGCCGACCTTGGATAGGGGGAGTCCGGTTTCCTTTTCATTGATAATGCCTTCCTGATAGAGGGCATCGAGCCATTCGATGAGGCTCTGCATGATGGAGGTATCAAGTCCGTAGCCGTCGCAGAGTCTCGTTGCCTGGAGGCGCGAACCGTCCGGCTTACCGAGGTACCTGGTGACCATCGCTCCATAAACGTCGGAAGCCTGGCAGAGCGATTTATAAGTGCGACCATCATCACCGTCGTAAATCTGGCGTGAGCAGCCGATGCCGCAGCCGTAGCAGGCATGGTCGCGGGTAAGTCCGGGCACCGCCCACAGAGAAGGCATGGGCACCGGCCGCTGGGTGCCCGCGATGCGTTTTGCCAGCTTGCGTACCGCATCGGGGTCGGCAGCCGCTGGTCTCTTATCGCCATAAGCGACGGCGATGGCTTTAAGGTTCTTCGAACCCATGACCGCACCGAACCCGCCCGAGCCGGAGGCGCCCCCTTCCGCCAGCACGGTGGCAAAGGATATCAGGTTCTCCGCGGCGGGACCGATTGCCAGCACGCTGACGTTTTTACCCAGTTCCGCTTTCAGGCTGTCGCTCGTATCGAAAGTGGTCTTGCCCTTGAGATGAGAGGCGTCACGTATCTCCACTTTACCGTCGTGGATGTAGAGATAGGAGGGTTTATCCGCCCTGCCCTGTACCGTTAGGGCATCGTAGCCGGCATATTTCAGCCAGGTCCCCCACCCCTCCCCCAGATTGCAGTTGGAGTAGGACTCCGGGTCTCCGAGGGGCGTTTTACCGCAGATTTTCCAGCGGGCACCGGCAAAGCCGGGGAACCCCGCCACCGGGCCGCTGGCGCAGATTAAGCAGTTCTCCGGGTCGTACGCTTTTACCTGCGGCGGCACCATCTCCCAGTAAAGCCTGGTGGCGATGCCGTGTCCACCGATGAATTTATCCGCATAAGGGGCGGTCGGAGATTTGGTTACCTTTCCGTCCGATAAATCAACCTTTAAAATCTCTCCGGCGTAACCGTATTCAGTCATTCACTCTGCTCCCTCTATTAGCTTGTTTTAATCCCCAGTTCCTTGAGCTTGGCTGGCGTGGGATTACCTTCTTTATCCCAGCCGCGCTCGGCATAGTATTCGTCCAGCATCTCGTCAAGGTCCGCCTGACTGATGAGCTGCCCTTTGGAAGCACCCTCCTTGATAGCCTCCGTCATCAGGCGCCTGGGGAACGTATCGTCTTTCCGGCTGAACCCTTCACCCGCGTTGAAAAGACGCGCCACGTTGTTTATCCGCTCGCCTATTTTTTCGATTTCCTCCGGGGTAAAGTCGGTACCGGCGACGGCGTTAACCATATCTGCGGTATTCTGGCAGGCTATGCCCGGTACCGCCATGTCGAGCAGGAAAGCGCACATCGTAGCACAGTCGCAGGTAACGCAGCGCACGTCCTGGTTCCACTTGGTCAGCTTGCCCTTGCCTTTAGTTGCCATCCTGTCCACCTGCTCCGGCACCGGAATATCGAATATCTCCTGGAAGGCGTAGCCCCGGTTATGGTCGGCGCCCGTATAAGCGGTAGCGTAGTTCAGGCCGTGCGCCTTGGCTCCGCGCACGTCGTAGGCAGGCAGCTCCAATCCCTTGACATGCATGGCATATGCCTCGGAGCCCTTGCCGATTATCTCGGCTGCTTTCCTGGTACCCTGGCACAGTATATCTCCCAGCCCCTCCCGGTATGTAATCTTCCGCAGCATCTCCAGCAGGATGCCGTGGTTGCCGAACTTCAACTCCAGCCCGTCGGTGTCCTTCCTGGTGAGTATCCCTTTTTCGTATAGTTCCATGGCAAAGCCGATTGCCACGCCGGAGGACATGGTATCCAGTCCGTATTCGTCGCACACCCTGTCGGCGGCAATGACCGCCGGCAGGTAGTCTATTCCCAGCGTGCTCCCCAGCGAGTACGTCGTCTCGTATTCGGGCCCCTCACTCATGTAGCCCGCGTAAGGCCCCGACGTGACCAGTTTTATCTGGCTGCACCCAACCGGGCAATCGTTGCAGTGGGCTTTATGAACAATCATCTTGGCCTGGGCTTCATCACCGAGTCCCTTGACCATGTCGATTTCACCGGTAGCCGACCAGTTTTTGATGGGATAGATGCCCATTGCCGAGGTCGCGTCCACGACCATCGGCGTACCTGATTTTGAAAACTGCGGATAGAGTACGGGGCTGTCCTTCATGGCTTTGTTCATCGACTGGCGTGCCTTCTTGAATGCCTCGGCGTTAAATATAGCCGGTTTCTTCGTGCCGCGTATGGCGATGGCTTTCAGGTTCTTGGAACCCATCACCGCCCCCAGTCCCTTGCGACCCGCCGCGCGGCGCTCATTGACGATGCATGCCATCGGCACCAGTTGCTCGCCCGCAGGGCCGATGCAGGCTATCCGGTAGTTCTGGTCGCCCAGTTCGTCCTTGATGATGAGTTGCGTATCGGTAGTCTGCATGCCGGACAGTTTCTCCGCGCTCCTGAAGCGTACGTTGCCGTCCTTGATGCTTATATAGGTCGGTTTTTTCGCCTTGCCTTCGATGATTATCATGTCATAGCCGGCCATCTTCATCTCGGCGGGGAACTGCCCCCCGGAGAGGGCCATGCCGACCGCGCCCGTCAGCGGCGACTTGGCGACTACCGCCATCCGGCTGGCGCAGCTGGCTCCGGTTGCCGTCAGAGGTCCCACCGCGAAGATGAGCTTGTTGGCTTCGTCCAGGGCGTTTGTGCCCGGTTTCAGTTCGTCGTAGAGGTATTTGATGGCGAACCCGGCGCCGCCCAGGTAATTTTTGACTATTGCTTCCGGCAGCTTTTCTTCCTTGAACGACTGCCCGCTCAGGTCAATCCTTAATATTTTTCCAGCGTACCCGCCTTTATACATCTGATTGCCTCCTTTACGGATTTCATTCAGTTATGCGATGGCGCAAAGAGCCTTGATGAATGCGTACCTTGTATCTACCGTTTGTTGCAGCCTGTTTAAATCGTCCTCTTTCAGGTGGGCGAACTTGCGCATCAGCCCGGTAAATTCCCGGATAGGGCGGGGATTTGCCGTTTCGTGGGTGAGGCGGTACTTGCCGTTTTCGGCTTCCCACAGCGGGAAGTAGTTGGTCCTTACGGCCGTACGGCACACCTGTATCGATTGATTGCTTGCGATTCGCCAGCCCATGTTGCAGGGAGAAAACACGTGCAGATAAACGAAGCCTTCGTTTTTCTTTTCCTTCGCCTTGAGCAGCTTCTTGGCGAAGTCCTCCAGATGACTCAACGTGGCGGTAGCCACGTAGGCGGCACCATGTAAAGCCATGATAAGGGGCATGTCCTTGGCCGGTGTCGGCTTGCCCTTGCTGGAAACGCCCGCCGGGGTCGTGCTGGTGGAAGCGCCCAGAGGCGTGGTGCTGCTTCTCTGGTAGCCGGTGTTCATGTACCCCTCGTTGTCATAGCAGATGTAGATTATATTCTCGTTTCTTTCCGCGGCACCGCTAAGCGGCTGGAAGCCGACGTCGGCGGCGCAGCCGTCGCCGGTGAAGCACACTACGGTGACATCTTTCCCTATCTTACGGAAATACCTTGCGATGCCGGTGGCGCTGGAAGCGACCCCCGTCATCAGGCAGCTGTAATAAGCCAGGTGATGCCAGCTCCCCACGTTCTGCCCGTAGAAAACGGGCGCTGAACAACCGGGGCAGCCGACCAGCACCATGTCCTTGCCCAGGACTTTGGGGACGAACCTGGCGGTAAGTTCCAGCGTACAGCCGGGACACCAGGCAACTCCTCCCGCATACTGCTCCTCTTTTTCAACGAAATAATCGAATACTCTTGATTTTTTCTTTTCCTGCTGTGCCATTTTTACCTCACTCTTCCAAAGGTATCCAGGTTACTTCCTGGTAGGGTTTACCGCTCGCGGCGGCATAAGTATCATCGATGACTTTTTCGATATGCGGTCGGGTGATATCGAGATTGGCCAGTCCGTCGATATAGCTCAACATGGGCATAATACCGATTTCCGGCGTCAGCGCCCTTAATTCCGTATACATCGGTCCGCAGTTCCAGCCGAAGCAGACGCTGCGGTCGATTACTCCGATAGCCTTCCTCCCTTTCAGGACTTCGGTAAGGCGCCGGCGGGGGAAGGGGCGGAAAAGCCTTATCTTGACCAGGCCTACTTTTATTCCTTCGTTTCTTTTATCATCAACCACTGCCCTTGCCGTTCCGGCGGCGCCGCCGGAGGCTACTACTATAATCTCGGCATCCTCGGTGCGGTATTCGTCTATCTGGCCGCCGTAGCTCCGCCCGAAATAATCGCCGAACTCCTTGTCTATCTCGTCCAGCTTGGTGGTTGCCCGCTGCAACGCGGCACATTGTTTATAGCGCAGTTCAACGAAGCCGACTTCGATGCCGTGGGTGCCGAAGCCGAGGGGTTTCCCCGGAGTCAACTTCAGACGCTGCGGTTGCTGCTTGAGAGGCTCCAGGAACCGGTCAACGTCTTCCTGGGCGGCGATTTCCACGGCCTGTGCCAGATAGGAGACATAGAATCCATCGTAGTTTACCATCACCGGAAGCTGGATATCGTAGTCTTCCGCCAGCCGGAAAGCCATGATAATAGTGTCAAATATTTCCTGACCGTCTTCAACGATTATCTGAATCCAGCCGGCATCCCTGACGCTGATGATGTCCTGCTGGCCGCCGGAGACGGCCAGTATGCCGGGGCTTTCGCGGTTGGCGATAGCCATTACCACCGGGACCCTGAAGCCGGCAGCATGCTGGACGGCATCGTACATGAAGGACAGGCCCCAGGAAGAGGTGGCGGTGAAAGTCCTGCCGCCGGAAGCGCTGGCGGCAGCGACAACGTTCATCGCCGAGTTTTCTCCTTCGACTTCGACCATCTCGGCATCAAGAATGCCGTCGGCGTGGAACGCGGAGAGCTGCTCCGCCACCTCGCTCATCGGTGTAATGGGATATGAAGTCACGACATCCGGTCGGCAGAGCATAGCCGCATACGCTGCGGAGCCGTTGCCGGTAATTACTCTAACCTGACCTTTTTGTGCTTTCATAGGCTATTTCTCCTTCCAGATAATAATCATAACAGCACGCTGCCTCCGTTGACGACGATGTAATGGCCCGTGATGAAGTCCGAGTCCGCCGAAGCCAGGAATACGGCCGTACCGACGAGGTCGTTGGGTTCCTCGCGGCGCTTGAGGCACTGCATATCGATAGTTGCGTCGAAGGCGGCTTGATTGCCGTCCTGTCCCAGGCTGGCCTCGGTTGCCGTGAATCCGGGCCCGATGCAGTTGACGTTGATACCGGAGGGACCCAGGGCGCGCGCCAGCGCCTGCGTCAGTGCGTAAACGGCTGCCTTGCTGCAGGCGTAAGCCAGCAGGTTGACGGCGCCGGGCAATTTAAAAACGTCCGAGGCGATATTGATTATTTTCCCGCTGCCCTGCTTTTCCATGAGAGGGCCGATTGCCTTGCAGCAGAGATACGTCCCGCGGACGTTCACCTCGAACAGGCGGTCCCAGTCCTTCACCTCCCAGGCGTCCCACTCGCGACGCCCCACCCCGTAGTACAGGGCGGCGTTATTGAGCAGGATATCCACCCTGCCGTAAAGCCGCATGACCTCCTCCGCCATCTTCCGCGTGCCTTCTTCCTCGGAGATATCGGTCATTATCGCGGCGGCTTCGCCGCCTTTCGCCTTGATTTCCTTTACCGTGCCCTCGGCGCGTTCCAGGCTGATATCGGGGAGAAGCAGTTTTGCCCCTTCCTCCGCATACCGCAGGGCGAATGCCTTACCGAGTCCGCGTCCCGCCCCGGTGATGATGGCTACCTTGTCTTTGAGTGCCGGTGACATGTCTGCCTCCTATGCGTAATTATGTGGATATTAGAATTTATAGTCTATTTCAGGGAATTTATCAAATCGGCGGCGGTGGTTACCCACCCGAAGACCGATTGAATGTTCCAGATGGTGGCATCCTGTACGAAATCTGGCCCGGTGTTGCCGCAGGCGTCGCTGACCAGCAGGGGGAAATAATCGTGGAAGAAGGCATCACGGAGGGTCGATTCCACACAGACGTTGGTAAACAGGCCGATGAATACGAGGTATTTCACGTTGTTTTTCTTTAAAACGTCATCGAGTTCCGTTCTGACGAAACCGCTGTAACGGCTCTTGTTGACGACGATATCATCCGCTGCGGGAGTAAGTTCATCGACGATTGCCCAGTCCCACGTTCCCTCGGTGAGGAACTTTCCTGCCAGTTCCGGGTTCCGGCGTTCGGCACCAAGCCCTTTTTCCTTCCAGTAAAACGGCGATGCCGGTCCGAGACCGGCATCTGAATCCAGTCCATAGGTCATCTGCAGGTAGACGACCCTGATACCCTTCCCTCGGCACGCTTCAATGACTTTCCGGTCCGTTTCAACAATACTTTCGGACATCGTTTCGTCTAGCTTCCCCCAGTAGTCCATCATACCGCCCTTTTTACAAAAAGAGTTCTGCATGTCGACGACTACTAAAGCCGTTCTATCGGTATCCAGCTTAATCGGCTCGGGTTCTGCGGGGACGGTAACTTCCATGTGAGTCTCCTGACATTTAGCTAGAGCTCAATTTCCTTGAGGTCTGCAGCGGGTTTAATTTCCGCCCCGGTGAGCGCCTGTACTTCCGGAACCGTCCAGCCGGGGGCTGTCTCCTTGAGAACGAGTCCGTTATCCGTCACTTCCATGACCGCGACGTCGGTGATAATCAGGTCGACGCAATTACGGGCGGTGAGGGGATACGTGCACTCTTTAACGATACGCGGTTCCCCGTCTTTAGTCGTATGCAGCATGGTGACGATTATTTTTCCGGCACCAATGGCCAGGTCCATGCCGCCTCCCATGCCGGTGGCGGGCCTTCCGGGCCTCCCCCAGTTGGCGAGGTCGCCTTTCTCCGAGACCTGGTATGCCCCCAGCACCACGATATCTATATGACCGCCCCTTATCATGTCGAACGCCGCCGCGCTGTCGAAGAAGCACATGCCGGGCAGCGGTGTTACCGGCTGGTCGGAGGCATTAATCAGTTCATAGTCCTTTTGCTCGTCGGTTGCCAGGCTGCCGTAGCCCAGCATACCGTTCTCGCTCTGGAAAAACACTGTTTTATCGCCGGGAATGAGGTTAGCGCAGAGTCCGGGCATGCCGTAGCCCAGGTTGACCACCGCGCCGTCGGCGAACTCCCGGGCGGCTCTCAGGGCAATCGTCTGCTCGTCCAGGCGGGCTTTCATACCTGTGCCTCCACGATGCGGTCCACGTATACATGGGGTGTGACGATTACCTCGGGGTCTAATTGGCCTACCGGCACGATTTCATCAACTTCGACGATGGTGACCTTTGCCGCCATAGCCATGACCGGATTGAAGCACCGTGCCGTTTGCCGGTATACCAGGTTTCCCAGTTCGTCGGCCTTATGCGCCTTAATCAGGGCGAAGTCGGCGGTAAGGGGCATTTCCAGGATATACTCCCGGCCGTTGATGACCTTTTTCTCCTTGCCTTCCTCGACGGTGGTGCCCACTCCCACCGGGGTGTAGAAACCTCCCAGATTACCCGCCCCGCACCGTATCCTCTCCGCCAGTGTGCCCTGCGGCACCATCTCTATCTCAATCTTGCCTTCGTTAAACGCTTTCTCGAGGGGAGAGGTGGGGGGCATGCCGCCGAGGGCGGGTACCGACCCGATGAACTTCTTGACCTGCCCGTTCTCGAAGAGGATACCGGAGTCCTGGTAGCCGCCCGGCTTGATGAGGTGGGAGAGTTCGTAGCCGACTCCTCCCATGTTGGCGATGAGGGTAAGGTCACTGGCGCCCTGTTGAGACAGGGCAACGATGAGGTTAATGGGGAGGCCTCCGTAAGAGCCGAAGCCGCCTATCATGACGACGGCACCGTCGAAAATATCGGCTACGGCTTCATTACAGCTGTTGATTATCTTGTTTAACGTCACTATAAACTCTGAAAGCAGGATAAGTGCAACTGAGACTGATTTTACATCCCAGAAAGATTAACGTCAATTTTTGTCGCGTTTTAATAGAATGTTTGACAATAATATTGAAGCAGTGTAATATTCTTAAACGGAATAGGCCAACAGCTTCGGACGAATTCAGTCCAATAAATATTTCAGCAAAAAATGCAAGGAGGTAAAGCATGGCACATGGCTTTATGGGAAAGATTTTGTGGGTAGATCTTCCCAAAAAAGAACTCAAGGACGAACCGCTTGACGAGAAAATGGGCAGGGATTTCCTGGGAGGTTACGGCCTGGGAGCCAGGATACTGTTCAGTCGGCAGAAAGCCGGCGTCGACCCCCTGGGGCCGGACGCTATCCTGGGCATGACCACCGGCGTTCTCACCGGCACGGATGCTATGGGAGGCTCACGGTACATCATGGTGGGGAAATCACCGCTAACGGGTGGATGGGGTGACGCCAATTCCGGCGGCAATGTCGGCCCGTTCCTGAAATTCGCCGGCTACGATGCGGTATTTTTCACCGGTATAGCGGACAAGCCTGTCTATCTTTTGATAGATAACGGCAAGGCGGAGCTCAAGGACGCCTCCGGTATCTGGGGCAAGGACACCTTCGAGGTACAGGATATACTCCGGGAAGCTCATGGCAAAGACCTGGAAGTTGCCTGTATCGGCCCTTCCGGCGAGAAGATGTCACTCGTCTCCGCAATAATGAATAACAAGGGACGCGCCGCCGGTCGCTCCGGACTGGGCGCCGTCATGGGTTCCAAGAAAATCAAGGCAATCGCGGTGAAAGGCAACATGAAAGTACCCGTTGCCGACCCCGAGAAGTCAGCCGCGATGAGAAAGAACCACCTGGCAAACATGGGTCCGAACGTACCTTTCATGAGGAAGTTCGGCACGCCGTTTCTCTTTAACATGTGCTGCGAGGGAGATGACGCGCCCTGCAAGAACTGGGCTGGAGTGGCGGTCATCGACTTTCCTAGCTTTAAAGACATCGGCGCTGAAAACGTCGAACCGCAGCAGCAGAGAGGCTATGGCTGCTGGCACTGTCCCATTGCCTGTGGCGGAATCATGAAGGAGGGCACCGGTGAATATAAGTACAGCGCCGAAGCCCATAAGCCCGAATACGAGACACTGGCGATGTTCGGTGTTAACTGCCTGAACAACAACCTGCCTTCCATAATCAAAATCAATGATATCTGCAATCGGTACGGACTGGATACAATCTCGACCGGTGCCTGCATCGCCTTCACCATCGAGTGCTACGAAAACGGACTTCTCACCAAGCAGGACACCGATGGTATCGAAATGAACTGGGGCAATCACAAGTCTATCGTGGCTATGACGGAGAAGCTGGCTAAACGCGAAGGCTTCGGCGCTGTCATCGCCGACGGTGTCAAGAAAGCCGCCGAGAGAGTCGGCAAGGGCTCCGAGAAATACGCCATGCACATCGGCGGACAGGAAGTTCCGGCGCATGACTCGCGGGGCGGCCCCCAGTTTGCTATCGGCTACGGCGCGGAACCGACTCCCGCCAGGCATACCCAGGGCGGAGAAGGCCCGCTTCCGGCGGGAGCGATGCCGGAGTATGACCCGATGTCCCTGAAGGGACGCGGTAAGCCTCACCTGATCGGCTCCAATATCACCGTGGCTTATAACGCCGCCGGAGTCTGCATGATAGTCATCGGCGACGGTTACGGTAATTACGACCAGTTTGTCGAAGCCCTGCAGACCATCACCGGCTGGGATATCACCAAAGAGGAAATCCAGAAAACCGGCGAGCGCATCGATACCATGCGGCAGGCTTTCAATATCCGCGAGGGGCTGGCGACTCCGTGGAAGTTCCCGGACAGGATGATGGGCAAACCCCCCAAGGAAGTAGGCCCGCGCGCCGGGATAACTCTGAACGCGGACGACCTCTTCAACGAGTACTACCAGGAGAGGGGCTGGGATACCAGGACCGGCAAACCCAGCAAGAAAAAGCTGCTGGAACTCGGTCTGGACGACGTGGCAAAGGTACTCTGGCCGTAAAGAAACGAATAAGCGAATTAAATGCGGAGCCTCCGATTTATTCGGGGGCTCCGTTTTATTAGATGAAAATAAAAATTAATTAAATATAGCTTGTATCCATAGTTTCTCTAAGTATATAATGCGTGGAGATATTCACTTTTTCAGTCAAGGAAAGAGGGGACAAGGCAATGGCTGAGGAATTCCTGGTAGTAACGGACCTTCACAAGAGTTTTCATGATTTCAAGGCGGTAAACGGCGTTACTTTCTCCATTAATAAAGGCGAGATTTTCGGACTTCTGGGACCCAACGGCGCCGGAAAAACAACGACGATACGCATGCTGTCCACGGTTCTCGAACCCGACAGCGGCAATATTACGATAGGTGGGCATTCTACTAAAAAAGATGCCGAAGCCGTCCGCAGTATCATCGGGGTATGTCCCCAGGACCTTGCCTTATATGAAGACCTCTCCGCATTTGACAACATGGTTTTCTTCGGGAGAATGGCGGGACTCAAGGGTAGCGAAGCCAAAGCCGAGGCAATGGAGAACCTGAAGTTGATGGGACTGGTGGACAGGGCCAAGGGGAAGGTGGCCAAGTTTTCCGGCGGCATGAAACGCCGCATCAACCTGGGCATCGCCCTCATGGGCACACCTCAACTTCTTTTCCTGGACGAGCCGACCGTGGGCATAGACCCGCAGTCGAGGAACAATATCTACGATACCATAGAGGGACTGCAGGCAAAAGGCATGACCGTCCTCTATACCACGCATTACATGGAAGAAGCCGACCGTCTCTGCGACCGTATCGCCATCATGGACGGGGGCCAGATTATCAGGATGGATACGCCTTACAAACTCAAGGAGGAAATAGGACCGCCGGATAAGACTACCCTGGAGGATGTCTTCCTGAATCTTACCGGGCGGAGTCTGCGCGACTAACCGGACTATGAAGCGAGCTTTTTTCATAGCTTTCAATGAAGTTAAGCTGTACCTTCAGGACAGGGGCGACCTTGCTTTCAGTCTGCTCCTGCCGATTGTTACCTTCGCCCTGATTTACGGCGCCTTCGGCGGGCAGACCATGTTCGAGACCACGGCGTACGTCGTCGACGAGGACAAGGGTAATTATTCCTCCGTTTTCCTGGAAGAACTGGGGTCGATAGAGGGCGTCGAGGTGGCACTGCTGACGCAGTCGGAAGCAGAAACAAAGCTGGACATGTCGGACGTATTAATCGTCCTATATATACCGCAGGGATTCTCGCAGGCGCTTGCCTCCGGCGAAGACGCAAAACTGACTTTCAGGCAGAGGGGCAACGCCGGACAGGAAGGGCAGATTGTCGCCAGCATTATCCGTGGCGTAGCCGAGGATATCAATCAGGAATTTCAGGTACGCGGACAGGTGGGGGAGAGCCTGCAGGGAACGGGGATATCTCAGGAACGCATCGAAGTTACCGTGCAGGAATACCTGGCGCAGGAACGGGAAAAGCCGGTCGTGGCGGTGAAAGAAGAGACGCTCGGCGGCAATCCCGACTTCGTTAATCAGTTCCTGCCCGCTATCGTTACCATGTACGTCCTCTTCTCTATATCGATGGCAGCCAGGGTTATCGTCGAGGAACGGCGGAAAGGGACCCTGGAACGGCTGCTTACCACCCGGCTCAGTTCCGGAGAGCTGTTCATGGGCAAGTTCTTCGCCAGCGTATCGCGCGGCTTCGTGCAGACGCTGATTCTTTTAGGGCTGTCTTACGCCGTATTTCAAATTTTTACGCCGCTCACATTTTTAGAGTCACTGGTAATCGCCCTTGTCTTCGCGGGAGCCGCCAGCGGTATCGGACTGATTATCGCCTCCATCGCCCGCAGCGAAGCCGGGGCATCATGGATTGCGGTCGTGTTTTCCGTAATCACATTCATGTTCGGCGGCACGTTCTTTGAAATCACCGAGGGCACCAGCCTGTATACAATCAGCCGGATTTCCGTTAATTCCTACGCCAATAAGGCGTTAGATGTAATCATCGCCGAGGGAGGCTCGCTCGCCGATGTCGGCTTTGAACTGGGGATACTGGCCGGGGTGATGGTCGTGGGGCTGATTATCAGCCGGTTAATATTCAAGGTCGTACCGGGGGGTAAATAGGGGATAATGAAGCAGTTGAGATACGTCTGGTTTATCGCCCTGAAAGATTTGTTAATCTTTACCAAGGACCGCGCTGCGGTGTTTTTCTTCATTATCTTCCCCTTCATGTTCATTTTCCTGTTTAATTTCCTGAACATCGGCGCCGCTGAGGACGTGAGGCTGGAATTCCACGTCGTTACCCAGGAAGCGGAGGGCGGACTAAGCCACCAGATAATCCGGGCTATTGAGACCACTGACGAGTCACAGCTGAAACCGGGAGAGCCGGTAATCGTCTGGGATAAAGATTACGACGCAGCCCGCCGGGCCGTGGAGGACGGCGAATATGCCGGATTTATCGCCTTCCCGGCGGGTTTCACGGAAGCGATAATGACCGGTTCCGGGTCGGAAATCGAGGTGGTTGCGGATGCCGGGGCGATTAACGAAAGGGCAGCCCTTAACGGCTTTGCCGGGGCAATCGCTTCCCAGCTTGGTACCCACCGGGTAATTATCAATTCCACCGTCGCCCTCCTCGTCGAGGGCGGGATAATTCCCGGTGACGCGGAGAGTATCAACCGGTCGGTACAGGAAATCATGGCGGATATCTACGCTGGAGGCGGCGCTGCGGGAACGGATGCTTCATACATAAGCTTCAACATCGAGAAAGTGGGCGAGGTAGAGGCGGAAAACCCGGCTAACTTCGTCGTCCCCGGCTACCTGGTGATGTTCGTGTTTTTCGCCGCGGCGGTAACCGCCGAGACAATCGTGCGTGAGCGGCAGAACAATACCCTGGAGAGGCTGCTCGCCAGTTCCGTAAAATCGGAGGCGATTCTGGGGGGCGTGTATACCGGGACGTTAATCCGGGGGCTCATACAGATAATCATTTTCTGGCTGGCGGGTATTCTGATATTTAATCTCGACCTCGGCATAGCACCGGCGGCGGTAATAATACTATCCGTCCTTATGGTTATCATGTCCTCGGCCTTTGCCCTGATGCTGGCGACCCTGGCGAAGACCGAACGCAGCGCGGGTTCGATAGCCGTGGTCACGGCTCTGTTGCTGGCGCCGCTCGGGGGCTGCTGGTGGCCCCTGTTTATTCTCCCCCGCTGGCTGCAGAACCTGGCAAAAATCAGCCCCCATGCCTGGGCGAATACCGGATTCAACAAGCTGATGCTCTTCGGCGCCGATTTCGGCGCCGTGGTACCGGAGATGTTAGCCCTGGTGGGTTTCACCGTAGTATTCGCCCTGATAGCTATCTGGCGTTTCCGCACCAGCGCCAGATAAAGGGAGATTTCAAAAGCGTTCAATTTCCTTATCGAGAAGCTCTGCGGAATGGAAGAAAAGCGGGAATTGACCGGTAAGGAAACCTAGTAGCCGCTTATCATGTAGTGAGTCGTCCCGCCGATAGTCGTCTTACTGCGCAGTGATAGGATAAGATATACCAGGTTCCAGGCGTCACTTCCATCCGAGCGTATATCCAGGTGCGACGTGGTGTCGCCCGGCACCAGCAGAGGATTACTGGACGCATTTTCCCAGGGTATGTCGAAGCTGTCTACATCGACGCCGTCAACGGTCATGCCGGGGAATTTCGAGTCCCAGACATTATCCCAGTCGCTTTCCTCGTTATACAGGTACATGCTATATCCCGACTGCCCGGTGAAAAGCGCCTTATCGCCTTCAATGCCGTCATCCCCCTCGCCGACGAAGCAGGTCATGTGGCCGGCATAGGGGTCGGAGTCGCCTTCGATGATATCGGGAACGATGAAGCCGGAGATATCGCCGCCCGGCTCGCCGTCGAAATCGAAGTCAGTATTTTCGTAGCCCTGGTTGAAGGCAAACCTGTCATAGAGGTAGAGCCGGTGCCCCGCCGTCTCCGGGCTGGCGTAAACGACGATGATGGACCAGCCGCCCCAGGATAGCTGGTCGTTCAGGTCGCCGTCTACATTCCCGACGGTATACGACCCGTTACCGTTTCCGTCAAGTGTCAATGTGGAGCCGTTATCGGAGAATGCCTGTACGAGCTTGGTAACCTCCAGCTTGCAGGCGTAGGAATAACCGCGGCGGTTATCCACGTAAGACCATTGGTCTTCAGTGGCGGTCAGCTCTTCTGAATCAAAAAGATCTTCCTGCGGGTCGCCGTATTCGTCATAATAGACGCGTTTGCCGTTTATCTCAAAGTAAGCGGACGTATCCGCGACCGGTACATACCAGCTTGCGGCGATATTGTCTATGTAAACATATTCATCGGTACCTGATGTTTCCGTGAATCCACCGAAGTAGAGCCTGAATTTGAAATCGCTGTTGCCGTACCAGTAAGCATAGGGAATCGTGGTAGAGAAACGCTTGGACGTATCGTCGATGTCATCGGAGAAGGCGGTGTAGTTATCGCTCCAACTGGAACCGTCCCAGAAGCTGTACAGGAGCGTGTCGTCAGACTCGAGTGTGCCGTATTCCCACTGGTCCCAGCGGACCTCGGCTACCGCCGAAGACGGCACACTACTATAATCCAGGGAGGTGGAGGTGAGGAATCTTTCCGGGTCGCCCTCGGGTTCAGTGGAGTGCCCGCGGAAATAATGGCCGGTATAACTCCAGTCGCCGCCATCTATCCAGCCGTTTTCGTAGAAATGGTCTTCACAGTCCTCGTTCAGAAGTCTGCTTTCGTCAATCCATGCCGCCCAGTATAAATAGGCTTTAGTGACGGCGGCGTTTTCTGGAATGGAGGAGATAGTCGTCGTACTCTCGGTAAGCAGAGTATCGCGCGTATGGTACGGGTAATAATTAGCCTCCATGAGGGAGTTGCCCGTAGCCTTATAATCGCCGCCGATGGCGTTATTCATATTACGCAACTCGCAACGGGACGCATAGGCTTCTATTTCGGTATCGTCCGCGGTGGAGACTATTTTATACATTTTTGTATCAATATCCCAGGTGATGGGGAGTATATCGTCGATGCTAAGGTAGTCGCTGGTCTCTACCCAGGATACAGCAGTCGGCAGGCTGCCATCTTCGTCAGCGGTGTAGCTGAATGTGACTCTGGCGGCCTCCACACCTTCGGTTTCCGAGTAGGTGGGCATTTCACATAAATGAACCGGGGGAGAAAAGTCCCATACGACTGCCTTGCCTCCCTTGTGGTCCGGAAGAGGGTATTCAGGTACCGAATAATAGTCAGCATCCGAATCTGCTTCAAGGTTGCTGGAGCCATCCACATAGTGGAAGCCGAAGGGTACCCATATGCCTATGGAATCAAAGGTGATATTATCGGTCACATTGCCGCTGGTTGCAGGAGTAAAGTTTATGGTTATAGCGTAGGTTGAGGTACTTTCCGCTCCTCCTGATATCATCAGCTTGCTTCCGATAAGCGTATCCTCGATATCATCAAAGTCGCCGGACGGCGGGTCGACCCCGTATGGAATCCATTCGTTCGCGATGGTTACACTGACGGGAATACCGTTAATTTCTTCCTCGAGTTGATATTCCCATGTTGAGCTATAGTCATAGATGTGGTAACCCTGTCCCGCCAGCACGTACGCCAGCTGGTCGTACTTAATCTCACATATAGCGTCTTCTATGCCGGAGTCGGCGGCATACATCGTGTTGGTTGATTCTTCATAAAATTTTCCTGTTTTGAGGGCGGTACCGAGATGCGTCAGGACCGGCACAATGGTAAGGCTGCCCAGGACCAGTAGTACCAGCACCAGGATAAGTGCCTGGCCCGCTTCCTCGGATATGAATCTGCAGCGTATATGTTTTGCCATTTGTTTCATTTTATTTACCCGGTATTACAGCTTGGGCCGGCAGGCAATCTCGCGTACCTTGGTTACATCGATAATTTTGGAGCCTGCCCCCACGCTGCCGGTAATCGTCAACGTAACTACCCCGTTGTCCGATGTACAATTGGTCATCTCGATATCGGAGTTTATATATTCAGCTATCAGTGTCCTGGACTCAAGGCTGCCGTTCACTGAATAAAGACGCATGAGCTTGCCGTCTTCGACGGAGTAAACGATTTCTGTTCCCGTATTATCCCACTGGGTACATGAAAGCGTCAGGTTCTCGGTGAACGGGAAACCGGCAGTCCCGTTTACGGACTGTGCCATCTGGGCATCACGGCTCATCCACTGCATGGCATTAAGGGTGTTGCGGCTGGCGGTGGTATAATCGTTATTTCTCGTTGTCTGGTTCATTACCTCAGCGCTGGCTATAGTAGCTCCCAGACCGATAAGGCCGCAAATCGCCAGGGAGGCTATCATTTCATATAACATGAAGCCTCTCTGCTTTTGGACAAACATCTTGAGCCTGTGCAGCGTCATCGGTTCACCTTATAGCTTTCGAGGGAGAGTACGTCTTTATCCCGGTGATGTACGGTTACGTTAATCATCTGAATGGTGCCGTTCCTCTGGTTGGTGGCGTTGATGGTGGCGGTGTAGCCATCGAATTCATCCGGGATGGTGAATTCGTAAGAGGAGGCGAAGTCCTGTTTTTTAACGTTTTCTATGATTGTTTCCGCCAGAATTTTGGATGAAACTCTCTCATCGGCGGTAACGCGACTCGTGGAAGTCGTTGCCAGACCGCAGAGAAACGACGCAGCTATCACCCCCAGGAGGCCGACGGCAGCTATCGTCTCAATTAGTGATAACCCCTTTTCGCCCTTAATCCTCATTATTCACCTCAGTATGCTCGAGGCAACAGGGTTTCCGCTTTGCCATAAATACAAATACGGGCCCCCGTTTTTAACTGCGGTACCCCTACAAGTATTATTCTCTGGAGGGTAGCCCGTGTAAATAGTTAATTAGTCATGCATGACGAATTACTAAAGTCATCACGATGGGGCAACCCGTATTTATTCCTTTAACGATTTTATAATCGGTGTTTTCATGAATGCCTTTACGACGATGGGGTCGAACTGCATGCCGGAACACCGGTTGATTTCGGTTATTGCCTTGGCGGCGGGCATGGCTGACCGGTAGGGGCGGTCCGAGGTCATCGCGTCGAACGAGTCCGCCACAGCGAGAATCCTGGCATCGAGGGGTATATCTTTACCGGAAACGGTCTGGTTAATGCCGGTCCCGTCATAGCTGTCATGGTGGTGCCTGATTGCTTCCACTATCGTCTCATTTACCAGCGGTTCTACGATGCCGGGGCCGATAGTGCAGTGCGTCAGGATGTAGTTGTATTCCGTGGGCGTCAGCGAACCCGGCTTGTTCTGGACACTCGGGTCGATACCGATCTTGCCTATGTCGTGCAGCAAAGCCGCCCAGCGCAGGTTTTCCAGTTCCTCCCCGGATAAGCCCAGAGCCACTCCCGTGTCCACGGCTATCTTGGTTACTCTCCTCGAATGACCCGCCGTGTACTTGTCCTTGGCTTCCAGCGCGCCTACCAGCGACTCAATGGCGTCGATAAAGAGTTCCTGTAATTCTTTTGCCTGTTTTTCAACCTGGCCTTCCAGCACCTGTCTCTTCTCTTTGAGGCTTAATTCCAGGGTTCTCTTTTCCAGAGCCGACTCGATATTGCTGACAAGCTGTGTAATATCGAACGGCTTGGTGATGTAGTCCTGGGCGCCGTTTTTCATGCAATTGACGATTATCTCCGGGTCCACGACGGCGGTTGCCATGATAACCGTGGTATCGGGAAATGATTCTTTAAGCCGGGGCAGCAGTTCGCTGCCCGACGTTCCCGGCATCATAATATCGAGGATTACGAGGTCGGCAGGATTTTTCTGAAGAGATTCGAGCGCCTCCTCGGCGTTGCCGGCTTCTTCACAGTTGAAGCCGTTAACCGTCAGACATCTGTTCAGACTTCTCCGTACCGTTTTTTCGTCATCCACGATGAGTATCGATTCTCTGGCAGGTGCTGTAGCTGTAACCATTGTCTTCTTCCCCTTTATCCTTTATATCTGTTTATTAACTCATACGCATAACGGGAACGTGTTAATTCAGCGCCAGTTCCACGGCGGTAACCAGTTCCTGCGGGGTGAAGGGCTTTTCCAGGTACACTTTCTCCTTACCGCGGAGAAATCCGGATACCTGGCTGCTGGAAATATCCCCGGAGGTGAACACCACATTCTGGCTCAGTTCCGGGATATTGTCGGAAAGGTAGTTATAGAACTGGATTCCGTCAATCCCCGGCATACGCATGTCCAGGATGCACAGGTTGTAACTGTGGTCTTGTATATTATCGATAGCCATCTTACCGTCGGTGACCACATCTACCGCAAAACCCTTCCTGGACAGTACCTTCTTACAGACGCTGCCGATAACCGGCTCATCTTCCACTACGAGTATCCGTTGATTTGCTGTCGATTTCATCTACTCTTATCTCCTATTAGTTATGAGATATTACGGGCATTCTTATGGTAAACGTGGTGCCTTTGTTGGGATTGGTTTTAACGCTTATTTTGCCGCCGTGCTTTACGACGATTCCGTAGCAGATGCTCAGACCGAGCCCGGTGCCCTTGCCGATGTCCTTGGTGGTGAAGAAGGGGTCGAATATCCGTGGCAGGGTATGCCTGTCAATCCCGCAACCGTTATCTTTGAAATGAATGTTGATATGGTTATTAATTCTTTCCGTTGTTACCGTTAACGTGCCCGGTTTGCTGGTCTCCCTGATTGCGGCTTCGGCGTTTAGAATCAGGTTGAGGAAGACCTGCTGCAATTGGAATTTATCGATTGGTACATCGGGCAGGTCATCCTGGAGTGCCGTAACCGCCGTGATATTGCTGACCTTTTCCTCGTATTCGCGCAGCCTTAACACGTCTCTAACGACTTCATTGGCTGACGCGTGGCCGTTTTCATAGTTATTGTTGCGGGCAAAGAGCAGGACATTTTTGACGATACTGGCGGCGCGTTTGGCTTCGTTATATACGCATTCCAGGTCTTCGCGGTACTCCTCCGGAATATCGCTGTCCATGAGCAGCTGAGATAAGGCGAGCACGCCGGTCAGAGGATTATTAAGCTCGTGCGCCAGGCCGGCAGCCATTTCGCCTATGGAAGCCAGGCGGTCTGTAAGATATAGTTTTTCCTCTTCTTCTCTTTCCTGGGAGACGTCCGAGAAAGTAATCAGCGTACGTTCTCCGTCCATTTTCGTGATAACGCAGGCGATTCTCTTTTCAATATCTATATTCTGATAACGGAATTCCAGGGTGTTTTTCTCTTCATTACCCTCTTTTGCCGCCTTATACAAATTCCGCAATTGTTCAACCGGTATTATTTCATCGAGCGGTTTGTTACTGATGGTCTTTTTACCGGTATGGAATATCTTTCTAAAGGCTTCGTTCGCCAGCAGTATCTTATCGTCGTTGCCGATAACCAGTACGCCCTCCGGCATGGTAGCCAGGATACGCTCGATGAGTTTCTTGTGGACCTGTAATTTCGCCTCCACCTCTTTCTGCTGGGTAATATCGCGCTGGACGTCAATGTACGAACATATTTCTCCGTTTTCGTCGTACAGGGGTGAAAGGCAGCAGTCGCAGATGAGGGTGCTTCCGTCTTTGCGCTTTTTGGTGTTTATTGATTTGAAGCCCTTACCGCTGGTTATGGCTTTTCTAATTTCTTCGGTCCCTTTCTTCGACATTGATCTGGCATCGAAGAGTCCCAAGGTTTTACCCCGCGCCTCTCCCAGCGTATAACCGAACTGGTCCACCGCCGCCTGGTTCATATAGGTGATTTTGAAATCGGTATCAATAACAATTGTCGAATCGGATACCTGCTGGGTAACGGAACCGAGCAGCCTCAGCTGTTCCTCGGCATGCCTTAACTTGGTAATATCCGTGGTCAGGACAATCATGCACGGCTCGTTCCCCAGGGTGATGAATTCTGCGGAAAGATATCCGGTGCGTAGTTCACCTGTTTTCGTGCGGAACTGGGTAAGTTCGTTGTGGACCTTACCCTGCTCCTGCAGCATATCCAGTACTTTATTGCGGTGCTCATCGTCCTTCCATATGCCCAGTTCTGCCGAGCTACGGCCGATAACCTCCTCGCGGGTATAGCCCTTATCCTTGAGGAAACTATCATTAACTTCGATAAATTTGCCGTCCCTTAATCTGCTGATGGACATTGAACCGGGGCTGGCATGGAATGCCTTGGAGAACCGCTCTTCTGATTCGTGCAGGGCTTCCAGTGCTTTCTTGCGTTCGGTGATATCGGTGGCTACGGCAAGCATGCACGGGTCGCCGCCCACGTTTATTATGTCCGCCGAGCATAGCCAGGTGCGGATTTCACCGGACTTCGTACGGAAGAGGAATTCCTCGTGTCTCATCTTACCGGTTTCTCCTAATAGCTGGCCCATTTTTTCTTCATCTTCCGGATTGACCCACATATTCAGGTCCTGGTTGGTGTGCCCGATTAGTTCCTCACGGGAGTAACCGGAAAATTGCACGAAACTGTCATTAACTTCGATATAATTGCCGTCCTTCAGGGTAGTAATTCCCATGATATCAGGACTGGCGTTAAAGGCTTTAGAGAACCTTTCCTCCGAATCTTTTAATGCCTCCTCGGCGTGCTTGCGTTCCGTAATATCATTGGAAACAAGATGCATGGCTATTGCTTCGCCGAGGTCATTGTAGATAGTAGTATGGGTCTGCTCTATCCAGATTGTCCGACCGTCTTTCCGGACAAGTCTTACGGTAATAGGTACATGGTTGTTTTTATTATCAGGACCCACATGCTTCTGTAAGAATTTTCTGTCTTCCGGATGTATCATCTCCAGTCCGAGATCAGGATTATTATAGAATTCTTCCTGCGTATAGCCGGTGATGTGCAGGCATGATGGACTGACGTAGTCCGTCTTGATTGTCGGCAGGATTTGTATACGTGCAATGAGTTCGGTGGAATTATCGGCGAGCAAGCGGAAGCGTTCCTCATTGCTCCTGAGTGCTTCTTCAGCCTGCTTCCGTTCGGTAGTATCCACGGAGTTGATTATCGTATATTGCGGTTTTCCGTCGTGCATTACCGATACCCAGTTCATATCAATCCAGTATATTTCCCCGCTTTTCTTCCGGGCGATTACCTCTCCGCTGCCGCTTTCCTGTGCCATGGCTTCTTTAAAGCCTTCATGGAATATTTCCCTGTATTCTTCCGGCCACCAGGGATACGGCGCTTTGGTGCCGATGATTTCCGATGCTGTCCAGCCGTTTGCTTTTTCCCAGGCGGGATTGACATATCTGACTGAAGTGTCCGGATTGAAAACGACGATGGCATGCGGGGCATTTTCCAACAGGCTGGAGGAGAATTTCTGGCTCTCCTTGAACGCTTCTTCAGCCAGCTTTCTTTCATCGATTTCTCTGTTCAGGTTGTCTATGGAAGTCATGCTCTTGCTGAGACTCTCCGTCATCTTGTCGAAGTCTCTGGAAAGGTCACCGATTTCGTCCCTGGCTTTCGTACCGACTTTATAATCGAGATTGCCCTGTGCGATTGCCTCGGTCCCTTTTCGCAGGGCAATGAGCGGGTGTACGATTGACCTTGTTACCAAAATGCAGGCAATAATGCCGGCCAGAGTAACCAGGGCGGCGGTGATATGAATAGCATTCAGTCCGCCTCTATATGCTTTGTTAAAAGAAGTCTTAGCCCTTGCCAGGCTTGCGATGCTGGCTGCTTTCAGGATATCATCGTGTTCCTGCATGGCAAGCAGCGAGCTCAGGCTCATACTACGGTCGCGTGCCAGTATCGTATCATAATCGGCGCCGCGTTCTTTAAGGTCGATTATCCAGGTGGAAGAAAAATAAAAGTCGAAAATTTTACCCGCCAGGGCGCTGTCTTTGCCGTGTTCCATCATGCCGGGTGTAGCCACAGCCGGCAGGTATTCCATTCCTATTTCTTCGAGTCGGTCCAGGTTGGCTATCGCGGCAGTCTTAGCTTCCTCCGAGCCGTGATAAATATATTCCGATACCTCGCGGTATATATGGTTGGAAAGGGTGTCCAACTCGTTCATGGCGAAAGTATTCGGAATTACATCCTCTTCGACCACGGCGAACTGTTCGTTGAGATTGCCGAAAATGCTCCAGGATAGTAACCCGACTGCCCATAAAAGGGAGACAATTACGGCGAAACCGATGAATAACTTAGTTCTTACTTTCATTGTTTTCTACCCTCACCGATACAGCTATTTTCCGCGCCGACGGACCTTTCCATACATGCAGGGAGATGAATAAATATATGTCCGTTAGCCTTGAATATCTTTGCCATGTGGCGAAAATATACCATCGGGCGGGTAAATATTTGATTAATAATGCAATGTGTTATGTAAACGATTTATAAAAAAATGCCCCGGCGCCGAGCCTGCGGTAATATCAATAACGCTTTTTCAACGTAAACTGGCGGTGAATTTGGTGATATGGGGGTGGAATTTGAAATTGATATTAATTCCCTGTAATAATTGGTTTGAAATAACGAACCGGAATGCACATCCGGCACGGGAGGTCTGACATGGTGAACATAATAAAACTGCCGCAGCTTGCCTGGCACGGCGTAAAGGAACTGGAATTGAGTTTCCCTGAGGAATGGGGGTTAGAGGTCTGCAACATGTCGGGGTACAACCGCCCCCACCTGAAACCCGCCGAAATCAGGAAAGCCGTATCCGGACCCATCGGCATGCCGCCGCTGCGGGAGTACGCCCGCGGGAAAAAAGAGGTGGTTATCATCTTTGATGATATGGCGCGGGTAACGCGCGTGGCGGAAATAGTGCCCCATGTCCTGGAAGAGCTGGCTGCCGCCGGAATAAAGGACAGCCAGATACGCTTTATCGCCGCCTGCGGCTGCCACCAGGCAATGACCCGCATCGACTTTGCCAAAAAGCTGGGCGAGGATGTCATGAAGCGGTTCCCGGTCTATAACCACGCTCCTTACGGGAAAAACATATACGCGGGTACGACCAGCAGCGGTATAAAAGTGCATATCAATGCCGAGGTAATGAAATGCGACCTTAAAATAGGCATCGGCTCCATCGTCCCGCATATCATGGCGGGGTTCGGCGGGGGCAGCAAGATAGTCCTGCCGGGAGTGGCGGCTTTCGGGGCGATAGCGGCTATGCACACCCCCCAGGTGTCTTCGGAGACAGGAGGAGTTAAAGACACCATCACCGGTATGGGTAAATATAAACACAATCCACGCCGCCATGTAATTAACGAGGTTGCGGACATGGTCGGGCTGGATATGAAAATCGATGCCGTCGTTAATACGTGGGGGGAAACGGTGGCAATCTTCGCCGGCGCCCCTGTACCGGCTTACGACGCCGCTCTTGAAGAAGCGGCAAAACACTATCTTACACCCGCTGCTAAAGACAAGGACATCGTCGTCGCCAATTCCTTCGCCAAGGCAAACGAGGCTATTACCGGTCTGCTGGTCGCCTTTCCCTCGGTAAGTCAAAAAGGAGGGGACGTCGTGTTAATCGCCAACGCACCGGAAGGACAGATAACCCACTACCTCATGGGCCCTTTCGGGAACGATATCGGCGGACAGCTGCGACTGCGCATGAAGCCGCCGTCGAACGTGAGCAGACTGATTATTTTCAGTGAATACCCCGAGCTTTCCAGTAAAAATTACCTGGAAGACACGGATAGAGTGATACTGGTGCATGAGTGGGATGATGTCTTGAAGCTGCTCCGGGAGAATCATAAGTCCGGCGCGAAGGTCGCCGTCTACCCCAATGCCGATATCCAGTACTGCAAATAGAAATACGGGAGGACGTAAATGAAAATCAGAGCTGCCGTTTTACGCGAGTATGGCGTGCCGATGGAGGTAGAGGAACTGGAACTGGCGGAACCCCGCGAGAAAGAGGTACAGGTAAAAATGCTTGCCTGCGGGTTCTGCCACTCGGACGCGTCCGTCTGGCTGGGCTATATACCGCAGGACGTCCCGATGGTGCCCGGACACGAAGCCTGCGCCGTGGTGGAGAAAGTAGGTCCCGGCGTAACCAGGCTGAAACCGGGCGACCGCGTCATCGGGTGCTGGATGGTGCCCTGCGGCTACTGCTTCCAGTGCCGGCGGGGACGCCCCAACCTCTGCGAGACGAGTGCGCAGTTCTTCCAGGAGGGGAACCTGCTCGACGGCACGTCGCGGTTGACGGATAAGGACGGCAAGAGGGTCGGACTCGGCAGCTTTATCGCCGGGTTCGCCACCCACAGCGTCATGCCGGAGATCGGCGCCATCAAGGTGCCCGACCATATCAAGCTGCCTCCCGAACAGCTCTGCCAGCTGGGCTGCTCCGTGGCGACGGGCTGGGGGAGCGTGGTCAACGTGGCGCAGGCGAGGGAAGGCGACTCCCTGGCGGTGTGGGGCTGTGGCGGCATCGGTTTGAACGCCATACGTTTCGCGGCGCTGCGTAACTGTAATCCGGTCATCGCCGTCGACATCGAGGCTTCGAAGAGGGACATCGCCATGGAATTCGGCGCCACCCACTTCATCGATTCCGGCAAGGAAGACCCCGTCCCCGCCATCAAGGAACTAACCGACGGCGCCGGACTGCAGTTCGCCATCGAAGCCACCGGCGACCCCGGGGCGCAGGTGCAGGCCTGGTACTCACTGCGCTCGGGCGGCACGGTGGTTGCCATCGGCATACCGTCGATAAATTCGACTACCGATATCCCCATGTTTTACGCGCCGTTACATGCCAAGTCGATTAAAGGCACGCTTTACGGGGAGACCCATCCCACCGAGGACCTTCCCAGCCTGATGGAAGTCATGAATACCGGCATCCTGAAGACCGATAAGCTGATTACCAGATTTATTACGCTGGACGACCTCGAGGAAGTCAGGGAGGCGATACTCGCCCGGAAGGTAATCGGGCGTTGGGTCATTAAATACGACTAGCCCTCAAGGTACTTGTTAAAACCCTCGCCGGAGAGGCTTTTATTATACCGGCTGACGCCGAGTTTTCTGAGAAATCCGAGGTAGCTCATGCCCTCGGTACAGGCGCTGTAACGCACGGCGCCCGGCTCGATGCATTTACGGCACTGTTCCGTATTTTCGATAAGCATACGGCATTGGTGCGCCTGCGGGCTGTTCCAGACCGTTTCCGGGTCCTGTTCCTTAACGTTACCCATCGACTCGGAGAGCAGTTCGCAGGGATATACGGTGCCGTCGTACTCGATGAACATGTAGTTGTAAGCCGCCGTGCATGACCAGCATTTCCGTCCCTCGGACAGCCAGCCGCGTATCCTCGAGTAAAAGTAGTTGGTATTCAGTTCGGGGCGATTGTAAAAGAGGCGTAACTTCTCATCGTTGGCGGAGTCGAGTCGCAGTTCCTCCTGTTTTTCTTTGTTTCTGAACCGGGTCGCCGTGAAGAATGCCGGCGAGATGATGTGAAAGAGCTTTTCTTTTTCGGCGAACTTGAGGATATCGTTCAGGCTATCGATATTTTCCGGCAGGACCGTTGTCTTCACGCCGATGAAGTAGTCAGGGTATTTTCCCTTCAGTTCCAGCAATCCGCCGATGGTCCCCATAGCCAGCTGAAAAGCGCCCTTGGTGCCCCTGACCTTGTCATGGGTCTCCCCGATGCCGTCCAGGGACGCCACGGATACAAGGTCGATATTTTTCCCCTTAAGCCCCTCCAGTATTTTCTGATAGTTGTCGATTATTTTTTTTGGAAGCAGCCCGTTGGATGTGATGACGATGCTTCGCAGGTGAGGCAGGAATTTAGGTTTGAGTGCGGCTATACCCAGCGCGATATCTGCGAGGTCGTCCCGGAGATGGGGCTCCCCGCCGGTAAGGTCGATTTCTACGAGGTTTGAGAAGAGGGGACGCGAGAAAATATCGATAATTTCTTGTTGAGACATTTCAAGGAACTCGATATCCGGGTGCTCTTTAGCGCGCTTCCACATATTGCACATGATGCAGTGCGAGTTACAGCGGTTGGTCACCGCCAGGCTGACCACCTCCGGCTTGAGGGGCGCCGTCCTCATTCTGGCGTAGCGGAACCCCAGCGCTCTGCCGAGCAGCGCGGCGGTAGTCCCAAAGTAACTTAACGGATTACTCATCTTCGTCCCTCTTGTCATGCACGCCTGAACGATATTATATACGACCCGAAGAATTTTTGCCTGACGCACCCCCAGAAAACGCCGACCTGATAAGCTAGGTGCTCCAGCAGGTAGAAAAAGAGGAAGAAGGGGTAAAGCAGGTTCGGCTTCCTGACGCAGTAGTCCACGACCGACGTGTAAACAATGGCTATCCCGCCGAAAATCCAGAAGGGGTGCCAGAGGAAGCCGAGGGCGAATATCAGTATCAGGTAATATCTTACCAGGTGGAAGAAGCCGAAGTGGAAGAAGGAGAGGTAGCTCCTTAAAGTGGCGTAGATTACCTGCGGGAAGGGGAGGTTAACGTGGTATTTCAGCAGAGTGGCGGCCTTGCGCCAGAGGTCTATGCCCAGCAGTATCATTAACGGTATGACCGGCCAGGCACTCGGCAGCAGGACGGCGATGGCGAACGCCAGGAAGGACAGTCCGGAGAACACGGAGAGTTGAAAGGACTTCTTTTTATCGCGGTGAGTGCGGTAGAGGACAGCCTCCGACGTGCCGTACTCGGCGCGGCGTTTGAGCATCCTGCCGAGCTTATTGCGGTGCTTGTGGGCGACCCTGCCGAAGGGCAGGTAAAGCAGCGTGTAGTCGAGGTCTCTCAAACGCCAGCAGAAATCCACGTCCTCGCCGATACGCATCCCGGCATTGAAGCCCCCGGTGGCTGTGAACGCCTCCCGGGTTGTCACCAGGTTGGCCGTGGGCACGTAGAATGTCGATTCCGTCTTGCCTTCCATGAGGAGGCGCTTGCCCATGTTCAGTGAGGACGAAATCCGCTCGTACCTGTCGAGGAGTCCCTCCTTGTAATAGCCGTCCACGTAGCCCCCCGCCGCCCCCGCCTGGGACGACGTGAACAGGGGAACTATCTCTTTCAGCCATTTCTCGTCCGCCATACAGTCGGCGTCGATGAACGCCAGGACTTCGCCGCGGGCGTTTGCCGCCCCGATATTCCGGCAGGCTGCCTGCCCCTCCGATTCGTCCCGGCGGATGATTTTAACCTCGGGAGAATCAACGAATGTAGAGACCGCTTTTTCCGAGCCGTCGTCCACCACGGTGATTTCAAGTTTATCTTGGGGATAATCGAGGGTTTGCAGCGATTTCAGGCACTCGACGAGGTAATCGGGCTGGTCTTTAACCGGGATGATTACGGAGACCGATGGGAATTCGTCCATATCGGTGGGTATTTCCAGTTTCAGGTATCCCCTGGAAACCAGTGACAATAATATCCTGTGTAAATTACCCGCGTCCATGCCCGGATTTTGGCTGATGAACCCGGACAGCATGCCTCCTTCCCGGATATGTTCGAGGAGGCGGTAAAGCGGCTCGTTGATACGGAGAATCCTGATGGGAAGGCAGGAGACCAGGAAATATTCATCGACGTCTTCTCTCAGGAAGGTGTTATCGGCGAGTGAAAATCCGCACTCTTTCATTGGCCCTTGGCCGGCTTGATTACCCCTTCTTCTTTCAGGACCTCGAAGAGCTGTCCGGCGAGTTCTTCGGTGCTGCCTTCGAGCATGGTGCCCTTCCGCCTGGAAATGCCGCCCTCAAGTAATTGCAGAATCCGGTAGAACGCCGGCAGGGAGCTGTCCAGCGGCGGCACTTTGCGGGGTCGCGGCCTGGGGTAAGCAAGGTCGGTAACTCTGGCGGGGTCGTTCTTTAACTCTTGAGCGGAAATACCCAGGTCAGCAAGTGAAAGCAGCGTTATACCGGCGGACCGGCTCTCGATGAACCTGTCCAGCGAGGCGTACGGCAGTTTGCCCTCCCCCTTAACGGCAATAACGGAGGGCAGGGGACATTGCAGTCTTTCACGTTCGCCGCGTCCGATGTCCCGGGTGAGGGTAATGCTCTCCTGTTCCTTGTCCGGTTCCAGGTCGACGACGTCGCTGACAAACGGCAAGCCGAGTCGCGCCGCCAGGAACGACCCCACCTGCCCGTTGCCGGTATCCAGGCTCATGGCCCCTGTTAGAACGAGGTCGGCGCCGAGTTGCGATACGGCACGCGTGAGCAGCCCGGCTTTCTGATAAGAAGAGAGGCTGGTAAAATCTTTATCCCATATACGCACGGACTTGTCCGCTCCGAGGGCGAGTCCGTTCCGGAGGTAGGTCTCTACCCTTTCCGGTCCGATGGATACAAGGGTTATATCGTTCTTTTCTCTTTCATCCGGGGTTTTGAGTCCCAGCGCCATGGCCAGGGCGGAGGCGTCGTCAGGATTCAAGCGCAGAGGCAGCCCCTCGCGGAAGACGACCCGGTTAGCCATGCCGAAGTCCAGGCTCAGCGCCGGGTCGACAATTTCTTTTAAGCAAACGATGATTTTCATTTCTTTTTAGGTCAGCCGGTAGCTGACGCCGTAGCCTCCCCGGGGGTAACTCCAGTCCAGCGCTCCTTTATCGCAGACGACGTAACAGGTGCCGCATTCCAGGCAGGTCTCGTAGACGATGCTCAAGAGTTGCGTTTCCTCGTCCCACGTATAGCAGTTGGC